>CALDYW010000228.1 GCA_937944395.1 uncultured Paracoccaceae bacterium | reverse complement strand
CGTGGCGGCGCCCCGAAGGGCTCCCCGTGGCGGCACGGGCGCGGGGGGCGGGACGCCGGCCGCGGCCGGCTCAGCGGCGGCGCAGCTCGGGCCCGTGCTGGTCGAGCTCCGGCAGGCGCGGGTCGATGCGGCCGGGTTCGTGAAGGAAGCGGATCGGGGTGCCGATATGGGGGCTGCCCTCGGCGTCGCGGACGAGCATCCCGCGGGCGGCGACCTGGGGATGGGCGAAGGCCTCGGCGAGGTCGAGCACGGGGGCGAGGGCGATGTCGCGGCCCTGCGCCCAGTCGATCCAGGCATCGCGGCTGCGGGTGCGGAACAGGACCGCGAGCGCGTCGATGACCGGCTGCTGGCCGGGGCCCGGCGGGCCGGCGGCGGCCTGGTAGAGATCCATCCGGCCGACCGCCCCGAGGAAGTTGCGCACGAACTTGTGCTCGACCGCGCCGAGCACGACGAAGCGGCCGTCGGCGCATTCGTAGGGGCGGAAGAAGGCGTAGCCGCCGAAGCTGCGCTCGTGCTTCACCTGCGGCGGGCGGCCCTCGGCGAAGACCGGGCCGGTGACGTTCGGCAGCCACGAGAGCGTCGCGTCGTGCATCGAGATGTCGAGGTAGTCGCCCCGTCCGGTGGTCTGCCGGCGCAGGAGCGCCATCAGGATCCCGGCAAGCGCGGTCATCGCGCCGGTGATGTCGGCGACCGGCATGTGCGGGTTGGTGGGCTTGCCGTCGGATCCGAGGTTCAGGCTGACGGTGCCGGCATAGGCCTCGATGGCGAGGTCGTGGGCGGGGGTGGCGCTGAGCGGGCCGCTCTGCCCGAAGGCCGAGATCGAGGCATAGACGATGCCCGGGTTGAGGGCCGCGACCGCCTCGTAGCCCACACCCAGCCGGTCGACGACGCCGGGGCGGAAGGCCTCGACCACCACGTCGGCCTCGCGCGCGAGGGCGAGGAAGGCGGCGACGTCGGCCGGATCCTTCAGGTTGAGGACGACCGATTTCTTGCCGCGGTGGGTGTTGCGGAACCACACCGAATGGCCGTTCTGGCGCAGGCCGACGTTGCGCACGGGCTCGCCCGCGGGCGGTTCGATCTTGATCACCTCGGCGCCGTGGTCGGCCATCGCCTGGGTGAGCCAGGGCCCGGGCAGGAACTGGCTGAGATCGAGGACGCGGAGGCCTTCGAGCTTCATGGCGGGCCGGCGATGGTGCCGGCGGCGGCGAGCGCGGCGATCTCGTCGGCGCCGAGCCCGGCCTCGGCGAGCACGGCGCGGGTGTCGGCGCCGAGGGCGGGGGCGGGCCTGAGCGGCGCGCGGGCGCCGTCCAGCCGCACCGGGCTGGCCACCAGCCGCAGCCCCGGGCGGGCGGGATGGTCGCAGGCGGCGATGGCGCCCGACCGGGCGGCGTAGGGCGTGGCGAGCGCCTGTTCGAGCGTGAGCACCGGCGCGGCCGGCACGCGGCCGGCGAGGCGCGCCATCCAGCCCTGGGTGGTGTCGGCGGCCAGCGCGGCATCGAGGATCGCGGCCAGCGCGTCGCGGTTGGCGAAGCGGGCGGCGGGTGTGGAGAAGCGCGGATCGGCGGGTAGCTGCGGCAGCCCGACGGCGGCGCAGAGCGCCTCCCAGAACTTCGGCAGCACGCACATGATGAAGATGTGGCCGTCGGCGGTGGGAAAGACCTCGCAGGGCACGACCGAGGGGTGGCCCGAGCGCGGCCGCCGCTCGATGGTGGCGCCGGCATTCAGCACCCAGGCCGCGGGATAGGTGAGCTGGTGCATGGCCACATCGTAGAGGGTGACGTCCACGTCGCGGCCGCGCCCCGTCCGGTGCGCGCCGAGCAGCGCGGCGACCAGCGCGAAGGCCAGCGTGATGCCCGAGAGGTAGTCCACGATCGACAGGCCCATGCGGGCGGGCGGGGTTCCGGGTTCGCCGGTCAGGTGCAGATAGCCGGCCTCGGCCTGCATGAGATAGTCGTAGGCCGGCCAGTCGGCGCGCGGCCCGGTCCGGCCGTAGCCCGACAGATGGGCGCAGACGATGCGCGGGTTGAGCGGCGCGAGATCGGCATGGGTCAGCCCGAGCCGCGCCGGCTGGTCGCCGCGCAGGTTGTTCAGCACCGCATCGGCGCGCGCGACCAGCCGCCCGAATGCGGCGCGTCCTGCGGGCGCGCGGATGTCGAGGGCGACCGAGCGCTTGCCGCCGTTGAAGGTCTGGAAGAACAGGCTGGTGCCGTCGGGCAGGAAGTGCGGCCCCGAGGCGCGCGCCGAATCGCCGCCCTTCGGATCCTCGATCTTGATCACCTCGGCGCCGAGGTCGGCGAGGTAGAGCGAGGCGAAGGGCCCCGCGCCGTACTGCTCGACGGCGAGGATGCGCAGGCCGGCAAGCGGCGGGGGGGCGCTCATCGGCGTCGGGCCGGGGGGCGGGCCCGGGCGCCGGACCCGGCCGCCGGGGGGCGCGCCGGCGCGGCCGGCGGCGCGCCGGTCGGCGGCGATTTCCCGTCCCGCGGGGGCCTCATGCCGGGTGCCGCTCGATCAGCTGGCGCGCGATGATGATGCGCTGGATCTCGTTCGTGCCCTCGCCGATGCACATCAGGGGCGCGTCGCGGAAGTAGCGCTCGACGTGGTATTCCTTGGAATAGCCGTAGCCGCCGTGGATGCGCATGGCCTCGAGCGCGTTCTCGACCGCGGCCTCGGAGGCGAAATACTTCGCCATCCCCGCCTCCATGTCGCAGCGCTCGCCCCGGTCGTAGGCGCGGGCGGCGTCGTAGGTCAGAAGGCGCGCCGCCTGGAGCCGCGTCGCCATCTCGCCGAGCTTGAGCTGGATCGCCTGATGCTCGCAGATCGGCTTGCCGAAGGTGCGGCGGATCTGGGCGTAGCGCACCGAATCCATCAGCGCCGCCGAGGCCAGCCCGCAGCCGCGGGCGGCGATGTTGATGCGGCCGAGCTCGAGCCCGCCGAGCGCGGCCTGCAGGCCGCGGCCCTCCTCGCCGCCGAGGAGGTCCGAGGCCGGGATGCGGTAGTCCTCGAAGATCAGTTCCGCCGAATCGATCCCCTTGTAGCCGAGCTTCTCGAGCTTGCGGCCGACGCGGAAGCCCTCGGCCTTGCGGGCGATGAACATGCTCATGCCCCGGTGGCGGGGCTCGGCCTCGGGGTCGGTCTTGACCAGAAGGGCGAAGCACTGGCCGTGGATTCCGTTCGAGATCCAGGTCTTGGTGCCGTTGATGAGGTAGTGGTCGCCCTCGCGCCGGGCGCGGGTGCGGATCGCCTGCAGGTCGGTCCCGGCGTCGGGTTCGGTCAGCGCGAGGCCCCCGCGCAGCTCGCCCGAGGCGAACCTCGGCAGGTAGAAGGCCTTCTGCTCGGGCGTGCCGTGGCGGGCGACGCAGGCGGCCATGATCAGGTGCGAGTTGAAGATGCCGGTCAGCGACATCCAGACCTCGGCGATGGTCTCGACGATGCGCGCATAGGTCGTCGCCGAAAGCCCGAGCCCGCCGTATTCGGCCGGGATCGTCGCCCCGAACAGGCCGAGCGCCTTCATCTGCTCGACCATCTCGGCGGGGTATTCGTCGGCGTGCTCGAGCCGCAGGACGTGCGGGCGCACGTCGCGGTCGAGCCACTTGCGGATCGATTCGAGGATCAGCGCCTCGTCCTCGGCCGGTGCCGTCAGGTCTCGGGGGTGGTCGGTCATCGCGCCTCTCCCTAGTAGTTCGCCCGTTCCTCGAGCGGATGGCCGCGCCTGGCCACCAGGATCGTGCGCTCGAAGTCGCAGACGAGGGTGCCGTGCTGGTTGAAGCCGCGGGTGATCACGGTGACGATCCCGGCATCGGGGCGCGACCTCGAGTCGCGCTTGGCGACGACCTCGGATTCGCTCGTCAGCGTGTCGCCGGCGAAGAGGGGCGCGGTCATGCGGATGTTGGTCCAGCCGAGGTTGGCGATCGCCTTCTGGCTGACGTCGGTCACGCTCTGGCCGACCATGATCGCCACCGTCAGCGGCGAGCAGACGATGCAGCGGCCGAACTCGGAATGCTTCGCGTATTCGGCATCGAAGTGCATCGGATGGGTGTTCATCGTCAGCAGCGTGAACCAGGTGTTGTCGGTCTCGCTGATGGTGCGCCCGGGGCGGTGCTCGTAGATCTCGCCGACGGCGAAATCCTCGTAGTAGCGGCCGAAGCGTTCGCGGATGCGGCGCTCGCCCGCGGGCACATGCGTCTGGGTCATTCGGTCCTCGCAGGTTGGGCGGCGGCGATCGCGTCGCGCAGGGCCAGGATGCGTTCCATCGCCCGGACGACCGGCTTCTCCACCAAGCGTCCGTCGAGCACGGCAAGCCCGTTGGGGCTGGCGCGATAGGCGGCCACGACCGCCTCGGCGCGGGCGATCTCCTCGGCCGAGGGGGCGAAGGCCTCGTGGATCGCGGGCAGGCCCGCGGGGTGGATCGCGGCCTTGCCGGTGAAGCCCAGCGCGCGGGCGGCGCGGGCCTCGCGCGCGATCGTCTCGCCGTCGCGGAACGCGAGCGCGGGCACGTCGAGCAGGTCCACCCCCGCCCGCGCCGCGGCATGGACCAGCGCCGAGCGGGCGTAGAGCAGGGGCTCGGGCGCCACCTGCACGCCGAGGTCGGCCGCAAGGTCCACCCCGCCGAAGAGGGCGAAGGCGATCCGCGGCGAGGCGGCGAGGATGTCGTGCGCGTTCGCCAGCCCCTCGGCCGTCTCGATCAGGACGGCGAGCGCCAGCGCCGGCGCCGCCTCCTCGACCAGGTCATGGGCCAGCCGCACCTCGCCGGCGTCGCGGACCTTGGGCAGGAACAGAACCCCGCCCGAGGGCCGGGCGGAGAGGATCGCCTCGATGTCCCGCAGGCCCTCGAGGCCGCGCAGCGCGTTGATCCGCACGGCGCGTTCGGGGCCCGGGTCCGCGGTCAGGAACGGCACCGCCGCGGCCCGGGCCGCGGCCTTGGCCGCGGGCGGCACCGCGTCCTCGAGGTCGAGGCAGACGATGTCGGCGCCCGAGGCCAGCACCTTGGCGAACAGTTCGGGGCGGTTCGCGGGCGCGAACAGCAGGCTGCGGCGCGGTCTCATGCGGCCTCCGGCAGGGTCAGCGCGGGCAGGCAGGCGACGTCCTCCACCCGCTCGAGGCCCGCGACGGTGTCGATCAGGCGCCCGGCCCGCTCGGGCGTCAGCGGCCGGGCGGCGAAGCCGGCGCAGCGGCGGAACTTGGCCACATTCTCGGCCTCGCCGAGCGGCACCTCGGGGTGGCCGAGGACGCGGGCGAGGGTGACCGCATGGACCGCGCCCGAGGTGAGCCGCACCTCGATGGTCTGCGGGTCGAGCGCGTTCGGGTCGGGGTTGCCGTCCGGGACGGTCTCGATGAGCGCGGCGAAGCGGTGCACCTCGGGATCGGTCAGCACCGGCGGGCGGAACTCGGGCACGTCCACCCGGCCGCGGGCGAGGAAGACGCCGGCGACGTAGGCCAGGCAGAGCTTGGCGTCATTCGGTTCGGGGTCGGGGATGTCGGGGCGGCCGACGAGGCGGTGGACGAGCGGGGGCACATGCGCGGTGACGCGGGCGATGTCGCCCGGGCCGAAGCCGTGGGCGGCCATCAGCCGGCCGAGCCCGTCGACCACCCCATGCGTCAGCCGGCCCGAGGGGAAGGGCTTGTGGCTCAGCGCCTCGACCTGCCAGACCCGCCCGAGCGTGTCGAGCTGCGGGGCAAGGTCGAACTTCCCGTCCTCGAACAGCGGCAGGTAGCCGTAGCGGCCGGTCAGGATGTCGTGCGGGCCGCGGAAGCCCGCCCGCGCGAGGTCGAGCGCGCAGAGCGCCGCGCGGGCGTTGAAGCCGACCTGGAGCCCCAGCATCGGCGAGCCCTCGGCATGGGGCTGAAGCGTGCCCGAGGTCTGGGCGTATTGCGCGCCCAGCGTATCGAGCACGCCTTCGGCATCCAGTCCGGCCAGGCGCGCGAGCGCCGCCGCGGCGCCCATCCCGCCGGCCGTCGCCGGCCGGAAGAAGCGGATCGGCCCCGTCGCGGCAAGGCCGAGCAGGCAGGCCGCATCCACGCCCGCGGCGACGGCGGCGATCAGGTCGCGCCCGGCCACGGGCCGGCCCGCCGCCGCCTCGCGTTCGGCGAAGGCGAGCACGGCGGCGAGGATCGTCGCCATCGGGTGCAGCACCGCGCCCTCGTGCACGCAGTCGTATTCGAGGCAGTGGATGCGGTAGGCGTTGACCACCGCCGCCGAGGCGGCGGGCAGGCGCCGCCCGTCGTTCCAGACCGTCGCCTCGGCGCCCTCGCCCCAGCCGGCGGCGACGCCGGCGAGCGCCCCGGCCCCGGGCCCCGACGAGCCGGCGATGCCGACCCCGAGGGTGTCGAGCAGGAAGGTCTTCACCTTGGCCGCCGCGGCATCGGGCAGGGCCTCGAACCGCACCCCGGCGACATGCTCGGCCAGCCGTCGCGCATCGGCGCTCATGGCAGGGCGGCCTCCGCGGGCGGGGCGACGGCGGCGGCGAAGGCGCGTGCGATCTCGGCCCGCGTCGCCACCCAGACGCCCGAGGCGGCGCCGGCATGGGCGAGGAAGCGTTCGAGCGCGCCGATCCGGCCGGGACGGCCGATGATGCGCAGGTGCAGCCCCAGCGACATCATGCAGGGGCCGTGCCGACCCTCGGCGCGCAGCCGCTCGAATGTCTCGATGGCATAGTCGAGCCATTGGGCGGGCGTGTGGCCCGGCGCCAGCCAGAACTTCATGTCGTTGGTGTCGAGCGCATAGGGCACGATCACCATCGCCCGCGGCCCGGCCGCGGTCTCGACCACGTCCCAGAAGGGCAGGTCGTCGGAATAGTCGTCCATGTGGTAGAGAAAGCCCGCCTCGGCCAGAAGCCGGCGCGTGTTCCCGGTGTGCAGATAGCGCGACAGCCAGCCCACCGGCCGCTGCCCGGTGGTCTGCGTCAGGCTCTCGACGGCGCGGGCGATGAAGGCGCGCTCGCGCGGCTCGTCGAAGGAGAACTGATGCACCCAGCGCCAGCCGTGCGCGGCGGCCTCGTGCCCGCCCGCGACCACCATCCGCGCCACCCCGGGCGCGACCTCGAGCGACTGCGCCGCCGCCGTCACCGTGGCGCGCAGACCCGCCGCCCGGAAGGCGCCGAACACCCGCCGGGCGCCGGGGCCGAGGCCGTAACGGTAGTTCGATTCGTTGCCGTGGGCGCGGATCGGGATCTTCAGCGCGACGCCGAGCTCGTCCACCGGCTCGGGGCCCTTGTCGCCGCGCGCCACCGACATCTCGCTGCCTTCCTCGACGTTGACGACGAGCGACAGCGCCAGCCCCGCGCCGTTCGGCCAGCGGAAGTCCGGCGACGGCGGCATCAGTGGTATTCCTCGCCGCCCGAGACGTTGATCGCCTCGGCGGTGATGTAGCCCGCCTCGGGCAGGCAGAGGAAGGCCGCGACCGCCGCGGTGTCCTCGGGCGTGCCGGTGCGCCCCAAGGGGATGCGCGCGCGCATCTGGGCCAGGTAGTCGTCCAGCGTGCGGCCCTGCGCCTTTGCCATGAAGGCGTTCTGCCAGGCGCCGAGGCCGGTGGTCACGTGGTTGGGGCAGATCGCGTTCACGGTGATCCCGTGCGGCGCAAGCTCCAGCGCCGCGGCGCGGGTCAGCCCGATCAGCCCGTGCTTCGAGGCGGTGTAGGCGACCGCGAAGGCGAAGCCCGACTTGCCGGCCTGGCTGGCGATGTTGAGGATCCGCCCGCCGCGCCCGCCGGCGATCATCACCGGCGCGGCGTGCTTGGTCAGCAGCATCGGGGCGCGCAGGTTGACCGACAGGACCGCGTCGATCTCCTCGGTCGGCTGGTCGGCAAGCGCGCCGAACAGATACCCGATCCCGGCGTTGTTCACCAGGATGTCGAGCCGGCCGAAGCGCTCGACGGCAGCGGCGACGAGGGCGGCGATGGCGGATTCCTCCATCAGGTCGCCCGTTGCCGTCTCGACCCGGGCGCCGGTCGCGGCGCGGATCGCCGCCGCCGTGGCGGCGAGCTCGTCGGCCGCGCCGACCCCGTGCGGCGGCGCGAGCGCCCCGCCCGCCGCCCCGCGATCGTGCAGAAGGATCGCGGCGCCGCGCGCGGCCAGCGCCCTTGCGATCGCCTGGCCGAGGCCCCCGGCCCGCCCGGCCCCGGTGACCAGGGCGACCTGTCCGGCAAGCGGCGCGCTCATGCCCCGATCTCGCGGGTCGTCAGGAACAGCGGCGCCTCGGCAAAGTCGCGGAACCGCGCCGCGATCGCCTGCATCCGCGGGGTGGCGATGTCGGCGCCGAAGCCCTCGGGATCGGCGATGTCGATCACCTCGACATAGCGGAAGGGCGGGGTGCCCGCGCCGAACATCAGCCCGGTCAGGGCATGGACGCGGAAGGCGGCGACCGAGGGCAGGGCGCGGACGGCCGGCGCATCCTCGGAGGCCGCCCAGGCCTCGTAGTCGGCCGGGTCCACGCCCGGCTTCAGGTTGAACAGCACGACGATGCGCATGGACCGCCCCCCGTTCGCGCGGCCCTTCGGGCGGGCGCGATTTGTCCGGACAAATTCCGGGGAAGGCGGGGCGCTGTCAATCCCCCACCGTCATGCCGGCGGCGCCCGACGCGACACGGCCTCGGTCGCGCCGGGGGCGCCCGCCGCGACACGGCGCCGCAAAGGCGCTTGACAGCGTGCGGTTGCCCATGCGTGATTTGTCCGGACAAATCCGCGTCACATCCCGGGGGGTTCGACCATGCGCAGACGGATGACGACGATCTCGGCGGGCCTTGCCGCCGCGCTGCTGGCCGTGGCGGGTGCCGCGCCGGCCAAGGAAATCCTCATGCTGGCCGAGGATGTGCCGGCCGGTCTCAACTACGACGGGCCTGCCGCGGCGATCCCGGCAAGCCAGCAGGGGATGGTGACGCTGATGGAGCCCCTGGTGATGTATGCCGCGGGCCCGACCAACGACGAGGGCATCACCCTGCCCGACTTCGGCACCTTCGAGGGCCGCCTGGCCGAGAGCTGGAGCTTCGACCCCGACACCCTGACCTGGACCTTCAGGCTGCGGCAGGGGGTCAAGGGCTGCAACGGTGCGACCTTCGATGCCGATGACGTGGTCTATACCTTCCAGCGCGCCAAATCGGTCTCGGGGGCGGCGCCGATCGGCTGGTTCCTGTCGAACGTGGGCTCGATCAAGGGCTTCGGCGTCGAGGTCTTCGGCGACGATCCGGCGGCGCGCGAGCTCGGCGATGCGGTGGTCAAGATCGACGACTACACGGTCGAGATCCGCCAGTCCGAGCCGAACGCGCTGTTCCTGCCGGTGCTGACGATCTTCGGCCTGCTGATCTTCGACAAGGAGACGATGGAGGCGAATGCCACGCCGGACGATCCCTGGTCGCACAACTACGTCAACACCGCCAACGCGCCGGGCTTCGGCGCCTATTGCCTCGACAGCTGGACCAAGAACGAGGAGATCAGCTACGTCGCCAACCCCGACTACTTCATGGGCAAGCCCGACATCGACCGGGTGACCGTGCGCCGGGTGCCGCAGTCGTCGAACCGCGTCGTCGTGCTGCGCACGGGCCAGGCGAGCCTTGTCACCGGCCTGACCCCGCGCGAGTTCGACAGCCTGCGCGGCCAGCCCGGGATTGCCGTGGGCGGCGTCACGGGGAACGAGAACATGTTCCTGCACATGAACTTCGCCACGCCGCCCTTCGACAACCCGCTGATCCGGCAGGCGATCGCCCATGCCGTCCCGTTCGACCAGATCATCCGGAACGGCTATTTCGGGCAGGCGACGCAGTGGAAGGGGCTGGTCCCCTCGTCCTATCCGGGCTTCAAGGCTGCGGCCGACTTCGCCCATGACCCCGAGCGCGCGAAGGCGCTTCTGGCCGAGGCGGGCTATCCGGGGGGCGCCGGGCTCGAGGCCTTCGCCGAGGCCTTCCGGCTGTCCTACGTCGCCGAGAAGGAATCGACCCTCGGCCCGATCGTGAACATCCTTCAGACCAGCCTGCGCGAGGTCGGCTTCCCGGTCACGCTCGACCCGATCCCGCAGACCCAGTACGGCGACCGCCAGCTCGTCAAGCGCGACCTGCCCTTCGCCGTGAACGACCAGGAGAAGCCGATCGGCGTGGATGCGGGTTATGCGATCCAGCTGTTCTTCGTCTCGCCCGACAAGGGCGGTCTGAACAACATGGTCAACTATTCCAACGCCTTCGTGGACGAGACCTGGGCGAAGGCCCGCGTCGAGCCCGACATGGCGGTGCGCACCGAGCTGGTCGGCCAGATCCAGGACCAGCTTGCCGCCGACGTGGCCTGGCTGCCGATCGTCGAATACAAGACCCAGTGGGCCTTCTCGGACAAGCTGTCGGGCATCCGCTGGTATCCCGACAACTCGCTGCGCTTCATGGACCTGAAGCTGGCCGACTGAGCCGGCGGACACGACCCCTCGGCCCGGCGGCACCCGTCGCCGGGCCGACCCCTTGCCGCCGCCAGGCGCCGCGCCCCGGACCCGCTGGATGCTGTCGCGCTATATCCTCCGCCGCGTGCTGATCGGGATCGTCCAGCTTCTCGGGCTGACGGTGGCGGTGTTCTTCCTGATCCGCCTGCTGCCCGCCGATCCGGTCTCGCGCCTGGTCGGGATGAACGCCTCGGCCGAGGCCTATGCCCAGGCCGAGGCGCAGCTCGGCCTGAACCGCCCGGTGCCCGAGCAGCTGGCGATCTATCTCGGCCTGCGCCCCGACATCGGCCCGGGTCTGCTGCAGGGCTCGCTCGGCACCTCCTGGGTCACCGGCTCGACGGTGGGCGCCGAGATCCGCGCCTACCTGCCGGTGACGCTGGAACTGATCACGCTGGGCTTCCTCGTGGCCTTCGCGGTGGCGGTGCCGGTGGGCATGCTGTCGGCGCTGCGCCCCGGCGGGCGGGCGGACAAGGGGGTGTTCGTCTATTCGCTGTTCGCCGGCTCGCAGCCCGAGTTCTGGTGGGGGCTGCTGTTCGTCTATGTCTTCTACTTCCAGCTCGGCTGGGCGCCGCCGCCGCTGGGCCGGCTCGGGCCGATGACCGCGCCCCCGCCCCCGGTCAGCGGCTTCATGCTGATCGACACGCTGATCGCCGGCCAGCCGGGGAAGTTCGTCGAGGCGCTGCACCACCTGATGCTGCCGGTCGCGGTACTGGCCTTCGTGCTGTCGGGGCCGATCATCAAGATGGTGCGCCAGAACATGGCCCGCGCGCTGCAGTCGGACTTCGTGCTCTATGCCAATGCCGCGGGCCTGCCGCGCGGCCGGGTCGCGGCCTATGCGTTGCGCGCGGCGATGGCGCCGTCGATCACGCTGATCGGCATTCTCTACGGCTTCATGCTGTCGGGGGCGGTGCTGGTCGAGACGGTGTTCTCGCTGGGCGGGATCGGCCAGTATGCGGTGCGCTCGGTCCTGGCCTTCGACTATCCGGCGATCCAGGGGGTGGTCCTCGTGATCACCGCGATTTCGCTGCTGGTCTATCTGGCGCTCGACCTGATCCATGCCGCGATCGACCCGAGGGTGAGCCATTGACCGCCGCGGCCGACCCGCTGGCGCCGCCGCGGCGGCGGCCCGACTGGCTGTTGCGGACCGGCGCCGGCATCGTCGCCGTGGTCTGCGTGCTGGCGGTGATCGGCCCCTCGATCGGCCCCTACGATCCCACGCTGACGACGCCGCGCGTGGCCGTGCCGCCGCCGCCGGCGGCGGAGATTCCGGGGCTCGTCGCCGGCCTTCTGGCCGGCACGCTGCCGCATCCGCCGCACTGGATGGGCACCGACGCCTCGGGCTACGACGTCTTCAGCCGGGTGATCGCGGCGCCCCGCACCGACCTGGTGATCGCGCTTCTGGCCAACGGGCTGTCGCTGGCGATCGGGGTCTTCCTCGGCCTGATCGCGGGGTATTTCCGCAACTGGGGCACCGAGCTGCTGATGCGCGTCTCGGACGTGATGCAGAGCTTTCCGGTGTTCATCTCGGCGATGGTGCTGGTGGCGCTGGCCGGTCGCTCGACCGCCAACATCATCATCGCGCTCGCCTTCGTCTATACCCCGATCTACGTCCGGCTGACCCGCGCCGAGGTTCTCAGCCAGAAGGCGCGCGGCTTCGTCGAGGCCGCGCGCGCGATGGGCCGGCGCGAACTGTCGATCGCGCTGACCCATGTGCTGCCGAACTCGCTCGCGCCCGCGCTGATCCAGTCCTCGGTCACCATCGGCTTCGCGATCCTGCTGACCGCGGGGCTGTCGTTCGTCGGCGCCGGGGTGCGGCCGCCGACGCCGGAATGGGGGCTGATGATCTCGACCGGCGCGAACCAGATCATCCTCGGCGAATGGTGGCCGTCGGTCTTCCCGGGCATCGCCATCTCGCTGACCGTGTTCGGCTTCGCGGTGCTCGGCAACGCGCTGGAGCGGCGGCATGAGGGCGGCTGAACGCGCCGGCGCCGCGCCGCTGCCCGGGGCCGCCGTGCCGCTGCTCGAGGTGCGGGGCCTGCGCGTGGGCTACCGGACCCCGGGCGGGACGGTCGTGCCGGTCGAGGAGCTCAGCTTCCGCATCGCCGCGCGCGAGGTGGTGGGGCTGGTCGGCGACGCGGGTGCGGGCAAGTCCACGGCGGCGCTGGCGCTGATGGGGCTGGTGCGGCCGCCGGGGCGCATCCTCGGCGGCGAGGTGCGCTTCGCGGGCCGCGATCTTCTTGCGATGACCGAGGACGACCGGCGCGCCATCCGCGGCCGCGACATCGGCATCATCGTGCAGAACCCGCGCGCGGCGCTCAACCCGATGCTGAAGGTCGGCCGCCAGATCGGCCATGTCTATCGCGCCCACAACCCCGCCTCGGCCGCCGAGGCGCGGGCGCGGGCGGTCGAGATGCTGCGCATGGTCGGCATCAACGACCCCGAGCGACGGGCCGAGGCCTATGCCCACGAGCTTTCGGGCGGCATGGCGCAGCGGGCGCTGATCGCGATGGCGCTGTCCTCGCGGCCGAAGCTTCTGATCGCCGACGAGCCCACGAGCGGGCTCGACGTCACGATCCAGGCGCAGTTCCTCGACGAGATGTGGCGCACCGTGCAGGAGACCGGATCGGCGATCCTGATGGTCACCCAGGAGCTCGGCATCATCGCCAACTACTGCGACCGGGTGCTGGTGCTGCACGAGGGCCGCATCGTCGAGGATGCGCCGGTGCGCCGGTTCTTCGCCGATCCGCAGCACCCCTACAGCCGCGAGGTGCTGGCGCTGCAGCGCGAGCGCGGCGGTGCCTTCGCGCCGCAGGTTCCCCAAGGCGCGGCACCGATCCTGGCGACGCGCGGCCTGACCAAGCACTTCCCGGTGCGCGGATCGGACAAGGTGGTGCAGGCGGTGGACCGGGTGGACCTGACGCTGCGCCGGGGCGAGGCGCTGGGGCTGGTCGGCGAATCGGGATCCGGCAAGACCACGGTCGGGCGCTGCCTGATGCGGCTGATCGAGCCGACGGCCGGGCAGATCGACTTCGACGGCGCCGAGATCACGGGCCTGTCGGCGGCGGCGATGCGCCCGTTCCGGGCGCGGATGCAGATCGTCTTCCAGGATCCGTTCGACAGCATCAACCCGCGCTGGACGGTCGGCCGGATCCTCGACGAGCCGCTGACGCTGCACACCCGCCTGCCGCCGGCCGAGCGGCGGGCGCGGGCGGCGCGCGCGCTGGCGCTGGTGGACCTGCCCGAGACGCTGCTCGGCCAAAGGCCGCGCGGCCTGGGCGCGGGCACGCTGCAGCGGGTGTCGATCGCGCGCGCGCTGATCCTCGAACCCGAGTTCCTGGTGTTCGACGAGCCCACCTCGGTGCTTGCCCCGCGCGCGCGCAACGGCCTGATCGCGCTGCTCGCGCGCCTGCGCGAGGAGCTCGGCATCAGCTTCGTCTTCATCAGCCACGACCTGACGACGGTGCGCTACCTCTGCCAGCGCGTGGCGGTGATGTATCTCGGCCAGATCGTC
>CALDYW010000227.1 GCA_937944395.1 uncultured Paracoccaceae bacterium | reverse complement strand
CTCGGTGCCCTCGTCGGCGATCAGCAGCGCCTGGTTCAGCCGCTCGGTCAGCATCGCCTCCTCGGCGGCCGCGATCCCGCGGTCGATCCCGAAACTCCGCGCCGCTTCGCCCACCCGGTCGCGCACCGACTGCAAGGCGGTCGCCACCACCTGCGCCCCCAGCGCCTCGTCGAGGGGCGAGAGCCGGTCGAGCCCGAGGCGGCGGATCAGCGGCCTGAGCGTCAGGCCCTGAACGATCAGCGTGAAGAAGGTGAAGCCGGTGGCCACGATCCCGACCTGGCGCTTGACCTCGGGGGCGATGAAGGGGCTTTCGGTCACCGCAAGCGCCAGCGCCAGCGTCACCGCGCCCCGCAGCCCGCCCCAGAGGATGGCCAGGCGGTAGGGCCCCTCGACCCGGGGCGAGAGCCCCGAGGCGGCGAGCACGGGCAGCACGAGGTAGAGCACCGCCCCCCGCGCGAGCAGGGCCGCCACGGCCGTCACCGCGACCAGCACGAGGTCCGACCATTCGGCCCGCGCAAGGAACCGCGGCACGAAGATCGCGCCGAGGATGAGGATGAAGCTGCCCGCCCAGTGCGCCAGCAGCTCCCAGGTTTCGCGCAGCTTGGTCAGACTTTGCGGACTGAGCCGCCCCGGCCCGCCGAGGTTCACCGCAAGCCCGGCCGCCACCACCGCCACCACGCCCGACACCCCGGCCAGCGCTTCGGCCGCGAGGTAGATCAGGATCGGAAGCGCCAGGGTGATCGACACCTGCGACAGCGGATGCGACGGCACCAGCGCCATCAGCCCCAGTGCCCCGCGTCCGGCCGCCCAGCCGGCCAGGATGCCGCCGAAGAGGAACCAGGGGAAGCGCAGCAGTTCGGTGCCGAGGTCGGGGTCGGGGCGGCCGATGGTCAGGAAGCCGAGGAACACGCCGAACAGCGCGATGGCGGCGGCGTCGTTCAGCAGGCTCTCGCCCTCGAGGATCCGCGCCAGCCGCTGCGGCGCCGGAAGCTGGCGGAAGATGCCCACCACCGCCGAGGGATCGGTCGTCGAGACGATGGCGGCGATCAGCAGGCAGCCCATCACCGGAAGGCCCGACACCGGCAGAAGCGCAAGCCCGATGGTGAGTGTCGCCAGCACCACCGCCAGCACCGCGAGCACGAGGATCGGCACCCAGTCGTCGAGCATCCGCCGCGCGTTGACCGACAGCGCCGCCTGGAACAGCAGCGTCGGCAGGAACACCGACAGGAGCACAGTCGAGGAGACGGGGAAGTCGAGGATCGCCCGCGCCACCGGGTTCAGCGCGTCGGTCAGCGTGGTCTGCCAGAGAAAGGTCGCCCCCGCGCCGAGGCCCACCCCGACGGCAGCCAGGAATACGGTGAACGGCAGCCGCAGCCGCGCCGCGACCGGCTCGGAAAGGCCGACGACAAGGAACAGGGCGGCGATGACCCAGAGCGCGGTGACGAGTGCCATGCTGCCAGCGCGCTAGCACGGTTCCGCCGCCGACGCAGCCCGCAGACGCGACCGACCCGCCCGAACCGCCCCGACCCCGGCCGCCTGCGTCAGATCAGCGCGCCCATCGCCACCGCAGTGTCGGCCATGCGGTTCGAGAAGCCCCATTCGTTGTCGTACCACGACAGGATGCGGACCATACGGCCCTCCAACACCTTGGTCTGATCCATGTGGAACACGCTCGAACGGGGGTCGTGGTTGAAGTCCGACGAGACCAGCGGCTCGTCGGTATAGCCGAGGACGCCTGCGAGAGGCCCGTCGGCCGCGGCGCGGATGGCGGCGTTGATCTCCTCCGCGCTGGTGTCGCGCGCGGCTTCGAAGACGAGGTCCACCACCGAGACATTCGGCGTCGGCACCCGGATCGCCACGCCGTCGAGGCGGCCCTTGAGCTCGGGCAGCACGAGCCCCACGGCCTTCGCCGCCCCGGTCGAGGTCGGGATCATGCTGAGCGCGGCGGCGCGGGCGCGGTAGAGATCCTTGTGCAGCGTGTCGAGCGTCGGCTGGTCGCCGGTGTAGCTGTGGATCGTGGTCATGAAACCCCGCACGATCCCGACCGCCCCGTGCAGGACATGGGCGACCGGCGCCAGGCAGTTGGTCGTGCAGGAGGCGTTCGACACCACCAGGTCGGCGGCGGTCAGGCTGGCATGGTTCACCCCGTAGACGACGGTGCGGTCGGCACCCGCCGAGGGGGCCGAGACCAGCACCCGCTTCGCGCCGTTCTCGAGATGCACCTTGGCCTTCTCGCGGTCGGTGAAGATGCCGGTGCATTCCATCACCACGTCCACATCCCCCCAGGGCAGGTCGGCGGGGTTGCGGAGCGCCGTCACCCGGATCGGGCCGCGGCCGGCGTCGATCCAGTCCGGCCCGGTGGTCACCGTGCCGGGGAAGCGGCCGTGCACGCTGTCGTGGCGCAGCAGATGGGCGTTGGTCCCGACCGGGCCGAGGTCGTTCACCGCCACCACCTCGAGGTCGGTGCGCCCCGATTCGATGATGGCACGCAGGACGTTCCGCCCGATCCTCCCGAAGCCGTTGATCGCAACCTTCACCGCCATCCCGTGCCCTCCGTCCCGGCTGCCGCGCCGCCCGCTGCGGCCGCGCCGCCCTGTTACCCCGCGCGGTGCAGGGCTTCAAGGCAAACGCCCCGCGGGATCCGCCGCCAGCGGCCGCGCCGCGGCTCAGCGCCAGAACGCCAGCCACTCGATCAGCGCATCGAGCCGGCGCAGCACGAACAGCGTGCCGCCCCAGTCCAGCATCAGGTCCGCGGCCAGCAGGCCGGCGATCGCGAGGGCGAGGATCAGCGCCAGTCGGTCGGTCATCGGGCGGCTCCCGGGCGCGCCTCCCCCGGCGCGCCCGCCGGACCCTAGCCACCGCGCCCGGCCGACGGAAGCCCCTGCCCCGCGCCGACCCCGGGCCGACCGCCTCCCCCGCACCGCCCGACCGGGGCACGGCGCGTCCGGCCGGTTCCGGCGTCTCCGTCGCGACCCGTCCCATGTCCGGTCTGCAAGTATCCTCGGGGGGTCGAGGGGGGCAGACAGCCCCCCTCGGCGACGGCCGGAGCCCGGCGGCCGGCTGCGGGCCGGCGCAGACGACCGGGGCCGGGCGCATCCCCGGGCGAGATCTCCCTTCCCCGCCCGGGCGGGCTCAGCGCCGCGGGAATCGGGCGCCGAGCGCGGCCTTGACGCGGGGGGTCACGAACGAGGTGACGTCCCCGCCCAGGCGCGCGATCTCCTTGACCAGCTTCGAGGCGATCGCCTGGTGCTGCGCCTCGGCCATCAGGAACACCGTCTCGATGCGCGCATCGAGCCGGCGGTTCATGCCGACCATCTGGAACTCGTACTCGAAATCCGCGACCGCGCGCAGCCCGCGGATGATCAGCCCGGCGCCGACGTCGCGGGCGCAGTCGATCAGGAGGTTCTCGAAGGGATGCGCAACGATCTCGATGCCGGTGTCGCGCGAAAGCTCCGCAGCCTCGGCCTCGATCATCGCCACCCGCTCCTCCAGCGGAAACAGCGGGCCCTTGTCGCGGTTGATCGCCACCCCGATCACCAGCCGGTCCACAAGGGCCGCGGCGCGGCGCATGATGTCGAGATGCCCCAGCGTGACCGGATCGAAGGTGCCCGGATAGAGTCCGATCCGCATCGCCGTCCCGTCCCGTCTGCCGGGGCCGGATCGTCCGCGCCCAGCCCGCAGGCGTCACGCAACATCATTGCGCCGCGGATTTCAAGCAGGCCGAGGGCGTCAGAACCCCTTGATCATCCCCTCGAGTGCGTCCTTCTCCATCGCCAGTTCGGCGAGCCGCGCCTTGACCACGTCGCCGATCGAGATCAGCCCCACCATCTGACCCTCCTCGACCACGGGCATGTGGCGGAACCGGCCGTCGGTCATCTTCTGCATCACCGTCTGCGCGTCGTCCTCGCGCCGGCACGAGACGATGGCCGAGGTCATCGCCGATTCCACCCGGTCGGTCAGGCAGCCGGGACCGCGCCGGGCGAGCTCGCGCACGATGTCGCGCTCCGACAGGATCCCCGACACCCGCTTGCCGTCGGGAGAGACGACGACGGCGCCGATGCGGCGGCTTGCCATCACCCGGACCGCCTCGGCCAGGGTCACCCCGGGCGCCACCGACACCACCCCGTCGTCGGATTTGGACCGCAGGATCTGCAGCACTTGCATCGGCGCCTCCCCCCTTTTGCCGGTCGCGGATCCTCCGCGGATCTTCGCCGCCTGCGCGAAGCGTCCCCGCGCGGATGCCATCTGTCAAGCGAAGGCTTCGGGGCAGGCGCGGGCAGCGCGACGGCGCACGGAAGGACCGACCCGGCGCACGCCCTGGCCGGCGCCCCACGGCCGGACCGCGCGCCGCACCCCGGTCGCGCGGAACGGGCCCCGCCCCCCCGCCGGGGTCTTGGACCCCGCGCGATCGGGCACGGCGCTCCCGCCGCTCTGCCCCTTCCGGTGGCAAGGCCGCGGCACTATCCTGCCCGCAATCCCGTGAATGGAGGATGAGATGCAGGAACTGGGCCACTGGATCGACGGGCGCCGCGTGGCCGGCAGATCGGGCCGCTTTGCCGAGGTCTGGAACCCGGCGACCGGCGAGGTGCAGGCGCGCGTGGCGCTGGCCGCGAAGGACGAACTCGATGCCGCCGTGGCCTCGGCTGCTGCCGCGCAGCCGAAATGGGCCGCCACAAACCCGCAGCGGCGCGCGCGGGTGATGATGGAGTTCGTGCGGCTCCTGAACCGCGACATGGACAAGCTGGCCGAGGCGCTGTCGCGCGAGCACGGCAAGACCCTGCCCGACGCGAAGGGCGACGTGCAGCGCGGGCTCGAGGTGATCGAGTTCTGCATCGGCGCCCCGCACCTCCTGAAGGGCGAGTTCACCGACGCGGCCGGCCCCGGCATCGACATGTATTCGATGCGCCAGCCGCTGGGCGTGGTCGCCGGCATCACCCCCTTCAACTTCCCCGCGATGATTCCGATGTGGAAGATGGGCCCGGCGCTCGCCTGCGGCAACGCCTTCATCCTGAAGCCCTCCGAGCGCGACCCCTCGGTGCCGCTGATGCTGGCCGAACTGCTGCAGGAGGCGGGACTGCCCGACGGGGTGCTGCAGGTGGTCAACGGCGACAAGGAGGCGGTGGACGCGATCCTCGACAACCGCACGATCGCCGCGGTGGGCTTCGTCGGTTCCACGCCGATCGCGGAATACATCTATGCCCGGGGGTGTGCGGCCGGCAAGCGCGTGCAGTGCTTCGGCGGCGCCAAGAACCACATGATCATCATGCCCGACGCCGACATGGACCAGGCGGCGGATGCGCTGGTGGGCGCCGGCTACGGCGCGGCGGGAGAGCGCTGCATGGCGATCTCGGTCGCCGTGCCGGTGGGCGAGGCGACCGCCGACCGCCTGATCGAGAAGCTTGTGCCGCGGATCGAGAAGCTGAAGGTCGGGCCCTATACCGCGGGGACGGACGTTGACTACGGGCCGCTGGTGACGGCGGCAGCGCGCGAGCGGGTGATCGGCCTGATCACCTCGGGGGTGGAGCAGGGCGCCGAACTGGTGATGGACGGGCGCAACTTCCGGCTGCAGGGCTACGAGAACGGGTTCTTCGTGGGGCCCACCCTGTTCGACCGTGCGACCCCCGAGATGGAGATCTACCGGCAGGAGATCTTCGGACCCGTCCTGACCACGGTGCGCGCGAAGACCTACGAGGAGGCGCTGCGGCTGGCGATGGATCACGAGTACGGCAACGGCACCGCGATCTTCACCCGCGACGGCGACACCGCCCGCGACTTCGCGCATCGCGTCAACATCGGCATGGTCGGGATCAACGTGCCGATCCCGGTGCCGCTGGCCTACTACACCTTCGGCGGCTGGAAGAAATCGGGCTTCGGCGATCTCAACCAGCACGGACCCGACGCCTTCCGCTTCTACACCCGCACCAAGACCGTGACCGCACGCTGGCCCTCGGGGCTGAAGGAAGGGGGCGAGTTCCACTTCCGGGCGATGGAATGACCCAGCCGGCGCATCGGCCTGACCGGGCCCGGCGGGTGCCCCCCGGCTGACAGGGCCGGTCGTTCCCGCGCGCGCAGCCGGCGCGACCGTTCCGGCGGCCGGAGCGGGGGGCGGAGCGGGGGGCGGTGGCGAGGCCCGAAGGGCACAGGGCAGCGCCGGCCCAAGAGCCGCCCCTCCGCTGGCGGCAGGCGGCGCGGGGCGGTGACGCTCGGCCCGAGCCGCCCGCTTCGTCGCAGGTTCGTCGCAGGCCGGACTCCGCGCCCGCCGGGCGTCATCCGCGGGCGAGCCGCCGGCCCGGCCGCCGGTTCCGGACCGCAGGACGTTCCGGCAGACCGGCTGCGCCGGCCGATACGCCGCCGGCCCGCCTTTCGCGGCACGCGCGCGGTCGCAGACCGGGGTCTGCGCCAAGGTCGGGCCGGGGTCGAGGCGGGTCGGGGCGGGGCCGTCGCGACAGCCGGCGAAGGGGCGGATCCGCGCCGCGCGGCACCGCACCGACCCGGCGCGCGACCTCGGACAGCCGCCCCGGCACGCCGGAGCGCCGCGCCCCCGCGCGGGGTGACGGGGGAAGCCTCGGCAAGGGTCTTGCCCGGACCCCGGCCACAGGGTCAACTGCCGCCGGCTCGGCCGCGGCCACCGCTGCGGGAGGAACGGCCGCGGGAACGGCCGCGGGAACGGAATGGCGCACCAGGAACCGGCGTTCACCATCGGGATCGAGGAGGAATACCTCCTCGTCGATCTCGAGTCCTGCGCTCTCGCCCGGGCTCCCGAGGCGCTGATGGCCGAGTGCACCGCGGCGCTGCAGGGCCAGGTCAGCCCGGAGTTCCTGCAATGCCAGATCGAGGTCGCCACCCGGCCGCACCGCACCGTGGCGGGCGCGCGTGCGGACCTCGCGCACCTGCGCCGCACCGTGGCCGCGGTCGCCGCACGTCACGGCCTCGCCCCGATCGCCGCCTCGTGCCATCCCTTCGCGGACTGGAAGGACCAGACCCACACGCCGAAGGATCGCTACGACGGGCTCGCCCGCGACCTTGCCGGAGTGGCGCGGCGGATGCTGATCTGCGGCATGCACGTCCATGTCGGCATCGAGAGCGCCGACCTGCGCATCGACCTGATGAACCAGTTCGGCTACTTCCTGCCGCACCTCCTGGCGCTCAGCTGTTCCTCGCCGTTCTGGCAGGGCCAGGACACCGGGCTGGCCTCCTACCGCCTGACGGTCTTCGACAACCTGCCCCGCACCGGCCTGCCGCCGCAGCTGGCGAGCTGGGCCGAGTTCGAGCGCTCGGTGCAGATGCTGGTGGACCTCGGGCTGATCGAGGACGGCACCAAGATCTGGTGGGATCTGCGCCCCTCGCACCGCTTCCCGACGCTGGAATCCCGGATCTGCGACGTCAGCCCGCGGATCGACGACGCGATCGCGCTGGCCGCCCTGACCCAGGCGCTGATGCGGATGCTCTGGCGGCTCGGCCAGCGCAACCAGCGCTGGCGGAGCTACGACGCCTTCCTCGTGCGCGAGAACCGCTGGCGGGCGCAACGCTACGGCGGCGGCGAGGGGCTGATCGACTTCGGCCGGCGCGAGATCGTGCCGCTGCCCGAACTCGTGGACGAGATGCTGCACCTGATCGACGAGGATGCCGGCTGGCTGCAATCGACCGAGGCCTGCGCACGGGCGCGGAGCATGGCGGCCGAGGGCGCCTCGGCCGCCCGCCAGCGCGCCGCGCTGGCGCAGGCGCGGCGCGAGGGGGCCGACGGCGACGCGGCGCTGCGGGCGGTTGTCCGCCACCTGATCGCCGAGTTCCACGACGGGCTGTGACCGGCGGCGCCGGCGGCGCCGCCGCGCGCCCTGCCCCTTGCCGTGCGCTCCGCGCGCTGCGATGCTCCGGCCCGGGCGCCGGGGCCGGACGGCGCGGCCATCGCGGGAGGCAAGGGGTTGGACTTCGGCCCGAGCGGGGAACGGGCGGCGACCCTCGCCGCGGCAGGGGCCTTCGGGCAGACCGGGATCGCCCCGCGGGCCCGCGCCCCGGACCGCGCCGCCCCCCCCCGCGCGACCTGCGGCCCCGCCTCGGCAAGCCGGGCCTCGGCGGGATTGCGGTGCCCATGGCGGCGGGAGGCGCCGGCCTGTCTGGGCAAGGCGGCACCTTCGTCCATCTGGGGCTTGCCGCCGCCTGCCCGACGGTCGCGGCCTTAATGTCGATCCTCGACATCGGCACCGCCATGCCGGCCGCGCTCGCCCGCCCTGCCCCGCGCGACCGGCGGCTTCCCCGGCTCGTTTCGATGGAGGCCCCGATCGCCTGCTGCCCGACCGCGCCCGGGGCCGGCTCCGACGCCGCGGCGCTGTCCACAAGGGCCGGGCGGCGGGCCGGGCGTCGGGCCGGCGGCGGCCGGCGGCTGAACGGCACCGAGGCCGTCCTCTCGGGTGCCGGCGATGCCGATGCCCGCCTCGTGACGGCGCCTTCCGGCGGACCGCGCGCGGGCGGGGTCTCGGCCTTCCCCGTCGCGGCGGAGGCGGCGGGGCCGTCGTTCGGCGCGCCCGGGGACCGGACGGGCCGGCGCGCCCGGGGGGCGCCGAGGGTTCCCCTTCACGGGGTCGAGCGGCGCGCAGCCGCCCCGATCGGTCCACGGGGAGGCGGCTTCGCCGCCGCACCCGCCGTGCACGACGGCGGCCGGCCGGACATCGCCGCCGGTCCGCCCGGCACGGCCGCGGCCGCCTTAGCCATGGCAAGGGCCTTCGTGACGGAAACCTGCCACGGCATCCCGGACGACTGCCTGCAGCTTCGCGGCGGGTACGGCGACCCGGCCGATCGCGCAGCCGAGAAGCCTGCCCGCGACCGGCGCGTGCGCCGGATCCTCGAAGGTGCAGCCGAGGCGATGCACCCGATCGTCGCGCGCGCCCTGCGCGACGGGGCGCCGGCATGACCGGGGTTCGCCTTCTGCGCGACGGTGTCGCCGGGCGGATCGTGATCGACCGCCCAGAGCGGCACAATGCGCTCACCCATGCGATGGTGCTGGCGATCGACGCGGCGCTGGCCGGCTGGTCCGGCGACCCCGAGGTGGCGATCGTGATGGTCGAGGGCGCCTGCCCCCGCGCCTTCTGCGCCGGCGGCGACCTGCGCGAGCTCGCCGCCGCCGCCGCCGCGGGCCGCCCCGAGGCGGCCGCGGCCTTCTGGCGCGACGAATACCGCATGGTCGCCCGCCTGCACGAGTTTCCCAAGCCCGTGATCGCCTTCCTGCACGGGTTCACCATGGGCGGGGGCGTCGGGCTGGGCTGCCACGCCGACCACCGGATCGCCGGCGAAAGCCTGTCCTGCGCGATGCCCGAAACGGCGATCGGCTTCGTGCCCGACACCGGAGGTTCGCTGCTGCTGGCACGGGCGCCGGGACGCATCGGCGAATACCTTGCGCTGACCGCGGCGCGGATGGGCGCGGCCGACGCGATCCACGCCGGCTTCGCCGACGTCTTCGTGCCCGAGGCCGACTGGCCCGCGCTCAAGGCCGAACTCGCGGCGACGGGCAACTGGAAGCGGATCGCCGATGCCGCCGGCCGGCCGCCCGGCCCCGCCCGGCTCGCCGCGGCGCAGGCGCGGATCGATGCCCTCTTCGCCGGCGAGACCTCCGCCGACATCCTGCGCCTGCTGCGCGCCTCGCCCGAGCCCTTCGCCGCCGAGGCGCTGGCCGCGCTCTGCGGTCATGCGCCGCTCGCCATGGCGGCGGCGGTCGAGATGGTCCACCGGCTGCGCGGCACCGCCTCGCTGCGCCGCGCACTCGAGCTCGAGTTCCGCTACGCCGCGCGGGCGATGGCGCAGGGCGACTTCCCCGAGGGGATCCGCGCGCGGATCCTCGACCGCGACGGCGCGCCGCGCTGGCGCCATGCCGACGCCGCGGCGGTGCCGCTGCACGAGGTGGCGCGGATGCTGCAGCCGCTGCCGCCGGGCAGCCGGCTCGACCTGGCGGAGCTCGGCGCTGCGCCGGAGGGCCGGCGATGAGGGTGGGGGTTCTCGGGCTCGGTCGGATGGGGGCGCCGATGGCGCGCAACCGCGCCGCGGCGGGTCAAGCGGTGACCGGCTTCGACCCGGCGGCCCCCTGCCCCGCCGGCGTCCGCCCCCGCCGCCCCGGCGGCCGGGGCGGCCGTCGGGGCCGAGGCCGTGGTGACCATGCTGCCCGACGGCGCGGCCGGCGGCGCGGCGGCGGCCGAGATCCTGCCGGCGAGGGCCGCGGACGCCCTGGTCATCGACGGCTCGACGATCGAGGTGGACCACGCCCGTGCGCTCGCGGCCGGGGCGGCGGCGCACGGGATTGCCGCGCTCGAGGCCCCGGTCAGGGGCGGGACGGCCGGCGCCGAGGCGGCGAGCCTCACCTTCATCGCCGGGGCGCGGCCGAGACGCTCGAGCGCGCCCGCCCTCGCCGCGGCCGCGGTCGCCGGCTTGCCCGCCCGCCGGGCGCCGGCGCGCCGGATCTCGACCGCCGTTTCGTCCTGGCCGGCGGCGGACGCGGGCGCGACGTCTCGGCGATCTGCCCTGGCTCGGCGAGGGCTGCCCCGAACCCGGGGCGACCGGCTGATCGGCGCGCATGCATCCTGCGACGACCCGCCGCAAGGCCCGACGTGCCGCGCGCGGTTGCAGAGGTGAGAAGGTCACCGACACTGTCGCCCACCCGCGCCATGGATGCGCCATCGTCCAGCCAACGGAGAACCCTGCCATGTTCGCAAGGAATGTCGGCACCGTCGATCGCATCGCCCGGATCGTCGTCGGCCTCGGCCTGATCGCGGGCTTCTTCCTGAACAAGAGCGGCTCGCCCTGGACCTGGGCCTATCTGATCGGGATCCTGCCGCTGGTCACCGGGCTCGCCGGCACCTGCCCGGCCTACAGCCTGCTCGGGCTTTCGACCTGCCCGGCGAAGCGGCCCTGACCGCACGCGCTGCCGCGGCGACCCGCCGGGGCCCGGGCCCCGGGCCCCGGACCCCGGGGCGTCGGGACGGGGGCGCCGCAACGGGGGCGCCGGGACGCGGCGCGCTCACGACCGCGGCGCGCTCGCGTCCGGGGCGCGCCCGGCCTCCCGCTCGCTTGCCGCCATCCGCCCGCTCGGCTAGTCAGGGCGGCGAGGCGGCGGGGGCGGCATGCGGATCCTTCTGACCAACGACGACGGCATCAACGCGCCGGGTCTGGCCACGCTCGAGGCGATCGCGGCCGAGCTTGCCGGACCCGGGGGCGAGGTCTGGGTCGTGGCCCCGGCCTTCGAGCAGTCGGGCGTCGGGCACTGCATCTCCTACACGCATCCGATGATGATCGCCGAACTCGCGCCGCGACGCTTCGCCGCCGAGGGGTCGCCCGCCGACTGCGTGCTGGCCGGGCTCTACGACGTGATGGCGGGCAATCCGCCCGACGTCGTGCTCTCGGGCGTCAACCGCGGCAACAACGCGGCCGAGAACGTCCTCTACTCGGGCACCGTGGGCGGGGCGATGGAGGCGGCGCTGCAGGGCCTGCCGGCGATCGCCCTCAGCCAGTTCTACGGGCCCGGGAACCTGTCGCGGCCCGACCCGTTCGAGGCGGCGGCGGTGCACGGGGCGGCCGTGGTGCGGCGGCTGCTCGCCGAGGCGCTCTGGGACCGGTCCGACTACCGCCTGTTCTACAACGTGAACTTCCCCCCCGTGGGCGCCGCGGAGGTGCGCGGGCTGCGCGTCGTCCGGCAGGGGTTCCGGCGCGGCACCGCCTTCGGTGTCGAGCCGCACCTGTCGCCCTCGGGCCGGCGCTTCCTGTGGATCCGCGGCGGCCGGCAGGACGTCGCCAGCGGCGAGGCGACCGACGGCACCGCGAACCTCGAGGGGTTCATCTCGGTCACGCCGATGCGCGCCGACCTGACCGCGCACGACGCGCTGGCCGCGCTCGCCCGGCTCGAGGCAGGCTTCCCGTGACCGGCGATCGCGCCGAGCGGAAGATGCGTTTTCTCTACGCGCTCCGCTCCAAGGGCGTGACCGACCTGCGCGTGCTCGACGCGATGGAGCGCATCGACCGCGGGGCTTTCGTGACGGGGATCTTCGCCGAACGCGCCCAGGACGACGTGCCGCTGCCCATCGCCTGCGGGCAGACCATCAGCCAGCCCTCGGTGGTGGGGCTGATGACCCAGGCGCTCGAGGTCGGACCGCGCGACAAGGTGCTCGAGGTCGGCACCGGCTCGGGCTATCAGGCGGCGATCCTGTCGCTGCTCGCCCGCCGGGTCTATACCGTGGACCGGCATCGGCGGCTGGTGCGCGAGGCCGAGGAACGGTTTCGCGCGCTCGGCCTTGTCAACATCGTCGCGCGCGTGGCCGACGGCAGCCACGGCCTGCCGGAACAGGCGCCGTTCGACCGGATCCTCGTCACCGCGGCGGCCGAGGATCCGCCCGGGCCGCTCTTGGCGCAGTTGCGCGAAGGCGGTATCATGGTTCTTCCGGTGGGGCAGTCCGACCACGTCCAGAGCCTGATCAAGGTGACCCGGCGGCCCGGCGGCCACGATTACGAGGAACTGCGCGCGGTGCGATTCGTGCCGCTGGTCGAAGGCATCGCGCCGGATTGACGAAGGCCCCGGCCACAAGGGGCGCATCTGTTGAGGAGAGCCGGCATGACGCCTTGCATCCCGCGTGCAGTGCCGCCGCGTCGCCGCCGCCCGGCGGGCCTCGCGCTGACGGCCGTGCTGATGCTCGCAGCCTGCGGCGAGCGCTTCGATGCGGACCTGCGCCAGCGCATGGGCGGGTTCGGCACCGCCGATGCGGTGCAGGCCCCTGCCGCGCCGCGCCCGCAGGCGGACGACCGCGGGGTGATCTCCTACCCGACCTACCAGGTCGCCATCGCGCGCCGCGGCGACACGGTGGCCAGCGTCGCCGCCCGGATCGGCCTCGGGGCCGAGGAACTGGCGCGCTACAACGGGCTTGCGCCGGAGATGAAGCTGCGTCCGGGCGAGGTGCTGGCGCTGCCGCGCCGGGTGGCCGAGCGCAGCGGCGGGGTCGGCGCGCCGCCCGCGGCGGGCGCCGGCGGCGTGGCCGTGGCAGCGATCGCCACCACCGCGATCGACCGCGCCGAGGCCGCCGCGCCGCCCCGGGCCGGCGCCGCGCCGCCACCGCCGCCCGGCACCGCCCTGCCTGCGGGCACGCTTGCGCCGCCCGCGGAGGGCGGCACGCCGGTGCGACACCAGGTGCAGCGCGGCGAGACCGCCTACACCATCGCGCGGCTCTACGATGTCTCGGTGCGCACCCTCGCCGACTGGAACGGGCTCGGCCCCGATCTCGCCGTGCGCGAGGGGCAGTATCTGATGATTCCGCAGCCGCGGGCCGCGGCCCCGGCGGCGCGCCCGGCCGCCCCGCCGGCCGAGGACACCGCCCGTCCCGGCGAGGGCAGCCGGGCCCCGGCGCCGCCCTCGGCGGCGGCTCCGCTGCCGCCGGCCGAGGAGGCAACGCCGGCGCCGGCCGCCGCGACCCCGGCCTCGCCCGACCTTTCGGCCGAACGGACCGCCGCCTCGTCGCGCGCGCGGCTCGCGCTGCCCGTGCAGGGCTCGATCATCCGCGCCTACCAGAAGGGTCGCAACGAGGGGATCGACATCTCGGCCACCGCCGGGGCCGAGGTGAAGGCGGCCGAGGCCGGAACCGTCGCCGCGGTCACCCGCTCGACCGACAATGTGGCAATCGTCATCCTGCGCCACGACGGCGGACGCTTCGGCTTCTCGGAACCGATCCTGACGGTCTATGCCAACCTCGAAGGCATCACGGTCGAGCGCGGTCAGACGGTGGCCCGCGGCCAGACCATCGGCAAGGTGCGCGCCGGAAACCCCGCCTTCATCCGGTTCGAGGTGCGCAAGGGCTTCGAGACGCTCGACCCGAGCGAGTTCCTCGAATGACCGGGGGCGGCCGCGCGTGCGCGGTGCGGGGAGACCTTCCGCAGCGGCCTGGCCGGCCGGCGCCAGCGTGAACGGCCGCCGTCCGGGCGCCGCACATCCGGGCCCGGGAGACAGCCGCCCCGGACGCGCCGACAGCCGCACCGATGCGCCCGGCGCCCCTCAACCGGCCCGGCCCCCCGCCGGCAGCGCGGCCGCGCCCGACCGTCCGGCAGGATCGCCGTCCGGCGGCCCGGCCGCTGCCGTCCGGCCCGCCGCCGGGCGGGTGCCGCAGGGGCGCAGACGGCAAGGGCGGTCCGCCCGGGCCGGCCGGACCCGGCTGCGGCGGATCAGCGGGGCGCCGCCGGCACGGACGGGCGACAGGATCCGCCGCGACGCCCGCCCGGCGATCTGTGCTGCGTCGCGGCTCTGTTGCAGAAATCGGCTGACAGCCGGAGTCTGCCCTTCCCCCGAGGGACGACGCCGCGGCCCTTGTGACGGGAATGCCGAGCACGGTGAAGCCGTACCGGACGGCGATGCGGACCTGAAGTTCGCCGACCGGGCGGTCGAAGTCGCGCGCGGACAGGCGCCGGCCCGGGAGTTTCACGCAAGGCAGTCTCCTCCCGGCGCGGCCTTGGCGGTGATGACCGCGGGATCGTCGCCATGGCGCCCGGCCGAGGTCTTTCGATGCGCGCAGGGCCTCGTCTCGGGCCATGGCTCCGGCGGTGATCGGCTCTGATGATGTGACCGCCCCCCGACGGCATCGATGTGCCAAGGTGGGTCTGCGACGATCGGCATCCCGAAGGCGCCGCCGGTCGAGATCAGGGGACAGGCCTGTCCGCTGCTCCACTGCCGCAAGGCTCTGCGCGAGACCTCCGGCGGCGCCGGAACCCGGCGCGGGGGTCTGGGGCGCGGCTGCGAGATCGAGCCGCGGCGCGCAAGCCCGGCCGCGCGCGGGGGGCTGTCTGCCCCCCGCACCCCCCGAGGATATTTGCAGACCGGACATGGGGGGAAGGGGGCGGCGGGAGGCCGATGCCGCCGGCCGGACGCCCGACCGCGGCGTGGCGAACCGGGCAGCGCGCCGGTCGGGCCGGTCGGGCGGCCCGGTCTCCGCCCTGTCGCCCGCCCGGACCCCGACGCGCAGGCACGCGCCGGCCGAAGGGTCCGGCGGCCGCGATGGGCCGCGGCAGGGTCGCCCGCGGCGGCGCCGGGAAGGCCCGCGCGAACGGCGTTGACGGGCGGAAGCCGCGCGGTCTTGATCGGAGAGGGGAACCCCGAAGGCAGGGCGGCGGCGATGTTGGTGGATGGCATCCCTTACCGGACGATCTGGCCCGAGGACGGCGGCGCGACCGTGCGGATCATCGACCAGCGGCACCTGCCGCACGACTTCGTCGTGGCCGAGTTGAAGGGGCTCGAGGATGCCGCCCGGGCGATCCGCGACATGGCGGTGCGCGGGGCGCCGCTGATCGGGGCGACCGCCGCCTGGGGCGTCGCCCTGCACCTCGCCACGGACCCCTCGGATGCCGGCCTTGCCCGCGCGGTCGAGGTGCTGGTGGCGACCCGGCCCACGGCCGTCAACCTGCGCTGGGCGCTGGCGCGGATGCAGGCCGCCCTCGCCCCCCTGCCGCCCGGGGCGCGCGCCGCGGCCGCGCGCGAAGGGGCGCGGGCGCTCTGCGACGAGGACGTGGCGCAGAACGCCGCGATCGGCGACCACGGCCTGCCGCTGATCGCCGCGATCGCCGCGCGCAAGGGCGGGGCGCCGGTCAACATCCTGACCCATTGCAACGCCGGCTGGCTTGCGACCGTGGACTGGGGCACCGCGACGGCGCCGATCTACAAGGCCCATGCCGCCGGCATCCCCCTGCACGTCTGGGTGGACGAGACGCGCCCGCGCAACCAGGGCGCGGCGCTGACCGCGTGGGAACTCGGGCGCGCGGGCGTCCGGCATACCCTGATCGTGGACAATGCCGGCGGCCACCTGATGCAGCGCGGTCAGGTCGACCTGGTGCTGGTCGGGACCGACCGCACCACCGCCGCGGGCGATGTGGCCAACAAGATCGGCACCTACCTCAAGGCGCTCGCGGCGCGGGACTGCGGGGTGCCCTTCCACGTCGCCCTGCCCTCGCCCACGATCGACTGGAGCCTCGGCGACGGGCTGTCGGGCATCCCGATCGAGGAGCGGCCGGGCGAGGAGGTGGCGCTGGTGACCGGCCGCACCCCCGCGGGGACGATCGCGCCGGTGCGAATCACCCCCGAGACCACGCCCTGCGCCAATCCCGCCTTCGACGTCACCCCGGCGCGGCTGATCACCGGGCTGATCACCGAGCGCGGCATCGCCCCCGCGACCCGCGCCGGCCTCGCCGCCCTGTTCCCCGAGCGGGCGGGTCGGGCATGACGGCAGCACCCGGCGCGGCAGGGGCGGCAGGGCCGGCGGGGGTGGCGGTGGGGGCGGCAGGGTGACGGGCGACCTCATCCTCGGGCTCGATGCCGGCACCTCGACGCTCAAGGCCGTGGCCTTCGACCCTGCGGGCCGCGGGGTGGCCGGGGCGGCACGGCCGAACCGCTACCGTCTCGGACCCGGCGGGGCGGCGACGCAGGACCTGGCGGAGACCTGGGCCGAGGTCTGCGGGCTTCTGCGCGATCTGGCCGGGAAGATCCCCGACCTCGCCCGGCGCACGGCGGCGCTCGCCGTCACCGCCCAGGGCGACGGCACGGTCTTGATCGACGCCGCCGGCGACCCCGTCGGGCCGGCCTGGCTCTGGCTCGATTCGCGGGCGGCGGCGGTAGCCGAGGAACTCCGGCGCGGCGCGGGCGAGGCGGCGCGCTTCGCCGCCACCGGCACCGGGCTTGCCGCCTGTGCCCAGGGCCCGCAGCTCGCCTTCCTCGCCCGGCACCACCCCGAGCTTCTCGCGCGCGCCGCGACCGCCTTCCACATCAAGGATTTCCTGCACCTGCGCCTGACCGGGACGGCGGCGACCGACCCCTGCGAGGCGGCGATGAGCTTCGGCGATTTCCGCACCCGCTGCTACGACGACCGGGTGATCGAGGCGATGGGCCTTGCCTCCCTGCGCCGGCTCCTGCCGCCGATCCTCGACGGCACCGGCGGCTGGCATCCGCTGCGACCCGACGCGGCGGCGGCGACCGGCCTTCTGCCCGGCACGCCGGTGGTGCTGGGCTATCTCGATGCCGCCTGCACGGCGATCGGGGCGGGCGTGCGCGAGGGCGGGGCCGACCATGGCTGCACGATCCTCGGCTCGACGGGGGTGCACCTGCGCGCCTGTCCGGCCGAGGCGGTCGTGCCCAATCCCGAGGGCACGGGCTATGTGCTGGTGCTGCCGCTGCCCGGGCGGGTGGCGCCGATGCAGACCAACATGGCCGGCACGCTCAACCTCGACTGGGTGCTGGGGCTCGCGCGCGAGGTGCTTGCCGACCTCGCCCCGGGCGCGGGCGCCGATCCGCTCGACCTGCTCGACCGCTGGCTCGCCGCCGCCCCGGCCGTGCCGGGGCCGCTCTATCTTCCCTACATCTCGCCCGCGGGCGAGCGCGGACCCTTCGTCGATCCCCATGCCCGCGCGGGCTTCGCCGGGCTTTCGCGCGACCACGGCTACGGCGACCTCGTGCGCGCCGTGGCGGCGGGGCTGGCGCTGGCCGCGCGCGACTGCCACGCGGCGACCGGGCCGCTGCCGCCCGAGATCCGGCTGACCGGGGGCGCGGCGCGCTCGGGCGCGCTGCGCGCGCTCTTCGCCGCCGCCCTCGGGCGGCCGGTGCGGCGGGCGCTGCGGGCCGAGGCCGGGGCGGCCGGAGCGGCGATGATCGCGGCGGTCGCCATCGGCGCCGAGCCCGACATGGACGGCGCGCTCGACCGCTGGGTGACCCCGATGCTCGGGCCGCCCGAGCCGCCCGATCCGGGGCTGGCCGCCGCCTTCGACCGGGCCTATGACGACTTCCGGGCGCTGCGCGGGGCGCTGCGCCCGCTCTGGCCGCGGCTCGTCCGCGGGGGGGCGCCGGAAAGGGGAGACTGATGCGATGTCCGAGGAAGGCGACCTGCGCGCCGAGATCGTCGCCCGCGCGCGGGAATGCGATGCGGCGGGGCTCAACCGCGGCTCCTCTGGCAACCTGTCGGCGCGCTGCGGCGAGGTGATGCTGATCACCCCCTCGGCCGTGCCCTGCGACCGGCTGACCCCCGGGATGATCGCGCGGATGCCGGTTGCGGGCGACTACGGCGCCTGGGAGGGGCCGCTCAGACCCTCGTCGGAATGGCGCTTCCACCTCGACCTGATGCGCGCCCGGCCCGAGATCGGCGGCATCGTGCACACCCATTCCCCCTTCGCCACGATCCTTGCGATCGCCCGCCGGCCGATTCCGGCGATCCACTACATGATCGCCGCCTTCGGCGGCCCCGAGATCCGCTGCGCGGATTATGCCCGCTACGGCACCGCCGAGCTGTCGGCGCATGTGCTGGCGGCGATGGCGGGGCGGCTGGGCTGCCTGATGGCCAATCACGGCGCGCTGGCCGCGGGCCCGACGCTGGCGCGCGCGACCTGGCTTGCCCACGAGCTAGAGGCGCTGGCGCACCAGTATTATCATGCTCTGGTGATCGGCGGCGGCAACCTGCTGACCGACGCCCAGATCGCCGAGACGGCGGAAGCCTTCGCCGGCTACCTGCCGGGGCGCGACTGAGGGCGGGCGGCGCGCGATGGGCGACGCGATCCTGGCCATCGACCTCGGCACCTCGGCCCTCAAGGCGGCGGTGATCGGGGCCGCGGACGGGCGGCCGCGCGCCCGCTTCGCCCGCGCGCTCGCCACCCGCCGCGGCCCGGGCGGCCTGGCCGAGCAGGATCCGGCCGACTGGCTGGCGGCCATCGACGCAGCCCTTGCCGCCTTCGCCGCCCAGGGCCTGCTGCCCGCGGTCGCCGCCGTCGGGGTGACCGGGCAGGTCAACACGCATCTCTTCTGCGACGCTGCGGGCCGGGCGCTCGCCCCGGCGATCCTCTGGCAGGATCTGCGCTGCGCCGCCGACGCCGCCGCCCTCGACGCCCGCATCGCGCCCGAGAACCGCCTGGCCTGGTGGGGGGCCCCGATCGCGATCGACGCCAGCCACGTGCTCGCCCGCATGGCCTTCCTCGCCCGCACCCGGCCCGAGCTCTGGGCGGCGACGGCCGCGGTGCTCCTGCCGCGGGACTTCGTGCTGCGCCGTCTGACCGGCGCGGCGGTGACCGACGCGCTGTCGCATGTCGGCCTCGTCGGCCCCGACCTCGCGCCGCCGCCCGGGCTGCTCGCGCTTCTGCCCGGCGCCGCCGAGCGGCTGCCGCCCTTCCGGCCGATGACGGCGGTGGCCGGCGGCTGGCGCCTCGCGCCGGGCCTGCCCGAGGTGCCGGTGGCGGTGGGCACGATGGACGCCTGGGCGGGATTCCTCGGCGCCGGCATGGGGGCGGAGGGCGATGCGGTCTGGCTCTCGGGCACGTCCGAGGTGCTGGCGATGGCCTCGGCCGCGGGCCCGGGCGCGCCGGGAATCCTGATCTTCCCCCCGGCGCTCGGACTCAGGGTCCATGCCGGGCCGACACAGGCGGGCGGGGCCGCCGCGGAATGGTTCGCCGCGGTGCTCGGCCTGCAACCGGCGGCGCTGGCCGAGCTTGCCGCCACCGCCCCCGCCGCCGCCGGGCCGATGTTCCTGCCGCATCTGTCGGGCGAGCGGGCACCGCTGTGGGATCCGGCCGCGCGCGGCGCCTTCCTCG
>CALDYW010000226.1 GCA_937944395.1 uncultured Paracoccaceae bacterium | reverse complement strand
AGGCGCGCGCCGTCCTCGGGCGTCATTCCGGCGCGGAACGCATCGCCCGCCGCGGCCACCGCCACCTCGATCGCCCGGTTGCGCACCTGACGGACCGCCGCGGCCTCGGCCGAGGCGATCTGCTCCTCGGCAGCCCGCAGCCGCCGGGCGACGGTCGCCTCCAGCGCGGCGCGCGCCTCCTCCGCCAGGGCCTGGGCCTCCTCGCGCGCCTGCCGGACGATCCGCTCGGCCTGGGCCGAGGCCTCGCGCGTGCGCTTCTCGTACGAAGCCAGCAGCGACTGCGCCTCTTCCTTCAGCGCCCGCGCCTCGTCGAGTTCGGCCCGGATCTGCTGCGCCCGCTTGTCCAGAAGGCCGCCCACCAGCTTCGGCACCTTGAAGTAGTAGAGAACGGCGACGAAGAGCAGGAACCCCAGAAGCACCACGAAGTCGGTGTTCTTCAGCGAGAAGAACGGCTTGTCGGCGGCGAGCGCCTGGCTCGCCCCGAGCCCGGCGACCAGCGCCGCGGCGATCAGCTTGCGCATCGGCCTCACTCCCTCAGCCGGGCTTCCACGGCGGCATGAACGGCCGCTTCCTCGGCCCTTCCGCCCAGCGCCTCGACCAGCGCCAGGGCCGTATCGCGGGCGACTTCGGCCACGCTCTCCATCGCGCTCGCGCGGATCGCGGCGATCCGCCGCTCGGACTCGGCCGCGCGCGCGGCGATCTCGGCCTCGGCCCGGGCCGTCGCGGCCGCGAGATCGCGCGCCATCTCGGCCCGGGTCTCGCCGACGATCCTCTGCGCCTCGGCCCGCGCCTCGGCCAGCGCCCGCTCGTAGGCCGCCTCGGCCTCCTTCGCCTTCTGCTTGAGTTCCTCCGCCGCCAGAAGGTCGTTGGTGATCGACCCCGCGCGCTCGGCCAGGACGCCCGAGATGCGCGGCAGCGCGATGCGGGTGAGGATCAGGTAGATCAGCACCAGCGACACCGCGAGCCAGAAGATCTGGTTCGGGAAGGTCGAGAAATCGAGCTGCGGCATGCCGACGGCCTCGGCGCCGTGGCCGGCGGCGGCATGCGCGGCGTCTTCGGCTTCTGTCGCCATCGTCGTCTCCCTCAGGTGCGGGGTCCGGCAGGCGGGCCGCCGGGCCCGGCCGGACGGTCCGGAACGCGAAGGATCAGACCGCGAACATCAGAAGCAGCGCCACGAGGAACGAGAAGATCCCCAGCGCTTCGGCGAAGGCGATGCCGATGAACAGCGTCGCGGTCTGGCCGGCCGCGGCGGAGGGGTTGCGCAGCGCGCCCGACAGGTAGTTGCCCACCACGTTGCCCACGCCGACCGCGGCGCCGCCCATGCCCATGCAGGCCAGGCCCGCGCCGAGATAGGCGCCCATTTGAACGATATCGCCTTCCATGAGGGTCTCTCCTTGTTCCGGAAGTTCGGGATTGCAGGCGCTGACCGGTCAGTGATGCGGATGCAGCGCATCCTTCAGATAGACGCAGGTCAGGATCGTGAACACATAGGCCTGGATGAAGGAGACCAGCACCTCGAGACCGTACATCGCGGTCACCGCCAGCACCGAGAAGGGCGAGATCGCGGCCAGCGCGGCGAAGCCCGCGAACACCTTGATCACCGCATGACCCGCCATCATGTTGCCGGCCAGACGGATGGAATGGCTGATCGGCCGGGCGAAGTAGCTGATCACCTCGATCACCGCCAGGATCGGCCGGATCGGCAGCGGCGCGGCCTTGACCCAGAACAGTTCGAGGAACTGCACGCCGTGCCTGACGAAGCCGAGGATCGTCACGCTCAGGAACACCGCCAGCGCCAGCAGCGCGGTGACGGCGATGTGCGAGGTGGTGGTGAAGCTCATCGGGACGAGCCCGAGGAAGTTGGCGAAGACGATGAACAGGAACAGCGTGAAGATGTGGGGGAAATACCTCAGCGCATCCTTGCCGGCGACATCCTCGACCATCTTGTGCACGAAGCCGTAGGCGAGTTCCGCCACCGACTGGCTGCGCGAGGGCACGATCGCGCGCCCGCGCGTGCCGGCGACGAACATCAGCGCCACCGCCGCCACCGTCAGCGCCATCCACAGCGTCACGTTGGTGGGCGTGTACCAGTGGATCGCGTCGCCGCCGAACAGCGGCTTCACGATGAACTGGTCCATCGGGTGGAAACTCAAGCCGCTGCCGGATGCTTCCGCCACGTCACTCGCCCCCGTCGTCCCGCGCGGCGCGCCGCGCCGCCTCGTCCTGCGCCTCCCGGGCGGTGCGGAGCATGGTCTTCACCCCCGCCGCGAACCCGAGCAGCATGAACAGCACCAGCAGCCAGGGAGCCGTGCCGAACAGCGCGTCCAGCCCCCAGCCGATGCCGAACCCGATCATCAGACCGGCCACCAGCTCGATCACCATCCGCCACGCGACCTGCGCGCCGGAATAATGCTCGTCCATCCGGGGCGCGGGCGCCTGCGCCTTCCTCAGGGCGGCGATCCGCGCCTCGAGCGCCTTCAGCCGCTCGTCCCCGGCGCGATCCGCCATGAGGCACCCCCCCCCGGACAGTCGCGCGGACCCTAGTGAGGGCCCAAGCCCGAGTCAAGCGCCGTGCGGCGCCGCAGAAAGCCGATCAACATATTGATATGTATACCGTCTAATTCCCGGCTCCGCATCGGCCCGCGATCCGCGCCGCGGGCGGCACATTCAACCGGACGGTTGACTCCCGGTCGCTCGCCGCGCTTCGCTCGGCCGCATGGATCCGCTTGATGCCGTCTTCGCCGCCCTCGCCGACCCGACCCGGCGCGCGATCCTCGCCATGCTGCTCGAGGACGACATGGCGGTGACCGACGTGGCCGAACCCTTCGGCATCTCGCTCGCCGCGATCTCGAAACACCTCGCGGTGCTCGCCGCCGCCGGGCTGATCAGCCAGGAGAAGCGCGGCCGCGTGAAATGGTGCCGGCTCGAACCCGACGGGCTGCGCCCCGCCTCGGTCTGGATGCAGGGCTTCGGGCTGTTCGAGCCGGTGGACCTCGACGCCTTCGAGCGCTTCCTCGCCGCCGAACTCGCCCCCGGCGACGACCCCGGCGACGACCCCGCCGGCTGACCGGCCCGGCCTGCGGCGCCCGGTTCAGGGCAGCTCGATGCGCAGCGCCCGCGGCCGTCCGAGATACTCCGCCACCGCGGCCGCCCGCGCCTCGGCGATCCGGCGGTTGCCGGCCCCGGACCCGTCGGACTCCGCATGTGCCGTCAGCGCGAACTCGGCCGCCGGACAGCGGGCCGCGAGCGCGTCCGGCAGCAGCCGGTCGCCGCGCGCGATCCCGGCGCTGCCGAAGCCGAAGGGCAGGGTGACGCGGCAGTCCGCCGCCGCCGGACCGGTCAGAGCGAGCACCCCGGCAACCAGCCCGGCAACGGGCCAGGCACCGGCCAGGCAACGGGCCAGGCGGCGGGGAAGGCTGCGGCACAGGGCATCGGCGCGCTCCGGCTCGGTCCGCGGCCGCAAGGCTGTCGCATCGGCCCCCGCGGCGCCATGCCCCTGCGCCGGGTCCCGAGGCCCGCCCCCCCCCCGCGACACCGCCGCCGCGGGCGCCGCGGGCGCCTTCGTCGAGATCGACACCATCGGGTCAACGCTTACGCCCAGCAATGACACATTCATTGCGCTCTACGACGCGTGGGGCGACCGGATCGCCGAGGATGACCTCGACGCGGGCGGGCTCCTGAGCCTGTTGAGTTTCGGCGCGGGCAGCGGTGCGGGCAACGGACTCGGCCAGGACGGCGATCTGTTCCCCGGCATGTACTACCTCGCCGTCGGATCGTTCGGCGTGAGTTTCGGAGCTAGAGACTTCGTCGCGT
>CALDYW010000225.1 GCA_937944395.1 uncultured Paracoccaceae bacterium | reverse complement strand
GCGTGCTGGCCTGCGCCGCCGCGACCGGACTGCTGGCGCTGCCGGGCCTTGCCGTTCCGGCGGAGGCGCGCATTCCCTGCGGCGGCAGCTTCCAGGCCTTCGTGCAGGCGGTGAAGGCCGAGGCCGTCTCCCGCGGCCATGCGCCGGCGACCGTCGAGGCCTTCTTCGCCGGCGCCCGCCAGGACGAGCGCGTCCTGCGCGCCGACCGCGCGCAGGGCATCTTCCGCCGCGACTTCATCGACTTCGCCCGCGCCGTGATCAGCGAGAACCGGATGGTCAACGGCCGCCGCAACGCCGAACGCCATGCCGCGGTGTTCCGCGAGGCGCAGCGCCGCTTCGGGGTGTCGCCCGGCGTGCTGCTGGCGTTCTGGGCGCTCGAGACCGACTACGGCCAGGTCCAGGGCGATTACAACACGCTCAACGCGCTGATGACGCTCGGCCACGACTGCCGGCGCCCCGACCTGTTCCAGCCGCAGATCTTCGCCGCCCTGCAACTGCACGAACGCGGCGGCTTCGACCCGGCCGCGACAACCGGCGCCTGGGCCGGCGAGATCGGCATGGTGCAGATGCTGCCCGGCGACATCCTGCGCCTCGGGGTAGATGGCGACGGCGACGGGCGGGTGAGCCTGAAGACCTCGGTGCCCGATGCCCTCTTGTCCGGGGCGGCGCTGCTGGCAAGCCACGGCTGGCGCGCCAACGAACCCTGGCTGCAGGAAGTCGCGGTTCCGGCCGATCTGGACTGGTCGAAATCCGGGCTCGACACCCAGCTCACGGTCGCCGACTGGGCGCGGATGGGCGTGGTGCCGCGCTGGGGGTCGCTGCCGGCCGGGGGCATGCGCGCCTCGCTGCTCTTGCCGATGGGGCGCAAGGGGCCGGCCTTCCTCGCCTACCCGAACTTCCGGGTGTTCTTCGACTGGAACAAGAGTTTCGTCTATGTGACGACGGCGGCCTATTTCGCGACCCGGCTCGAGGGTGCGCCGGTGTTCACCCCCGGCAACCCCGATCCCGCCCTGTCGGCCGAGCAGATGCAGCAGCTCCAGCGCAAGCTGGCCGCGCGCGGCCACGACGTCGGCGCGATCGACGGGGTCCTCGGCGCGCTGACCCGCGCCGCGGTGCAGAAGGAGCAGATCCGCCTCGGCCTGCCGGCCGATGCCTGGCCCACGCGCGACCTGCTTGCGCGGCTCTGACCCCCGGGGGACCGATCCGCCCTGCGCCAAGCCGGGCGCCGAGGGCGAACGGAGCCGGCAGGGGCGGACGGCAGGGTGCCGGGGACGCTTGCGTCTTCGGGGACGTTGCCGCCGCCTCCCGGTCCCGCCGGCGCCTCGTGGGCGGGGTCAGGGCGGCAGCACCTTGCCGGGGTTGAGGATGCCCAGCGGGTCGAGCGCGGCCTTCAGGGCCGCCATCACCGACACCGCCTCGCCCGCCTCGGCCGCGAGGTAGCCGCGCTTGCCCTGGCCGATGCCGTGCTCGCCGGTGCAGGTGCCCCCCATGCCGATGGCGAGGTCGGCGAGCCAGTCCACATAGGCCCCGGCGCGGGCGGCCTCGGCCGCGTCGGCGGGATCGACCAGCAGCATGACGTGGAAGTTGCCGTCGCCGACGTGACCGACGATCGGCGCAAGGAAGCCCTCGGCCGCGGCCCGCTCGGCGGCGATGGTCACGCAATCGGCCAGCCTCGAGATCGGCACGCAGACGTCCGTGGACAGACCGCGTGCGCCGGGTCGCAGGGCGAGCCCCGCCCAGTAGAACTCGTGCCGGGCCTTCCACAGCCGGCCCCGGTCCTCGGGGCGGCTGGCGTGGGCAAAGTCGGTGCCGCCGAGGTCGGCCGCGATCTCGCCAAAGGCGGCGGCCTGCTCGGCAACGCCGGAGGGGCTGCCGTGGAATTCCAGGAACAGGGTCGGCATGACCGCGAGGCCGAGCCGGGCATGGGCGTTGACCGCGCCGATCGCCACCGGATCCAGAAGCTCGATCCGCGCCACCGGGATCCCCGACTGGATGGTGGCGATCACCGTGTCGCAGGCCGCCCCGAGCGACGGAAAGGCGCAGGTGGCCACGGCGGTCGCCTCGGGGATGCCGTGCAGCCTCAGGGTGATTCCGGTGATCACCCCGAGAGTGCCTTCCGACCCCACGAACAGCCGCGTCAGATCGTAGCCGGCTGCGGACTTGCGCGCCCGGCCGCCGGTGCGGATCACCCGGCCGTCGGCCAGCACCACCTCGAGCCCCAGCACGTTCTCGCGCATGGTGCCGTAGCGCACCGCGTTGGTGCCGCTCGCCCGCGTCGCGGCCATGCCGCCCAGCGAGGCATCGGCCCCGGGGTCGATCGGGAAGAACAGGCCGCGGTCGCGCAGGTGGGCATTGAGCCGCGACCGGGTGACGCCGGGCTCGACCGTGCAGTCAAGATCCTCGGCATGGACCTCGCGGATCCGGTCCATCCGCATCAGGTCAAGGCAGATGCCGCCCGCAGGGGCGTTGACGTGACCTTCGAGCGAGGTGCCGGTGCCATAGGCGATCACCGGAACGCGATGTTCGGCGCAAAGCGCGACGATCCCGGCAACCTCCGCCGTGGTCTCGGGCCAGGCCACCGCGTCGGGCGGCTGCTGGACGAGCCAGGTGGTGGTCTGTGCATGCTGCGCCCGCACCGCCTCGCCGGTTGCCAGCCGGTCGCCCAGCCGCTGGCGGATCAGCGGCAGAACCGCGGCGATCCCGGCCTCGTTGCGCGGCAGTGACTCGATGGGCCCCATGTCTCCACCCCGTGGCCGCAGGTTTCGCACGCCCCCCGCGGCGCACGCCGGCACGATGGCACCAGCCGCAAGGCGCTGCAACCTCCCCCGGGGGCGGGGGCGGCAGAGGGCGCCGGGCGCGCCCATCCGCCCTATCTGTCCGGTCCGGAAATATCCCGGGGGTG
>CALDYW010000224.1 GCA_937944395.1 uncultured Paracoccaceae bacterium | reverse complement strand
GCCCCCCCTGCGCGGCCGCGCTGGTGGCTGCGGTCGCGCTAGCGGCCGGGCCGGCGTCGCCCGGGCCGCGGTTCGAGGATGCGGCCGCAGCACTGCCCGGCCCGCCGCATGTCTATGCGGGGGGCTGGCTGCACTTCGTGGGCGGCGGCGTCGCCGCGTTCGACTGCGACGGCGACGGTCGGCCGGACCTCGCCGCCGCAGGGGGCGAGACGCCGGCGCGGCTGTTCCTGAACCGGTCCTCCCCGGGCCGGATCGCCTTCGCCGAGGGGGCCTTCCCCGCGCTGACCGGCGTGACCGGCCTCTGGCCGCTCGACATCGACGGCGACGGGGCGCTCGACCTTGCGGTGCTGCGGGTGGGGCCGAACGTGCTCTTGCGGGGCGACGGTGCCTGCGGCTTTTCCGACGCGACGGCAGCCTGGGGCTTTGCGGCCGGCAACGCCTGGTCCACCGCCTTCGCCGCGACCTGGGAGGCGGGCGGCACCCGCCCGACGCTCGCCATCGGCAACTACGTCGACCGCGCCCGGCCGGACGGCCCCTTCTTCGCCTGCGACGCGGGCGAGCTGCACCGGCCGGGCCCGGACGGCTACGGCCCGCCCTTGCGGCTCGAACCCGGCTTCTGCGCGTTGTCGATGCTGATCTCGGACTGGGCGCGGAACGGCAGGCCGGAGCTGCGCATCTCGAACGACCGGCACTACTACGTGCGCGGCGGCTACGAGCAGATGTGGCGGCTCGACACCTTAACCGAACGGGTGGCGGCGGGCGAATGGCCGCGGATCAGCCTGTGGGGCATGGGGATCGCTAGCCGCGACCTGACCGGCGACGGCCTGCCCGAGGTGTTCCTGACCTCGATGGCCGACCAGCTGTTGCAGATCAACACTGGTCAGGGCTTCGAGAACGCGCCTTATGCGGCGGGCACCTATGCCCAGATGCCCCATGCGGGCGACGACGGCCGGCCGTCGACCGGCTGGCACGCCGAGTTCGGCGACGTGGACAACGACGGGCTTCCCGATCTGTTCATCGCCAAGGGCAATGTCGACCAGATGCCCTCGAACGCCATGCGCGACCCGAACAACCTTCTGATGCAGGAAGCCGACGGGACGTTCCGCGAGGCGTCGGTCGCGGCGGGCGTGGCGACGATGGAACGCGCACGCGGGGCGGCGCTGGTCGATCTCGACGGCGACGGTCGGCTCGACATCGTCGTGGTCAACCGCCGCGCGCCGATGGAGGTCTGGCGGAACGTGACGGAGGGCACGGGCGCCTGGGCCGAGGTCGAGCCGCGGATGGCCGGGCCGAACACCCGCGCGCTCGGCGCCTGGGTCGAGGTGCGGGCGGGCGGGCGCGTCCAGGCGCAGGAGGTGACGGCCGGCGGGGGCCATGGCGGCGGGCAGGCGGGCCCCCTGCACTTCGGCCTCGGGCCCGCAACGGACGCCGCGGTGCGGGTGATCTGGCCGGACGGCGCGGTGTCGGCCTGGGTGCCGTTGCCGGTAAACCGGCGGGTGACCGTGCGCCGGTCGGGTGCGGGCCTTGCGCTGGAACGGCCGGGCCCCGCGCCGCGCCGCTGAATGCAGGCAGGCCTCGCGCGCCGGGCCGATACGACCCGGTCCGACCTCGTCCGGGCCGGGCCGGGCCGGTTCGTCAGGGACTGGCGGCGGTCGGGGCGGCCCGGATCGGATCGGGACCGCCGGGGGCGAGGCCGCACGCGACGGCCCCGGGCCGCCGCACGGGGCGCCGGTGCTTTACGCCCGGCCCGCGCGCGCCACATCCCCGGCTGCGGGCGGTGATGCGGGCAGCGCCGCCCGCAGGGCGCGGACGGGGGAAGCATGACGGTCAACACGGTGCCGGTGTCGGCGGGGCAGGCGCTCGAAGTGCTGCGGCGGGGCTGGGCGGCGCAGCGGACGGACGGGCTGACCTTGTCCTGGATGCTGCACGGGCGGCCCGGCGTCGGCAAGTCGGCCATCGTCCGGCAGCTTGCGGACGAGACGGGGGCGCGGCTCTTCGATCTGCGGCTGACCACGATCGAGCCGCAGGACCTGCGCGGGCTGCCCTATTACGACCACGCGACGCGGCGGACACTGTGGTATCGCCCCGAGGATCTGCCCGACGATCCCGCGCACCCCGCGATCCTGTTCCTCGACGAGCTGACGGCGGCCGCCCCCGCACTGCATCCGGCGGTCTACGGCCTTCTGCAGGAACGCCGCGTTGGGCCGCACCGCCTGCCGCCGTCGGTGTTCGTCGTCGCCGCCGGGAACGGGGCCGAGGACGGTGCGGTGGCCTACGAGATGGGCACCGCCCTGTCCGACCGGCTGGTGCACCTGCGGATCGAGGCCGCGGCGGACGACTGGATCGCGCATTACGCCGTGCCGCGCGGGCTGAACCCGGCGGTGACGGCCTTCCTGAGGGTCAGACCCGACCTTCTGGACACGATCCCGCAGGCGCTCGATCGCGGGCAGGTCATCGCCTGCACCCCGCGGTCCTGGGAACGCGCCGCGCGGATCATGGACGCCGTTGCGGACCGCGCGGCGGCGCGGGTCATGCTCGCGGGCACGCTCGGCGATGCGGTGGCGGCCGAATTCCAGCTTGTGGCCGACGACATCGCCGCGACGGTCGATGCCGCACGGCTCCTTGCCGCGTCCGACCGGGACCGGCCCGCGCTCTACCCGGTGTCGATGCACGGCCTGCACGCGCTGATCCATGCGCTCGTGGGCGGGCTCACGGCGGCGAACGCCGCGGCGAGCATCGCGGCGATGGCCGACATCCGCAGGCTCGACCGGCTGCGCCCCGACGCGCCCGCCTTCGCGCGGATGCCGCTGGCCGAGCTGTGCACCCACGGGTTCGAGATGCTGATCCGCCGGGGGCTTGCCCTCGGGCTGGCCGACACCTTCCTCGATCACCCCGCCTACGCCGCCTACGCCGCGGAACGCCGGGCGATGGGGCTCGAATGACGCATTCGGCACGCGCCCGCGCCGCGCTGGTGCGCCTTGCGGACGACGATCCGGCCCTGGGCGCGCTGGCGCTGTGGGTCGACCATCGCGATTCGGATGGGCGCGACGCCCCCGCCTGGACCGACGGCTGGACGGTGTTCTACGGGCCCGCCTTCGCGTCCCTCGCGCTGCACGAACAGGCGGGACTGGCGGGGCATCAGGTGCTGCACTGCGCCTTCCGGCACCCGGCGCGGTCGGCCGCGATGGCGCTGCGGCAGGGCGAGGCGTTCGATGCCGAGCTTTTCAACATCGGCTGCGAGGCGATCCTGAACCAGACGCTGGTCGAGGCTGGCCATGCCCTGCCGCGCCCGGCGGTGCTGCTGGCCGATCTGCTGGCGGCGGCCCTTCCGGAAGAACGGCAGGTCACGGGGTGGGATGCCGAGGCGCTCTATCAGCGGCTGCGCGCCGCCGGCGGCGGGCGCGGTCGGGGGGG
>CALDYW010000223.1 GCA_937944395.1 uncultured Paracoccaceae bacterium | reverse complement strand
ATTTCCTGACCCGCCGCGGGGCGGAGGCGCGGATCATCGTGGCGGCGGCGCTGCTGGCGGCCGCGGGATCCTTCGTTGCCGCGCTTGCCCCGGCGCCGGCGGTCGCCTATGCGGGGTTCGGTGTTCTCGGGCTCGGCATCTCGGTGATGGCGCCGCTCGCCTTCGCGCTGGCCGGCCAGCGGGTCGCGGCGGCGGACCGGGCGCTGGCGATCTCGCGGGTTGCGGTGATCGGCTATGCCGGCTTCTTCATCGGCCCGCCGCTCATGGGGTTCGTCTCCGAGGCGGTGGGCCTGCGCGGATCCTTCGCGGCGGTGGGCGGGCTCATGCTGGTCACGCCGCTCGCGCTGCTGCTGCCGGGGCGGCAGCGCGGCGGCTGACCGCCCGGGCGCGTCAGCCCGAGACGTCAGCCCGAGAACAGGAAGTGCAGCACGTCGCCGTCCTGCACCTCGTAGGACTTGCCTTCGGCCCTGAGCTTGCCCGCCTCGCGCGCCGCCGCCTCGCCGCCGAGCGCGACGTAATCCTCGTAGGCGATCGTCTCGGCGCGGATGAAGCCCTTCTCGAAGTCGCCGTGGATCACGCCCGCGGCCTGCGGCGCGAGCGTCCCGCGCGGAATCGTCCATGCCCGCGTTTCCTTCGGGCCGGCGGTGAAGAAGGTCTGCAGCCCAAGGAGCGCGTAGCCGGCGCGGATCAGCCGGTCGAGCCCGGGTTCCTCCAGGCCCATGGCGGCGAGATACTCGGCCGCCTCCTCCGGCGCGAGCTGGGCCAGTTCCTCCTCGATCCGCGCCGAGATCACCACGAAGCCCGCGCCCTCGGCCCGCGCGCGCTCCTCGACCAGCGCGGTGAAGGCGTTGCCGGTCGCGGCCTCGGTCTCGGCGGTGTTGGCGACATAGAGCACGGGCTTCTGGGTCAGCAGTCCGAGCGCGGCCCAGGCCCGTCGGTCGTCGTCGGCGACGGCGACCGACCGCGCCGGCCGGCCGGCCTCCAGCGCCGACGCGGCCGCCTTGAGCAGCCGCTCCTGCCGGATCGCCTCGGCATCGCCGCCCCTGACCTTGCGGACGAGGTTCTGCAGCCGGCGCCCGACCGACTCGAGGTCGGCGATCATCAGCTCGGTGTCGATCGTCTCGATGTCGGCGATCGGGTCGATCCGGCCCTCGACATGGGTGATGTCGCCGTCCTCGAAGCAGCGCACGACATGGGCGATGGCGTCGCATTCGCGGATGTTGGCGAGGAACTGGTTGCCGAGCCCCTCGCCCTTCGAGGCGCCCCTCACGAGGCCCGCGATATCGACGAAGGTCATCCGCGCCGGGATCACCTGTTTCGACTTCGCGATCTCGGCAAGGCGCCGCAGGCGCGGGTCGGGGACCGCGACCTCGCCGACATTCGGCTCGATGGTGCAGAAGGGAAAGTTTGCCGCCTGGGCCGCCGCGGTTCGGGTCAGCGCATTGAACAGCGTGGACTTGCCGACGTTCGGCAGCCCCACGATCCCGGTCCTGAAGCCCATCGCAGCCCCCGTTGCACGCGCCCGGCGGCTTCTACGGGGAAGGCCGGGCCGAGACAAGGCGGCTGCCGGCAGCCCCGGCGGGCCGGGCGGGGGGGCACCGCCGGGCGGGGTCGCCGCCCGCGGGTCGGCGGGTTTCGGCACCCTGCGCGACCGGTGCGGCGCCGGCCGGAGGATCGGCAGGCAAGCGCCGCCGGCTTGATTTCCGCCCCGGCTTCCGCCAATCCGGGCCGACCGCGCGCAGAGTGAGGGGCCGCATGACCCGGATCGACGACACCTTCTCCCGCCTCCGGGCCGAGGGACGCAAGGCGTTCGTGGCCTATGTCATGGCCGGCGACCCCGATTTCGAGACGTCGCTGGCGCTGGTGCGCGGTCTGCCCGGCGCGGGGGTGGACGTGATCGAGCTCGGCCTTCCCTTCACCGACCCGATGGCCGACGGTCCCACGATCCAGGCGGCCGGGCAGCGGGCGCTGGCGGCGGGCCAGACGGTCGCACGCACGCTGGCGCTGGCGCGCGCCTTCCGCGCGTCCGACACGACCACCCCGATCGTGCTGATGGGCTATTACAACCCGATCTACGCGCGCGGCGTGGACCGCTTCCTTGCCGAGGCGAAGGCGGCCGGGATCGACGGGCTGATCGTGGTGGACCTGCCGCCCGAGGAGGACGACGAGCTCTGCCTGCCGGCGCAGGCCGCGGGGCTGGACTTCATCCGGCTGGCAACGCCCACCACCGACGACCGGCGCCTGCCGGCGGTGCTGCGCAACACGAGCGGTTTCGTCTATTACGTCTCGATCACCGGCATCACCGGCGCCGCCGCGGCGCGGGCCGAGGACGTGGCCCCCGATGTCGCCCGCATCAAGGCGGCGACCGACCTGCCGGTGGTGGTGGGGTTCGGGATCCGCACGCCCGAGGCGGCCGAGGCGATCGCCCGCGTCGCCGACGGCTGCGTGGTGGGTTCGGCGATCGTGGCGCAGGTGGGGGCGGGCGCGGCGCCGGCCGAGGTGCTGGCCTACGTCGCCGCGCTTGCCGAAGGTGCGCACCGCGCCTGACCGGCGGGTTCCGGCTGCACCGCGTCCGGCGGCAGTTGCGCGGCCGGGGGGGGGTTGCTATGCCGCCCTCCGCGGGAACAGCGGCGGGGCCCCAGCATGACCGTGATCACCAGCATTGCCGACCTGAAGGCGATCCACCGGCGGCGCGTGCCGAAGATGTTCTTCGACTACTGCGAATCGGGTGCCTGGACCGAACAGACCTTCCGGGAGAACACGTCGGACTTCGAGCGCATCCGGCTGCGCCAGCGCGTGGCGGTGGACCTCGAGGGGCGGACGCTCGAGTCCACCATGGTCGGCCAGAAGGTGGCGATGCCGGTGGCGCTGGCGCCGGTGGGGATGACCGGGATGCAGCACGCCGACGGCGAGATCCTCGCGGCCCGGGCCGCGGCGGCCTTCGGTGTGCCGTTCACTCTGTCCACCATGTCGATCTGCTCGATCGAGGACGTCGCGGCGAAGTCGCCGGCGCCGTTCTGGTTCCAGCTCTACGTCATGCGCGACGAGGATTACGTCCGCCGCCTGATCGCCCGGGCGCGCGAGGCGAAATGCTCGGCGCTGGTGCTCACGCTCGACCTGCAGATCCTCGGCCAGCGCCACAAGGACCTGAAGAACGGCCTCTCCGCGCCGCCGAAGCTGACCCCCCCGGTGCTGCTCGACCTTGCCACCAAGTGGGGCTGGGGGATCGAGATGCTGTCCACGAAGCGGCGGTCGTTCGGCAACATCGTCGGCCATGTGAAGGGGGTGACGGATCCCGCCTCGCTGATGGCCTGGACCAACGAGCAGTTCGACCCCAAGCTCGACTGGGACAAGGTGAAGGCCCTCCGCCGCCAGTGGGACGGGCCCTTCATCCTGAAGGGCATCCTCGATGCCGAGGACGCGCGGCGGGCGCTGGACGTCGGCGCCGACGCGATCGTGGTGTCGAACCACGGCGGCCGGCAGCTCGATGGCGCGATCTCGTCGATCCGGGCGCTGCCCGCGATCGTCGATGCCGTCGGCGACCGGATCGAGATCCTGCTCGACAGCGGCATCCGCTCGGGGCAGGACGTGCTGAAGGCGCTGGCGCTCGGCGCGAAGGGCACCTTCATCGGACGGGCCTACATCTACGGACTGGGCGCGATGGGCCAGAAGGGGGTGACCCGCGCGCTCGAGGTGATCCGCAAGGAACTGGATGTGACGATGGCGCTCTGCGGCCGCAAGGACGTCCGGACGCTCGACCGCGACATCCTGCTCGTCCCGCGCGACTTTGCCGGCGACTGGGCCTGACGGCCTGCGGCAGGCCCGCCGAGCCGCCCGGCGCCGGCCGGTGGCGCGGGGGAGGGGCGGCATCGAGCGCCTCGCCCTCGCCGCTTGCGGCCGCGGCGCGGTTTGCCGTTGCGCAGGGCACGGGCGGGTCCCCGCGGCTCGGCAGGGGGCCGGCGGCGCGCGGCAGGATCCGCGCGCGGTCGCGGACGGCCCGGGAGTTTCACGCAAGGCCTCGTGGTTTCGGCGCGGCTGTGGCGGCGATGACCGCTCCATCGTCGCCATCGCGCCCGGCCGAGGTCTTTCGATGCGCGCGGGGCCTCGTTGCGGGGCAAGGCATGGTCCGCCACCGGGCCGAGGA
>CALDYW010000222.1 GCA_937944395.1 uncultured Paracoccaceae bacterium | reverse complement strand
GCTGCCCCCGCACCCCCGGGATATTTGCGGACCGGACATGAGGGCAGGCGCCGCGGCCGGCTGCGCTTGCGCGCCGGGGCCGGGCTGCGCAAGCTGCCCGCGCGGCCGAGAAGGAGAGTCCGATGTCTGCCGACCCCCTGCTGCAACCCTACCGCCTGAAGCATCTCGTCCTGCGCAACCGGCTGATGTCCACCGCCCACGAGCCGGCCTACGGCGAGGACGGGATGCCGACCGACCGCTACCGTCTCTACCATGTGGAGAAGGCGAAGGGCGGGATCGCGCTGACGATGACCGCGGGCTCGGCGGTGGTCAGCCGCGACAGCCCGCAGGCCTTCGGCAACCTCTATGCCTGGAAGGACGAGATCGTGCCCTGGCTGCGGCGGCTTGCCGACGAGGTGCACGAACACGGCGCGGCGGTGATGATCCAGCTCACCCATCTCGGGCGGCGGACGGGCTGGAACCGCGGCGACTGGCTGCCGGTGGTCGCGCCCTCGGCGGTGCGCGAGCCGGCCCATCGCGCCTTCCCGAAGGTGATCGAGGACTGGGACATCGAGCGGATCGTGGCCGATTATGCCGCGGCCGCGCAGCGGATGCAGGCGGCCGGGCTCGACGGGATCGAGCTCGAATGCTACGGGCATCTGATCGACGCCTTCTGGTCGCCGGCGACGAACCGGCGCGACGACGACTGGGGCGGCAGCCTCGACAACCGCCTGCGCTTCGTCCATGCCGTGCTCGACGCGATCCGTGCCGCGGTCGGCCGCGATTTCATCGTCGGGCTCCGGATGGTCGCCGACGAGGACCGGGAGCGGGGCCTCAGCCGCGCCGAGGGCGTGGAGATCGCGCGCCGCATGGCGGCCAGCGGCAAGGTCGATTTCCTCAACCTGATCCGCGGCCATATCGACACCGACGCGGCCCTCGTGCGGGTGATTCCGACCGCCGGGATGGCGCTGGCCCCGCATCTCGACTTCGCCGGCGAGGTGCGCGCGGCGACGGGTTTTCCGGTCTTCCACGCCGCGCGCATCGCCGATGTCGCCACCGCCCGGCACGCGATCGCCGCGGGCAAGCTCGACATGGTGGGCATGACGCGCGCGCATATCGCCGACCCGCACATCGCGGCGAAGGTGGCGCGCGGCGAGGAGGCGCGGATCCGCCCCTGCGTCGGGGCGACCTACTGCATCGACCGGATCTACGAAGGCGGCGAGGCGCTGTGCATCCACAACGCCGCGACGGGGCGGGAGGCGACGCTGCCGCACGCGATCCCGCCGGCGCCGGCGCCGCGCCGGGCGGTGATCGTGGGGGCCGGGCCCGGCGGGCTGGAGGCGGCGCGGGTCGCGGCCGAGCGCGGACACCCCGTGGTGGTGCTCGAGGCCGCCGACCGGCCGGGGGGGCAGGTGAACCTGCTGACCCAGCTGCCGCGCCGGCGCGACCTCGGCGGCATCGTGTCCTGGCGGCTGGCCGAGCTCGACCGGCTGGGCGTGGACATCCGCTGCAACATCCTCGCCGCGGCGGAGGACGTGCTGGCGCTCGACCCCGAGGTGGTGGTGATCGCCACCGGCGGCCTGCCGCAGGCGCCCGAGATGGCGGGTGCCGACCTGGCCGTATCGTCCTGGGACATCCTGTCGGGCGCGGTCGCCCCGGCGCCGCGGGTGCTGGTCTTCGACGACAACGGCGCCCATCCCGGCATGAGCGCGGCCGAACGGGCCGCCCGCGCCGGATCGGCGGTGGAGATCGTGACGCCCGAGCGGATGTTCGCCCCCGAGATCGGGGGCCTGAACCACGTCGCCTACATGCGCGCCTTCCACGAGACCGGGGTCAGGATCACCATCAACACCCGGGTTCTGGCGGTCCGGCGCGAGGGCAACGAGATCGTGGCCACGCTGGGGTCCGACTATGCCCCCGACTGGCGCGAGGAGCGGCGGGTGGACCAGGTGGTGGTCGAGCACGGCACGCTGCCCGAGGATTCGCTCTACCGCGCACTGAAGCCGCTCAGCCGGAACGGCGGCGCGATCGACTACGACCGGCTGGCCGGGGGGACGGGGTCGCCCTTTCCCGACCGCAACCCCGGCGGAAGCTTCCTTCTCTACCGGATCGGCGATGCGGTGGCCTCGCGGAACATCCATGCCGCGATCCACGACGCTCTGCGCCTGGGCCTGCGCTGGTAGCGCACCCGAGCCTGCGGACGCAGACGACGGACGCGGCGGGCGGACGGCGGACGCGGAGGGTGGAGGGCAGGCGCGGGGGGCGGGACGGAGTGTCGCACAGGCCCTGTCAATCTTGATTGACACCCGGGCTCCGATACTCTCTCGGGGGCGGACCGGCCCGAGGGAAACTCCCGGGCACCGGGGCGCCGCGACGGGAGGACCGCGGGCGAAGGCCGCGCGGAGGGGAGAGCGCAGGCTTGTCCGGGCGACCCGCAAGCGACGACGGCAGGAACCGCGAAGGTCGCGACCGGGACGCCTTCGACCTGGCCGCCTTCGACCGCGCGACCGCGGCCGCCCGGAAGGCGGCGGAACGGCTTCCGCCGCGGGCCCTGCGCACGCTCGCCCGCGAGGCCGTGACGCGGCTTGCCGACCGGGCGCAGCCGGCATCGCTCGAGGCCGAAACGCCCGACCCGGACGCGATCGAACGCCTCGCGGAGGCCTTCCTGAGCGAGGACGAGGAGGCCGCGCCGCGTCTGGTCGAAGCGCTGCGCGCCACCGGGGTGCCGGTCGAGACGATCTATGTCGGCTATCTGGCGCGGGTCGCGGACCGTCTCGGAACCCTCTGGGAGGAGGACCGCGCCTCCTTCGTCGAGGTCAGCCTCGCGGTGGCGCGGATCTACGGCGTCCTGCGCGGGCTGCGCGGCGCGCTCATGCAGCAGCGCCGGCCGACGCGGCTTTCGGCCCTGTTCGCGCCGGTGCCGGGAGAACAGCACACCCTCGGCATCACGATGGCGGCCGACCTGCTGAGGTCGCGGGGCTGGGATGTCACGCTGAAGCTCGGGCTCGACCATGACGCACTGTCGGACGCCATCGGGCGGGCGGAACACCCGGTGATCGGGCTGACCGCCGGCAGCCCCGGATCGCTGGTGCCGCTCGCGCGGCTGCTTGTCGCCATCCGCATGCAAAGGCCCGAGGCGCTGGTGATGCTGGGCGGTGCCATCGTGCGGGCCGGCGCGGAGGATCGGTCCTTTCTCGATGTGGATGCGCTTGCCCCCGACGTCGCGTCGGCCGAGCGCGAGCTGGAACGGCTGCGCGGGATCCTGCTGGCGCGCGGCTGAGCGATCTCAGGTGCCGCCGAAGGCCAGGACCCGCGTCCCCAGCGGCACCCGGTCGTAGAGTTCGATCACGTGGTCGTTGTGCAGCCGGATGCAGCCCGAGGAGAACTTCATGCCGATCGTCCAGGGCTGCGGCGTTCCGTGGATGCGCACCATCGTGTCGCGCCCGCCGCGGTAGAGGTAGAGCGCGCGCGCCCCCAGCGGGTTCATCTCGTGCCCGCCGGGCAGGCCGTGGCGATAGGGGCCGTAGATCGCCGGCTCGAGACGGATCATGTCGGCCGTCGGCCGCCAGGCCGGCCATTCGGCCTTGCGCGCCACGTAGGTCTCGCCCACGAGGTTGCGCCCCTCGGCCCCGAGCGCCACGCCGTAGCGCCGCGCCACCCCCGCTTCCAGAACGTGATAGAGGTAGTTCTGGCCGAGATCGACATAGATCATGCCCACGACAGCGTCCGCGTTGATCCGCACGGTCTGTGCCGCGAAACGGGGATCGACCGCGGGAATGGTGGGGGTGCGTTCACGCGCCGGGCCGGACTGCGGCCAGAGCGCGAAGGCGGCGCCTCCGATCAGCAGCGCGCGCCGGTTCGACTGCATGAGGGTTCTCCGTCACGGTTTCCCGGACCGGCCGCCCGCCCCCCCGAAGGCGCCGGCCCCGCTCACGCCGGCAGCCTAGCACCTGCGGCGCGCCGGCGCACC
>CALDYW010000221.1 GCA_937944395.1 uncultured Paracoccaceae bacterium | reverse complement strand
GGTGGATGTCACCGGCGAAGACGGACAGTGGACAGCACGGTACCGAGGCGCTCGTATCCTCGTCTTCGCGGTGGAGAAGCATGGCAGGATGCGCATCATGGCGCCGGTCGTCACTGCCGATGCGGTCGGAGAGTCGGAGATGCGGATCCTCCTGGAAGCCAACTATGCAAGTGCATTGGACGCCAAGTACGCCATGCAGGACGGGGTGGTCTGGAGCCTGTTCAATCGCCCGTTGGCGGGACTCGATCGCGAGATCTTCATCGATGGAGCGAATCAGGTGGTGACACTGAAGGAGAACTTCGGCTCCAGCTACCGCAGTACCGATTTGACGTTCGGCCAACCGGAGGGAGGGTAGGGATGAGTGGTTCATCGAACCAGCAGGAGATCGTGGATGTGGCGCGAGTCGCCGGTTGGGCGGCGGCTCGCTTGTGCCGTGCCGTGCAGGACTCGATGGCGGGCGAGGCTCTCTACAAGGATGCGCGAGAGCCAGTGACCGTAGCCGACTATGGCTCGCAGGCGGTGATCCTGGAGGCTGTCGCGAGAGTGTTTCCGGATCACGGAGTCGTCTCCGAGGAAGGTGCGGAACATCTGCGGCAGGAGGCCGGGCCGGAGCTTCAGAAGCTGGTGACCGATCTGACCGGAGAGATCCTCGGTCGGTCGGTGGAGTTCGACGACGTCTGTTCCTGGATCGATCATGAGGGGAGCTCGGAGAGCGCCTACACCTGGGTGATCGACCCGATCGACGGGACGATGCCCTTCCTGTCGGGTCTGCCGCACTGGTGCGTCGCGGTCGCGCTGGTGGAGGGCGAGCGGACGCAGTCGGCGGCGACCTTCGCGCCGGTCACGGGCGAGTTCTACGCCGCCCGCCGCGGCCGCGGCGCCACCCTCGACGGGGCACCCCTGCGCCTGGGCCCCGAGATCGGGATCGCCGGCCGGATGACCGCGATCGGCGCGAGCGACCGCACCGACCCGGCCCATGTCGCCCGGGTGATCGCCGCGCTGATGGAGGCGGGCGGCCTGTTCTACCGCTCGGGCTCGGGCGCGCTGATGCTGGCCGCCGTCGCCGCCGGACGGCTGGCCGGCTACTACGAGCCGCACATGAACGCCTGGGATTGCCTCGGCGGACTGCTGATGATCGAGGAGGCGGGCGGACGGGTCGAGCCCTTCGCGATGCCTGCCATGCTGGCCGCGGGCGGCCGGGTGATCGCCGCGGCCCCTGCCGCATGGAGCCCGCTCTGCCGGATCGCCGGACTCGCGTGACCCCGGCGCCGGCACGGTCGGCCGCCGGATCGGCCCGTGCCGCGCGGCGCGCTGCCGCCCCCCGCCCTGCCCCGCCGGCGCGGCCCGTTGCGCGCGCAACAGCGCGCCGAACCGGAGCCCGGCGGGTCCGGTGATGCCGGGTCAGCCCGTCGCGATCGCGGCGGCGAGCAGCAGATCGCTCGCCGGCAGCGCCGCGAAGAATCCGAAGGCCGCCGTCGCCGGGCCGGGCCGGGGCAAGCCGGGCCTGGGCGGGGATCAGCGCCCCCCGCCCCCGCCACCGCCGCACTGGCAGTGACCGGCCGCGGGCTCGGAGGCCTGCGGAAGGCGGGGCTCCCCTTCGCAGGGAAGAGACGACCGCCGGGCCCGAAAACCGGCAGCAGCACCGCATGGGTCGTCAGGCCGAACACCGAAGACCGATCGGGCCCGGCCACCGGCAAGGACCCGCCGGAGGCGGCCGCGATCCCGGCGCCGCGGGCGGGCGAGGCTGTCGGCCGGGGCGGAAGAGGCCGCGCGCGAACCCGGCCCCGGGCGCACGCGACGAAGCGCGCCGCGCGCGCGGCGGACGCGGTCTGTCGTCCGCTCCGGGCCAGCATCACCCGCACCCGCCCGCTGCGAACCGAAGGAGGCGCGGCATTCCTGCAAGTAGCCCGGCAGCGCGCTGCCCGGGACGTTCGCCGGGATCATCCCGAAGCCGCCCCGTGACCTCGGGACCGGCAAGACCGCCGCCGCCCCGACCGGGATCGGCACGGGCGGGCCGGCGGACTGCCCGAGGAACAGCCGCAGCACGCCGAGAAGGCTTTCCCGACCGACCGTGCGGGTGCCCCTTGCGCCGGGCACGCGGCCGCGGCCGCCGCCGACAGACCGTCCGGCGCGTTTCCCGGGGCCGCGGCGGGTGTCCGGGCGGACGTCGGCCGGAAGGCCTGCGGGGCGCGGCGTCCTCCGTCCTCCGCGAACCCGGATCTCGCACCCGCAGCGGGGGGGGGCCGCGGCCGACCCGGACGGTCCGCATCCTCGGCAGATGCTCCTGGCGCGCTGCCGGAACGGGGGAGGTCGCGGCGTCCTGCAGGGCTCCGGCCGTCCGTCCGATCCCCTCCCCGGGGCTCTTCCGGCGGCGCGGCCGGGGTGCGATAGAGGGGTGATGGACCGCGCCGAGATCGTGCATGCGAATTTCCTCCGCCGGGTCGCCGCCGGCGACCTGCCGCCCGGGCGACCGCCGGCGGGGCCGATGACCGCCGAACAGGCCGCCGCCGCCTTCCGCGCCGCCTGCCTGAGCCGCGCGCTCGACCGGCAGGCCCGGGCGATGCAGCGCGCGGGACAGGGGTTCTACACCATCGGCTCCTCCGGGCACGAGGCGATGGCGGCGGTCGCGCTGGCGCTCAGGCCCGACGACATGGCCTTCCTGCACTATCGCGACGCCGCCTTCCAGATCGCCCGCGCGGGCCAGGTGCCGGGCCAGACCCCGACCTGGGACATGCTGCTGTCCTTCGCCTCCTCGGCCGAGGATCCGATCTCGGGCGGGCGGCACAAGGTGCTGGGCTCGAAGGCGCTGATGATCCCGCCGCAGACCTCGACCATCGCCAGCCACCTGCCGAAGGCAGTGGGTGCGGCCTATGCGATCGGCGCGGCGCGGCGGCGGCGGCCCGAGCACGCGGTGCTGGCCGAGGACGGGCTGGTGATGGCGAGCTTCGGCGACGCCTCGGCCAACCACTCGACCGCGCAGGGCGCCTTCAACGCCGCCGAATGGACCGCCTTCCAGGGCCTGCCGATGCCGATCCTGTTCGTCTGCGAGGACAACGGCATCGGCATCTCGACCCCGACGCCCCCGGGCTGGATCGCGGCCGCCTTCGCGCGCCGGCCCGCGCTGCGCTACTTCGGCGCCGACGGGCGCGACCTCTTCGACAGCTTCCGCGCGGCCTGCGCGGCGGCCGACCACGTCCGCCGCCACCGGCGCCCGGCGTTCCTGCACCTCACCACGGTGCGGCTCTACGGCCATGCCGGGGCCGACGTGCCCACCACTTACCTTCCGCGCGAGCAGGTCGAGGCCGAAGAGGCCCAGGACCCGCTGCTGCATGCGGTCCGGCTCCTCGACGCGGCGGGTGTGATGACGCCGGCCGAGGCCCTGGCGATCTACGAGGAGACCTGCGCCCGCGTCGCGCGCGTCGCGGCCGAGGCGGTCACCCGGCCGCGGCTGCGAACCGCCGGCGAGGTCATGGCCAGCCTCGTGCCCCCGCCCCGGCCCTGCCGGCCCACCAACGGCCCCTCGGCCGAGGCGCGCGCCGCGGCCTTCGGCGCCGAGCTCGAGGCGATGGCGGCGCCGCAGCCGATGGCGCGGCTGATCAACTGGGCGCTGACCGACCTGATGCTGGCCCATCCCGAGATCGTGCTGATGGGCGAGGACATCGGGCGGAAGGGCGGGGTCTATGGCGTCACCCAGCGGCTCTCCGGCCGCTTCGGCGCGGCGCGGGTGATCGACACCCTGCTCGACGAGCAGTCGATCCTCGGCCTCGCCCTCGGCATGGCGCACAACGGGTTCATCCCGGTGCCCGAGATCCAGTTCCTCGCCTACCTGCACAATGCCGAGGACCAGCTGCGCGGCGAGGCGGCCACCCTGCCGTTCTTCTCGAACGGCCAGTTCGCCAACCCGATGGTGGTGCGGATTGCCGGGCTCGGCTACCAGAAGGGCTTCGGCGGGCATTTCCACAACGACAACTCGGTGGCGGTGCTGCGCGACATCCCGGGGCTGATCCTCGCCTGCCCCTCGGACGGCGCCGAGGCGGCGATGCTGTTGCGCGAATGCCTTCGGCTTGCGCGCGAGGAAAACCGGGTGACGGTGGTCCTCGAGCCGATCGCGCTCTATCACGCGCGCGACCTCCGGGCGGAGAAGGACGGGCTGTGGCTGCGCACCTATCCCGACCCGGCACGCCGCCTGCCGCTCGGCGAGGTCGGCCTCCACGGTTCGGGGCGGGATCTGGCCATCGTCACCTTCGGCAACGGCGTGATGCTGGCCCATCAGGCGCTGCCGCAGATCGCGGCCGCCGGCATCGGCGCGCGGATCGTCGATCTGCGCTGGCTCGCGCCGCTGCCGGGGGCTTCGCTCAGCGCCGCCGTGGCCGGCTGCGCCCATGTGCTGGTCGTGGACGAGACGCGCCGCTCGGGCGGGGTGGCCGAGGCGGTGATGGCGCATCTCTACGAGACCGTGCCGGCGGCACGGCTCGCGCGGCTCGCCGCCGAGGACAGCTTCATCGCGACCGGCCCTGCCTACGCCGCCACGCTGCCCTCGGCCGCGGGCATCGCGGCGGCGGCGGCGGCGCTGGTGCGGGGGCGGGCATGACCGTGGCGGTGCTGGTCTGCCCCGGCCGGGGCAGCTACGGCGCGGAGGAGCTGGGCTGGCTCGGCCGGCACTTCCCCGATGCCGGGCTGCTCGCCCGGCTCGAGGCGCGGCGCGCGGCGATGGGGCACGAGGCGCTTGCCGACCTCGACGGCGCGGCGCGGTTCTCGCGCCGCCGCCACGGCCGCGGCGAGAACGCGAGCGCGCTGATCTATGCGGCGACGCTCGGGGATTTCCTCGCCCTCGACCGCGCGCGGATCGAGGTGGCCGCGGTCACCGGCAACTCGATGGGCTGGTATTCGGCGCTGGCCTGCGCCGGGGCGGTCACACCCGAGGACGGGCTGACCATCGCGGCCACGATGGGCGGGCTGCTCGACCGCGCGATGATCGGCGGGCAGCTCGTCTATCCCTGGATGGACGCGGACTGGACGCCCGATCCGTCGCGGAAGGCCGCCCTTCTCGACCTCGTCGCCGGGATCGCCGCGCGCCCCGGGCACAGCCTGGCGCTGTCGATCGACCTCGGGGGCTATCTCGTGCTGGCCGGCAACGAGACCGGGCTCGCCGCCTTCGCGGCGGCGGTGCCCCGCAGCGCGGGCGGCCACCCGCTGCGGCTGGCCGGACATGCGGCCTTCCATACCCCCCTGCAGGCACCGGTCGCCGCCGAGGGCCGGGCGGCCCTCGGCCCGGCGCTGTTCGGCCGGCCGCGCCTGCCGCTGGTGGACGGCCGCGGGCATGTCTGGTGGCCGGGCACCTTCACCGCGGCCGATCTGCACGCCTACACCCTCGGCCACCAGGTCACCGAACCCTACGACTTCACCGCCGCGATCCGCAGCGCGGCGCGCGAGTTCGCCCCCGACCTGTTCATCGTTGCCGGCCCCGGCGCGACGCTCGGCGGGCCCGTCGCCCAGGCCCTGGTCTGCGCCCGCTGGCGCGGGATGACGGGCCGCGCCGGCTTCCGCGCCGAACAGGCGCGCCGCCCGTTGCTCGCGGCGATGGGAGACCCCGACCAGCGCCGCACCGTCACCCGAGGAGACCGACCATGACACCGCAGAGCCACGCCGAAACCCTCGCCGCCGCGGGCCTTGACGCCGCCGACCTGACCGGCGGCGACCTCGCCGTGCGCTCGCCCATCGACGGGGCCGAGGTGGCGCGGGTCCGCACGACCGACCCTGCCGCGATGCCCGGTGTCATCGCCCGCGCGCAGGCCGCCTTCCGCATCTGGCGCGAGGTGCCCGCGCCCCGGCGCGGCGAGCTGGTGCGGCTGCTGGGCGAGGAACTGCGCGCCGCCAAGGCCGCCCTCGGCGCGGTGGTGACCCTCGAGGCGGGCAAGATCGTCTCCGAGGGGCTCGGCGAGGTGCAGGAGATGATCGACATCTGCGACTTCGCCGTCGGCCTCTCGCGCCAGCTGCACGGGCTGACCATCGCCTCCGAGCGGCCCGGGCACGTCATGCGCGAGACCTGGCACCCGATGGGCCCGGTCGGCATCATCACCGCCTTCAACTTCCCCGTCGCGGTCTGGTCGTGGAACGCCGCGCTGGCGCTCGTCTGCGGCGATCCGGTGATCTGGAAGCCCTCCGAGAAGACGCCGCTTTCGGCGCTGGCCACGATGCGGGTCCTCGACCGCGCGCTCGCGCGCTTCGGCGAGGCGCCCGAGGGCCTCTGCCAGCTCGTCGCGGGCGGCCCCGAAGTCGCCTCGGCCCTCGTCGAGAGCCGCGACGTGCCGATCGTCTCGGCCACCGGTTCGACGCGGATGGGGGCCGCGGTGGGGCCGCGGGTGCTGGCGCGCTGGGGCCGGCCGATCCTGGAACTGGGCGGCAACAATGCGATGATCGTCGCGCCCTCGGCCGACCTCGACCTGGCGGTGCGGGCGATCCTGTTCTCGGCCGTCGGCACCTGCGGCCAGCGCTGCACCTCGCTGCGCCGGCTGATCGTGCACGAGACGGTGCGGGCGGAGCTGACCGCCCGCCTTGCCCGCGCCTATTCCGGCCTTCCGATCGGCGACCCGCGGCTGGAGGGCACGCTGGTCGGGCCGCTCATCGACCCGGCCGCGCGCGACCGGATGCAGGCCGCGCTCGGCCGTGCGCGGGCCGAGGGCGGCACGGTCCACGGCGGCGCTCCGGTGACCGAGGGCGTGCCCGCAGGCGGCGCCTATGTCGCCCCCGCCCTCGTCGAGATGCCGGCGCAGACCGCCGTGGTGCGCGAGGAGACCTTCGCCCCGATCCTCTACGTCATGGGATACGAAAGGCTCGAGGCGGCCATCGCGATGCACAACGACGTCCCCCAGGGCCTGTCCTCCTGCATCTTCACCACCGACCTGCGCGAGGCCGAGACCTTCCTGTCGGCCGCCGGCTCGGACTGCGGCATCGCCAACGTGAACATCGGCCCCTCGGGCGCCGAGATCGGGGGCGCCTTCGGCGGCGAGAAGGAGACCGGCGGCGGCCGCGAGAGCGGATCGGACGCCTGGAAGGGCTACATGCGCCGCCAGACCGCCACGGTGAACTATTCGCGCGCCCTGCCGCTGGCGCAGGGCGTGCGGTTCGACCTCTGACTGTCCGGCCGGAAGCGCGGGTCGGAACGGGCGGCGAGCGCCCGAGGGGTGCGGGGGAGGCCCCCGGCCGCGGCGATGAGGGGCGAACTGCAACGATGCCGGCAAGCCGTGCCGCCCCGGATGCGCAGGCCAGGGTGGCGCGCAAGGGCCCGCGTTCTGCCGGCGGCACGCCTTCGGCGGGACGGGGGCGGGCGCTGCCCGTGCCGTCGCAGGGGCGGGGGCGGGGGCGCGGATCAACGCCGCGTCTGGGAACCGCGACCGGTGCTCCGTCCCCGATCGGGACGGACCGCGGGCGGCGGACCTTCCGCGGCCGCGCGCCGGGCGTTCCCTCGGCACTCCCCGGCGCGGCATGGACCCCGCCCGCGCGCCCATCCCGGCCCTGCCCGGACGGGCGCGGGGCCGGGCGGCGGCATCCTCCTGCCCCGTCTCCGCGCCCCCGGTTCGCGCCCCGAAGAGACCTTCGGACGGGAGCGTGCGCGCGCAGGGAAAGTGAACCGCCCGGCTCGACAGGCCGCCGT
>CALDYW010000220.1 GCA_937944395.1 uncultured Paracoccaceae bacterium | reverse complement strand
GGCTGCTCGAGGCGCTGACCGGCTACCGGCCGCGCGTCGGCATCGCGGAAGGAGTGCGCCGCTTCGTCGAGTGGTTCCGCGGCCATTACCGCGTCTGACGCGGCCGGCCGGCCGGGCCGCGGTGCGCTGCGGCGGCGGCCGGGCCGGCCCGCGCGCGATGATCGCCGCACAACGCGGATCGCCACACAACGCAAAACGGGGGCCCGAAAGCCCCCGCTAAACAGCCTTGTGCGGTCGTGTCGACCGGCGAGCACTCATTCCGTCGTGGTCGCGCTCTCCGAGTCTTCGTTGAGGAGGAGCAGCAGCAGCGCCGCGGCACCCACACCGGCGGCGATGGGGAGCAGCCCGCCCGCGGAGGACACGGGCGCCGACGGGGGCGGGGGCGGGGTGGTGTCGACGGTCGCACCGCCCAGACCGCCGGCAAACGCCGAGGTCGAAAGGCCGGTGGCGATTGCGGTCGCGGCGGCAATCCTGAAGGTCCGAAGCATGGCACGTCTCCCGAGTGGCGATTGCCGGGAGGAGTAGCACAAGGATAGCTGGATGCAAACACCTTTGCCAAAGCTCGGCGGAGTGATGCCGGAAGGCACCAGATCTGTCCGACGCCGCCGGCCCGTCCGGTTCGCGCTCTGCCCGAACGGTCGGCAGGAATGCGCCTTCCCGATGCAGCGGGATGCGAATCGAGTTGCGTCTTCCGCCATTTGCCGGTCAACGTCGCCGCAGCATTGGCGCTGCAGCACCCGATCACGTCAGGGTGCAGCTACCGGCGCGATTGGTCTACTTCGGTGTGGTCATACGCGGTCGACGTTTCCGGGGGGTCACCGTGGCGCAGACGAGCGATTTGGCGAAACGGCTTTCGGGCCTGTCGCGCTGGCGCAAGGCGACGGTCCTGCTCGGCACGGACATGCTTCTTGTCGCGCCGGCGCTCTATGCCGCGGTCTTCGCGCAGCTTCCGCGCTTCCGGGTCGAACAGACCTTTCTCGACATCCTGCCGCACACGGCCCTGCTCGTCGTCGTCTGCGCGCTGGCCTCGCTGCTCACGGGCGTCGCGTTCATCCGGCTGCGCGACTATTTCGATGCGAAGTCGATCCGGCAGAGCATCCTGCTTGCGATCATCCTGGTCGCCGCCGCCTGGCTGCTGCTCGGCGGCCGGCTGCCGCCGGCGGCCTTCGCGATGTTCGGCATGATCTTCTTCATCATGTCCTTCGCCTCGCGCATCCTCATGTACGAGGTGCTGGTGGCGATCTACCGCCGGGCCCCGAACGTGACGCGCGTGCTGATCTACGGCGCGGGCACCACAGGGGTGCAGATGGCCTCGGCGCTGCGGCGCCACGACACCATCGACCCGGTGGCCTTCGTTGACGACAACGCCGCCCTGCACGGGCTGACGCTCGCCGGGCTCAAGGTGTATTCGCCCACGCGGCTCCCCCAGCTTGCGCGCCAGCTGAACGTCAAGCGCGTGATCCTCGCGATGCCCTCGCAACCCCTGCCGCGGCAGCAGCTTCTTGCGCGGCGGCTGGCGTCGATGGGGCTCGAGGTCCAGACGCTTCCCTCCTTCGCGCAGCTGATCGGCGAGGAGATGAGCCTCGACCGGCTGGCCTCGTTCAACACGACAAGCTTCCTCGAACGCGATCACCGGCGCTGCGACGGCGCGCTGGTGGCCGGTGCCTATCGCGGCAAGAGCGTGCTGATCTCGGGCGCCGGCGGCTCGATCGGCTCGGAACTCAGCCGCCAGGTGCTGGCGCACCGGCCGCGGCGGCTGGTGCTGTTCGAACTGAACGAACACGCGCTGTTCCGGGTGGACCGCGAGCTGCGCGCCGCCTTCGAGGGCACCGAGACCGAGATCGTGCCGATCCTCGGCTCGGTCACCGACTCGCGGCTGGTGCGCAACGCGCTGCGCGACCACGCGGTCGAGATCGTGCTGCACGCGGCGGCCTACAAGCATGTGCCGCTGGTCGAGGCGAACGTGGTGGCGGGGCTGGCCAACAACGTCATCGGCACCCATACGCTCGCGCGCGAGGCCGAGGCGACCGGAGTCGAACGCTTCATCCTGATCTCGTCCGACAAGGCGGTGCGCCCGGCGAACGTCATGGGCGCAACGAAGCGTCTGGCCGAGCTCGTGGTGCAGGACATCGCCGCGCGCTCGGGCGGAACCCACTTCGCCGCGGTGCGCTTCGGCAACGTGCTCGGATCCTCGGGCTCGGTGGTGCCGATCTTCCGCGAGCAGATCGCCAGCGGCGGGCCCGTCACGCTGACCGACTGGAACGCCAGCCGCTACTTCATGACGGTGGAGGAGGCGGCCTATCTGGTGCTGGTCGCCGCGGCCTCGGCCAAGGGTGGCGAGACCTTCGTGCTCGACATGGGCGAGCCCGTGCTGATCCGCGACCTCGCCCGGAAGATGATCCAGGCGGCCGGCTACCGGGTGCGCGACGAACAGAACCCCGACGGCGACATCGAGATCCGCGTGATCGGCCTGCGCGAGGGCGAGCGCATCGACGAGCCCTCCGTCACCGAGGGCGCGAAACCCTCGGGCATGCATCCCTCGATCCTCGTGGTCGAGCCCGAGCGGCTGTCGGAGTTCGAGATCGCGACGGTCATGCGCGCGATCCGCAGTGCGGTCAGTTCCGGCAACAAGGCCGGGATCGACGACCTTCTGGCCCGGTTCGTGCACGACTACCGCCCTGCCGAATCCTCGCGGCGCGCCGCCCTGCCGTAAGCGGCGCGGGTCAGCGCCCGAGAACCCGCCCGAACGTCCGTGCAAGCAGCACCAGGTCCATGCAGACCGTGCGCTTGCGCTGGTAGATGAGGTCGAGCCGCGCCTTCGCCGGCACGCAGCGGCGGGCATAGACGCGGTCGGTCTCCTCGGCCGTCGTGCAGCGGGCGAGGATGCGCTCCTCGTGGCGGTGATAGATCAGCGTGGCAAGCCCGGTGACGCCGGGGCGCGAGCCCAGCACGCGGGCGTAGAGGTCGGGGAACATCTCGACATAGCGGCGCAAGGGCGGGCGCGGGCCGACGAAGCTCATGTCGCCCCTCAGGATGTTCCACAGCTGCGGCAGTTCATCGAGCCGCGTCCGGCGCAGGAAGCGCCCCGTGGGCGTGATCCGCATCGCCTTGTCGCCGCCCGAGACGCCGCCGTCCTCGGTTCCCGGGCGCATGGTGCGGAACTTCCACAGAGTGAACGGCCGCCCCGGCGCCCGCATCCGCTCGGACCCGTAGAGCACGGGCCGCCCGTCGCGCACCAGGATCACCGCCGCGACGGCAAGGATCACCGGCAGGAGCAGCACGCCGCCGACCAGCGCGAGAACGATGTCGGCCAGCCGTTTCGCGGGGGTCATGGCGGCGCCGGCCGGGCGGGCCGCGGCGCGCCGGCCGGGCGGGCCCGGCGCCGGCCGGTCGGTGCGGCGGAGGTCGCGGCATCGGCGGCGGCCGGCATCGCGCGCGGGTGCTGCCAGCCGGGGGGCGCGAGCGCCGCGATCTCGCGCCGGAACGGCAGCGCGTCGCCGGGATCGGTGGCATCGAGCGCCTCGGCATAGGCGCGGCCGGCATAGGTCGCCCAGGCGATCGGCGCCGGCGCCAGCGCATCGCCGATCAGCCGGACCGAGCGGAGCCCCGCCCTTGCCCAGTCATCCCGGCGGGCGGCGAGCTCGCGCGCCAGCGCGTCCTCGCCGGTGCGGCTGGTCACCATCACCACCGCCGCGGCCTCGAGCCGCTGCTCGCGGCCGGTGAAGGTGCAGGCGATGCGCACCGCGCCCGCCTCCACCGCCACCGGCGCCCGCGACAGGTGCAGCGCGGCGCCGAGCTCGAGCAGGCGTCGCTGGATGCGCCCCTGTTCGAGCGTGTTCCAGGCCCAGTCGGCGGGGCGCTGCGCCGGGGTGACGAAGGCGACACGGCAGCCGCGCGCCGCCAGCAGCTCGGCCAGCACCGAGCCCATGTAGTAGTGGTCGTCGTCGTAGAGCACCACCGGCCCCGGGGCGGGCAGGCGACCGTCCATCACGTCGTCGGGGGTGAAGACCGGCATCGCCGGATCGGTCGGCACCGGGTCGAGGTGGAAGCGCGCCACCGCATCGCGCCGCCAGAGCGCGCCGGTCGCCAGGCAGACATGCTCGGCGCCGAAGGCGAGCACATCCTCGGCCGAGAGCCGCGAGTCGCGGTAGACGGCGACATTGGCCATCTTCGCGATCTGCCCCGTGCGCCAGTCGGCGACCCGCCCCCAGGCGCCCAGCCCCGGCAGGCGGCGTTCGCGCGCGACGCGGCCGCCGAGGTCGCGCCCCGCCTCGGCCAGCGCCACCTCGTAGCCGCGCGCGCCGAGCGCCCGCGCCGCCTCGAGCCCCGCCGGCCCCGACCCCACCACCAGCACGCTGCGGCTTTCGCCGCGCGGGCGCAGGCGTTCGGGGTGCCAGCCCTTGCGCCATTCCTCCATGAAGGCGGGGTTCTGGGTGCAGCGGCTCGGCGACTGCGTCAGGTCGCCCGAGATGCAGATGTTGCAGCCGATGCACTCGCGGATGTCGTCGAAGCGGCCCTCGGCGATCTTGCGCGGCAGGAACGGGTCGGCGATCGAGGGTCGGGCGGCGCCGACGAAGTCGAGGATGCCGGCGCGCACCTGCCGGGCCATCGCATCGGGGGAGGTGAAGCGCCCGACGCCCACCACCGGGCGCGGGGTCAGCGCCTTGAGCCCGCGCACAAGCGCCTCCTGCGCGCCTTCGGGGGCGAAGCGCGAGGGTGCCGAGCAGTCCTCCCAGGTGCCGTGGGCGAAGTCCCACAGGTCGGGCAGCTCGGGGTAGAGCGCCACGAGCTCGCGCAGCTCGGCGTTCGAGAAGCCGCCCTCGCCCGCCTCCTCGAGAGACAGCCGGACGCTGATCGCCACCTCGCCCTTCGTCGCCTCGCGCCCCTCCTCGATCACCTCGCGCAGGAAGCGGGCGCGGTTCGGCAGCGAGCCGCCGTAGGCGTCGCTGCGCCGGTTGGTGCGGCGCGACAGGAAGTGCTGGAAGATGCCGAAGCCGTGCGCGCCGTAAAGACAGACCACGTCGAAGCCCGCCCGCTGCGCCCGCAGGAAGGCGTTGCGGAACCAGCGGCGCAGGTCGGCGATGTCGGAGAGGTCCATCGCGCGCGCCTGCACGGGATCGGGGGTGAAGGTCAGGATCGGGCCGGGGCTGACCGCCCGCGGCACCTCGCGGCTGTAGAGGTTCGGGCCGTTGATGCCCGAATAGGCCAGTTCGATGCCGGCGAGCGCCCCGCCCTCGTGGATCGCCTGCGCCATCCGGGCGAGCGCGGGGATGTCGCGGTCGTCCCACAGCCTGAGCTCGATGAAGGGCGTGATCTCGGAGCTGTGGTGGATCTCGACCTGTTCGGTGAAGACCACCGCCCAGCCGCCCTCGGCCTTGACCCGCCGCATCTCGGCCGCCGCCGAGGGGTCGCGGTAGCCGCCGCCGTTGCAGTGCGGCACCTGGATGAAGCGGTTGCGCGCGACCTTCGGGCCGATGCGCACCGGCTCGAACAGGATGTCGAAGCGCGGGTCCCGCCCGGTGTCCGGGGCCATCGCTCACTCCACCGGCCGGAAGTCCTCGACCTGGGTCATCAGCATCCGCGGGTCGATGGCCCGGTCGAGGTCGGCCACCAGCATCGCCGGGCCCGGGCCGGCGGCGGCCAGCACCTCGCCGTCGCGATCGACGATGCAGGAGCCGCCGCAGAAGGCGAAGGCGCCGTCCTGCCCGCAGTAGTTGGCATAGGCGATGGTCATGCGGTGGTTGATCGCGTTCGCCGGCACGGTCAGGCGGGGGACGTGCACCCAGGGGAAGGGATTCGCCGTGGGGCAGATCACCAGATCGACGCCCCTGAGCGCGAGCGCCCGCAGATGGGGCGCGAATTCGATGTCGTAGCAGATCAGCAGCGCCGCCCGCCGCCCGCCGAACTCGAACACCGAATAGGCATCGCCCGGGGCGTAGAGCGCATGCTCGTGGGGCCCGTAGAGCTGGATCTTGCGGTAATGCGCGGCCCGCGCGCCGTCGGCCGCGATGAGAAGGGCGCTGTTGCAGAGCCGGTCGCCGTCGCGTTCGGCGTAGCCCAGCGCGAGCGCGATGCCGGCCTCGCGGGCGATGGCGGCCAGCCGGCGCTCCCACTCCCCGCCCTGCGGTGCGGCGGCAGGGTCGGTCCGGCCGTAGCCCGGAAGGTAGAGTTCGGGGAACACCGAAAGGTCGGCCCCCGCCGCGGCGGCGGCGCGGGCGCCGGCGGCGAGCGCCGCGAAGGCGGCCTCCAGGTCGCCCGCGGGCGAGGGCAGCTGGTGCAGGGCGATCCTCATGGCGTCTCCGTCGGCTGCGGGAGGGTGGCGCGGCGGCCGGCGTCCCGGCCGCCGCAGGCGCTGCGGCAGGGGATCCGCCCGGCCGTTGCGGCCGCACGGCTGCGGATCCCGGCACGCCGGCGCGGTCCGGGGCGGAGCGCCGGCGCGCGCGTCACTTCTTCAGGTTCACCCAGATCGCATCGTAGAGCGCCTGCACCTCCTGCGGGCAGGCCTCGACGAAGGTGCCGGCGGGCGCATCCGCGGGCGGGTTGACCTCGGGGCTCGACTTCAGCGCCTCGTCGAGGAAGGGTTCCACCCCGGTCACGGCCGAGGTGTAGCGGGCATAGTTCGTCACCGCCGCGGCATTTTCGGGCTCGAGCAGGAAGTTCATGAACTTCAGCGCGTTCTCGCGGTTGGGCGCGTCCTTGAGCAGCACCACGTTGTCCATCCAGGCGACATAGCCCTCCTTCGGCCAGGCGTATTCGATGTTCGCCCCCTCCTCGCGCGCCTTCATCGAGAAGCCGTTGTAGATCATCCCCGCGGCGGCATCGCCCGACACCAGCACGTCCTTCGCCGTGTCCGACCCGAACGAGGCCCAGTGCCTCTTGGCCGCCAGCAGCATGTCGTTGAGCGCGCGCAGCCGGTCGCGGTCGGTCGTGCACTGCGGGATGCCGAGATAGAGCGAGCCGAGCGTCAGCACCTCGTTCTGGCTGTCGAGCACGTTGATCCGGCCGCTGAGCTCGGGCGGCGGATCGAAGATGATCGCGAGCGTGTCGATCTCGCCCTGCCAGACGTCGCGGTTCACCGCGAAGGCGGTCGAACCCCACTGGTAGGGGATCGAATGCCGGCGGCCCGGATCGAAGGGAACGTCGATCCATTCGGGGGCGATGTTGACGAGGTTCGGCACCTCCTCGGGGGTGAAGCTGTCGAGCATCCCCTCGTCGCGCATGATCTGCACCATGAAGTCGGCGGGCACGGCGACATCATACTGCCCGAGGCGGCCGGCCTTGAGCGCGGCCAGCATCGCCTCGTTCGAATCGTAGGTGTCCATCGTCACCGTCACGCCGTGTTCGGCGGCGAACTTGTCGAGAAGCTCCTGGGGGATGTACTCGAACCAGTGGTAGATCGACAGCCGCCCCTCGGCGAGTGCGGGGCCGGCAAGCGCCGCGGCGAGCGCGGCGGAGGCGAGAAGGCGGGTCATCGGCGGGGTCTCCTTTCTCAAGAGGGGGCGGCGGCGCGCCGGCCCGTGCGGCCGGCGAGCCAGGACAGGGTGACGAACAGGATCGACACGGCCAGAAGCATCGTCGAGATCGCCATGATGTTGGGCTTGATGCCCTGCTTGACCGATCCGAAGATCGCGGTCGGCAGCGTCTCCATCCCCGCGCCCTTGACGAAGTTCGTGATGATGAAGTCGTCGAGCGAGATGATGAAGGCCAGAAGCCAGCCCGAGACGATGCCGGGCGCAAGAAGCGGCAGCAGGATCAGCCGGAAGGCCTGGCCGCGGCTGGCGTAGAGGTCGCGCGCGGCGGCCTCGAAGGCCGGATCGATCCCCGACAGGCGCGCCGCCACCGGCAGATAGGCGAAGGGGATGCAGAAGGTGATGTGGGCGATCAGGATGGTCAGGTAGCCCGGCGTCAGTCCGATGGTCGAGAAGAAGATCAGCGTCGCCACCGCGGTGACGATCTCGGGCACCATCAGCGGCAGGCTGATCAGCGCGAAGGTGGCCGACTTGCCGCGGAACCGGCCCGAGCGCACCATCGCCACCGCCGCCGCGACCGCGATCGCGGTGGCGACGCTGGCGGCGAGGAAGGCGATGGTGACCGAGTTCCAGGCGGCGGCGCGGAAGCGCGGCGCCTCGGGGCCCTGGAAGACGTCGATGTACCACCGCCACGAGAATCCGCCCCAGGCGGTGATCGAGGTCGAGGCGTTGAAGGAATAGACCGCGACCACGCCAAGCGGCAGGTAGAGGATCGCAAGGCACAGGGCGGCGATCGCCGCGAAGCCCGGGTAGTGCCGCACGCCGCCGCTCACGCCCGGCCCTCGCGCGCCTGGTTGCGGGCGTAGAACAGCAGCGCGACCAGCACCATCGACAGCAGGATGACGCTGACCGCGGCGCCGAAGGGCCAGTTGCCGAGGCTGCCCTTGAACTGATCCTCGATCAGCGAGCCGATCATGTAGGTCTTCGCCCCTCCGAGCAGGTCGGGCGCGAGGAAGGCCCCGAGCGAGGGGATGAACACCAGCAGGCAGCCGGCGACGATCCCCGGCCGGACCGAGGGGATGACGACCTCGCGCAGGGCCACCCAGCGGCTCGCCCCGAGGTCGGCGGCCGCCTCGCTGAGGGCGAAGTCATAGCGTTCGACCGCGGCGTAGATCGGCAGCACCATGAACGGCAGGTAGGAATAGAACAGCCCGAGCTGCACCGCGAAGTCGGTGTTGAGCATCTGGATCGGCGCATCGGTCAGCCCCAGTGCGATCAGCGCCTGGTTGACCGGCCCCTGGTCGCGGATCAGGAACCGCAGGCTGACCGTGCGGATCAGCAGGTTCACCCAGTAGGGCACGGTGATCAGGAAGGCCCAGGCGGTGCGGCTGCGCGCCGGCCGGGTGGCGATGAACCAGGCGGTGGGGAAGCCCACGATCAGGCAGGTGAGCGTCGCCAGCCCCGCCTGCCAGAGCGAGCGCCAGAAGACGGCGATATAGGTCCATTCCAGCCGCGGCGGCTCGTCGCCGAACAGGCCGCGGTCGAGGAAGAACCGGTCGTAGGCGGCCAGGCTGAACTCCCAGATCACGCCGCCGCGGAAGCCCTGGGTGAGGAAGGAATAGACCACCATCAGCCCGACGGGCACCACCAGGAACACCCCGATCACGGCCCAGGCGGGCAGGAGCAGCGGCAGCGTCAGCGGCCGGTCGCCCGGCACCGCGGGGCCGCGCGCCGCGCCGGGGGCAGGGCCGGCGGCCGCCATCAGTCGGCCAGAAGGCGCGCCGCGCCTTCCCCGAGCACAAGCCCCACCTCGGCGCCCGGCGGCGGCAGATCGGCGCGGGCGGTGTTCTGGATGCGCACGTGCAGCTCGCCCCCGCCGGCCATCCGCGCCACCAGCTGCAGGTCGGTGCCCTTGTAGATGATGCGTTCGACCCGGGCCGAAAGCTGCCCCGCCCCCGACGGCGCAAGCCGCAGCCGCTCGGGCCGGATCGAGACGTGATGCCGTCCCTCCGACCCCGGCGCCGCGGCCAGCTGCAGGACCGCACCCCCCGGCAGCGCGACCGGCGCAAGCCCGCCCGCCACCGCGCCCACCTCGACCGGGACCAGGTTGGTCTCGCCGATGAAGTCGGCGACGAAGCGGTTGACGGGTTCCTCGTAGATCTCCCGCGGAGCGCCCACCTGCTGCAGCCGCCCCGCCGACATCACCGCGATGCGGTCCGACATGGTCAGCGCCTCCTCCTGGTCGTGGGTGACGAAGATGAAGGTGATGCCCGTCTCCTCCTGCAGCGTCTTGAGCTCGACCCGCATCGCCTGCCTGAGCTTGAGGTCGAGCGCCGACAGCGGCTCATCCAGCAGCAGCACCCGCGGACCCGGGGCGAGCGCGCGCGCCAGCGCCACGCGCTGCTGCTGGCCGCCCGAGAGCTGCGCGGGAAAACGGCCGGCGAAGCCCGAAAGATGCACCATCTCCAGCATCTCGCCCGCCCGCCGCCGCCGCTCCGCCAGGCCCACGCCCCGCATCTTCAGCCCGAAGGCGACGTTGTCGAGGACCGTCATGTGCGGGAACAGGGCGTAGTGCTGGAACACCGTGTTGACCGGGCGCCGGTCGGGCGGCAGGTCCGCGATGTCCTGACCGTGAAGCGCGATCGCCCCCGAGGTCAGCCGCTCGAACCCCGCGATCAGCCGCAGAAGCGTGGTCTTGCCGCAGCCCGAGGGCCCGAGGAGGGTGAAGAACTCGTTGTCCCGGATCGACAGCGACACGCCGTCGAGCGCGACGACCCCGCCATAGAGCTTCACCGCATCGCGGACGACCACCGCCGCCTCGGCCATCGGTCCCCATCCCCCCTTTTTTTGCGCAGGGGAATGCTAGGCCGCTTTGCCGCCGGAAGGGAAGCCGTCGCAGGATGCCGGCGTTCCGGAACGGGGCCGGTGCCCGTCAGGGCAGGGGCTCCCCGCCGGCGCGCAGCCGCTCCAGCGCGGCGACGGTGGCCACCCGCCACTCGTGCCCCGCGCCCGACAGCTGCCCCGCCGCCGCCATCGCGTCGAGCACGGCGATCGCGCGTTCGAGCATCGCCGCGTCGCCGCCGGCCCACGAGCCCATGCGGTGATAGATCGTGAACAGGATCCATTGCGCCTCCGCGTCGGACGGGTCGGCCGACGCATAGTCCTCGGCGTTCCGCCGCAGGTCGCGCAGGCACCATCCGGCCATCAACCACGACGACCCTTCCGCGAAGGCGTCGCAGTTGCGCAGCTTCCCCAGGACCAGCGTCCGCTGCCAGAGGCGGTCCTGCTCCCATCCGTCGGATTCGGCGGCAAGGATCGTCATTGCCTCCGACCAGCTGCGGAAGTAGTGGCGCCCCGCGCTGCCCGCGTCCTTGTGCCGCCGGGCCAGCCGGTCGAGCGCGGAGGCCAGCGCCAGCCGCTCGGGGCGTCCGGCCGCAGGCCCGGCGGCGATCTCGCGCCGCAGCGCCACCTCGGCCTCGGCCGTCGCCAGCGCCGCATCGAAACGCCAGCCCGAGGCCTCGGCGTCGGCGGCGTGGGCAAGCGCGTCGGCCGCCCATTCCAGCAGGCCGCCGCCCCCCGGCTGTGCTGTCCGCGACGCGCGCGCCGCCGCCTCGGCCAGCACGGCGGCGCGATGGAACCAGCCCGCCGCGGTCAGCGGCGCCCGGTGCTGAAGCCAGAGGCGGCCGGTGTCGAAGCGCAACTGCACCAGAAGCAGCGCCGCGTCGGTCTCGGAGGGGTCCGGGCGGCCGGCCAGCGCCACCGCCCGGCGCAGATCCGCGGTCGCCTGGTCCAGCCTGCCCTCGAACACCGACAGCCGCGCCCGCTCGCCCAGCGTCCGGGCCAGTCCCGCCCGGCCCTGCGGCGGCAGCCCGCCCGAGGCCGCCGTCGCCGCCTCGGCCTCGGCGTAGAGCGCCACCGCGCGGTCGAGGTCGGCCCGCGCGAGGTCGCGGCGCAGGTCCGACAGCGCCGCGCCGGCCGCCAGCGCATGGCTTTCGGCCGCCGACAGGGTGCGCGCTGCCCAGCTCGACAGCAGGTCCCCGCGCGCCGCCTCGTCGATCGCCACCGCCTCGGCCAGCAGCTCGCGCGCCGTGTCGATGGTGCCGAGGTCGAGCGCGGCGCGCGCCCGTTCGCGCAGGTCGGCGACCCGCGGGTCGACCGCGGCGAGCGATGCCATCCGCGCCTGCTGGGCGGCGTAGGCCTCGGCGGCCTCGGCCAGCAGGCGGGCGCGGTCCTCGGCCGGGGCGGCGCCGAGGTCGGCCGAGATCGCCGCCGCGAACAGCGGCGCAAGCGGCATGTCGCGCGCGGCCGCCGTCCGCTCGACCTCGGCGCGGAGCGCGGGCGTCAGCCCCGCCATGGCCAGAAGCAGCCGCTCGCGCTCGCTGAGGTTCTCGCCCCCGGGCGCCGACAGGAACAGCGGCCCGGGCAGACCGCTTTCCACATAGGGCAGTTGCGCGCCGCGGCGGCGGTCGTACACGTCCTGCTGGGCGAGCGACAGCGCGGTGCGCACGTCCACGCCCGGAAGCGGCAGGTGCCGCAGCAGCGCCTCGGTGAAGGGCGCATGGCCGCCGGCCGGCCCGTCGCTGGCGATGCGGCCCGGTGCCGCGGCGAAGGCGAAGATCAGCCCCTCGGCCCTCCCCACCCGGCCGAACCCGGGCGCGACGCCCGGGGGCGCAGTCAGCGGCCGCCCGGCGCGCAGCGGGTCGGGGTCGTCGCCCGCGACAGCCGCCGCATTCCCCGCCGCCGCATCGGCCGTCGCCGGCGGCGGCGCCGCGAAGGGATCGTTGCGGCAGGCGTCGATCAGGATCAGCCCGCGCGCGGCCGCCCCGGCCACCAGCGCCGCCACCCGGTCCAGCGGCAGCGCGCTTGCCGCCAGCGCCGCGGCGCTGGTGGTGTCGGCGTCGGCGGGCAGCAGCAGGTTCTGCCCGTTCACCTCCATGCCGTGCCCGGCGAAGTAGACCACGGCCAGGTCGGCCCCGCGGGCATCCTCGGCGAAGGCCGACAGCGCGCGGTCGAGCCGCCGCAGGTCGGCCCGCAGGACCGGCGTCACCTCGAAGCCGAGGCCGGACAGCAGCCCCGCCAGCGCCAGGGCATCGTTCTCGGGATTGGCCAGGTCCGAGAGATGCGCATAGGCCTCGATCCCGATCACCAGCGCCACCCGCCGCTCGGCCGACGCCGGGCCGCAGATGGCCAGAACCAGCGCCGTGCAGACGGCGACGAGGGGCCTCACTGTCCCTGCGCCTCGGCCAGAAGCGTGCGCATCTCGTCGATCCAGACCCGGTTATCGGGCAGAAGCTGACCCGCCCGGTCGAGCGTCTCCAGGAGTTCGATGCCGCGGCGGAACGCGGCCGCGCGGTCGCCGCCCGCGTCGGCCAGATTCCAGTAGGCCACGAACAGATCCCAGTTCCAGTTCGGGTTGGTGGGGTCGAGCACCGCCAGTCCCTCGCCCACGGCCACCGCCGCCTGCAGCGCCTCGAGCGCCTCGGGCTTGCGGCCGAGCGCGATCAGGCTTTCGGCCAGGCGGATGCCGGCGATCAGCAGATCGTGCTGCCACACGGGCTCGTGGGGCGCGAGCGCGACGACCGCCGTCAGCGTCTCGATCCAGCCGCGATAGGCGGGAACGGCGGCGGCGTGCTCGCCCGCGCCGGCCTCGAGGTCGCCCAGCCCGACCTGCGAAGCGGCCAGATCGAGTTGCCAGCGCAGGCGCGCCGGTTCGACCGCGACCAGCCGCTGCGCCGCCTCGACCGCCGCGGTCCAGGCGACCCGGGCCGAGGCGATGTCGCCGAGCAGGGCCTGCACCCCCGCCACCCGCTGCTGCGCCAGCCCCAGGCTGCGCATCGCCTCGACGTGGCGCGGATCGAGCCGCAGGATCCGGTTCAGGATGGCAATCTGCTCGACGTAGAAGGCGAGGGAGGCCGCGGCGTCGCCCTGGGCGTTCAGCTGGTCGCCCACCCGTTCGAGAGCCACCACCCGGTCGAACTGCCACAGGATGTTGCCCGGATCGAGCGCGACCAGACGGCCGGAGGTTTCGAGCGCTGCGCTGTGGGCCGCGAGCGCGGCCGCCGCATCGCCGAGGTTCTGCAGCGAGTCGCCGATCCTCTGGTCGAGCAGCATGAGCCCGCGCTGCCATTCGGTGTTGCGGGGATCAAGCCGCGTCAGCCGCTCGACGATCTCGCGCGCGGACTGGTAGGCGGCCAGCGCCTCGACCGGTTCGCCCTTTTCGCGCAGGACATCGCCGATCCGCTCGTAGGCGACCGACAGGCCGCGCTGGCGCAGCGCGTTGCCGGGGTCGCGCGCGGCGACCGCCTCGGCGATCGCGCGGCCGGTCACATACTGTTCCAGCGCGCCGTCGAGATCGCCCATCGCAAGGCGCACGTCGCCGACGAGGTTGTGGGTGACCCCGAAGTCGATCTGGTAGACAATGTTCCCGGGGTCCCGTCCGGTCATCATCCGGGCGATGTCCTGGGCCGCCGTCGCCGCGGCCAGCGCCCCCTGGAAGTCGCGCAAGCCCAACAGGACGTTGGCGATCTTCTCCCAGCTCAGCCGCAGGTCGCGCTGCCACAGGAAGTTGTCGGGGTCGAGCGCGACGAGGTAGCGGGCGATGCCCAGACCGGCGGCATAGTTGGCCATCGCGCCGGCCGGATCGCCCTGCACCCGCTGCACGTCGCCGATGCGGTTGTGGCTGATCATCAGGTCGCGCTGCCAATCGAGGTCCGAGGGATTGAACCGGACCAGCAGTTCGGCGATCCTGAGGCCGGCGGTGAAGGACTCGAGCGCGCCCGGCAGGTCGCCCTGCGTCACCCGCACGTCGCCGACCTTGTTGTAGCCGATCATGAGATCGCGCTGCCAGATCACGTTGCCGGGGTCGAGCGCGCTCAGTCGCACCGCGATCGCAAGGCCGGCGGAATAGGCCGACAGCGCCCCGGGCAGGTCGCCCTTGTCGATGCGGGCGTCGCCGACCTTGTTGTGGCTGACCGAGAGGTCGCGCAGCCAGTCGGCGTCGTCGGGCGCCTCGCGCACCCGCGCCAGCGCCACCGCGTTCCAGACCGAGTAGGTCGCAAGGGCGTCGTCGGTGCGGCCGACGGTGGCGTAGAGGTCACCGAGGTTCCACAGGATCGAGGAATAGCGGAAGCGCGCGTCAGTCGGCAGTTCGGGTCCCTCGACCTCGCCGTAGAGTTCCGCCGCGCGGGCGTAGTCGGCGATCGCGAGTTCGTAGCGCAGTTCGGCGCGGGCGGCGCCGGCCGAAAGCTCGAGGCTCGCCGCCGCCGACAGCGTGCGATCGGTGTAGTTCGTGCGCAGCGCGTCGCGTGCCGCCTCGTCGATCTCCACTGCCTTGCGCAGAAGCGCGCGCGCCGCCTCGAAGGCGCCGAGTTCAAGCTGGTCCTCGGCCTGCCGGCGCAGGCTGGCCACCTCGGGATCGGAGGAGGCCAGGATCGACATCTCGGCGCGCACCTGCAGGAAGGCATCCGCAGCCTCGGCCAGCGCCCGCTCCCGGTCGGCCGGCGACAGCCCGGCCAGGTCGGCGCTGAGCAACGCGGCGTAGAGGGGCGCGAGCGGCATGTCGCGCGAGGCCGCCGTCGCCTCGATCTCGGCGCGCAGGTCGGGCGTCAGGTTCGCCATCGCCAGAAGCAGCCGCTCGCGTTCGGGCAGGCCGCCCTCGGGGGCTGCCGCGGCGAAGAACAGGGTGGGCAGGCCGCTCTCGACGTAAGGAAGCTGACGGCCGCGGGTGCGGTCATAGACTTCCTGCTGCACCAGCGTCAGGGCCGAACGCACCTCGACCCCCTCGGTGCCGAGATAGCGGATGAGCGCGCCGGCGAAGGGCGAGTTCGCGCCGGCATCGCCGTCGAGCGCGGGCTCGCCCGGGGCGGCGGCGAAGGCGTAGAGCAACCCCTCGGCCCGCCCCATCCGGGCCAGCCCCGGCGAGACCCTGGGGAAGCCCTGCGGTTGCAGCGCCACGCCCGCCCGGCTGGCCTCGGCCGGGTCCATGCCCGGGGGTGCGACGCCGAAGGGGTCGGTGCGACAGGCGTCGATCAGGATCAGCCCGACGCGCGCCGCTTCCCCGACGATCCGGGCAACCTCGTCGAGCGGCAGCGAGGTGGACCGGAAGGCCTCGGGGCTCGAGGGGTCCGCATCGACCGGCAACAGCAGGTTCTCGCCGCCCATCTCGACGCCGTGGCCGGCGAAATAGACCAGGGCGACCTCGGCGCCCCGGGCATCCTCGGCGAAGTTCTCCAGCGCCCGGCGCAGGCGGCGCAGGTCGCGGTCGGTCTCGAGCGCCACGTCGAAGCCAAGCGTGCGCAACATCCCGGCGACCGCATCGGCGTCGTTCAAGGGGTTCGCCAGCGGGCGCAGGCTGGCGTAGTCGCCAACCCCGATGACCAGCGCCACCCGGCGATCGGCCTGCGCGACGGACGCCAGCAACACCAGGACGACCGCCACCCATACGCTTCGCGCCAGACCCATGTCCGCGCTCCCCTTCCCTTGCCGGCACCCCAGTATGGCAGTGCCGCGCAGCGGTGCGAAGTGAAAACCCTTGTCATGCCGGGGTCCGGCCCCGGCTGCGGCCCCGATCCCGGCTGCGGCCCCGGCTGCCGATCGCAGGGGGACGCAAATCGCCATCGCAGCGGTCGGGAACGGAAGAGACGCCCGTGCCGGCGGCGGCCGAAGGTCGGCGAAGGCGGGACCGGGCAGGGATCGGCAAGCGGGAAATGGCGGGAACGGCCTATGCGCGCGGCGTCCTGCTGGTGCTTGCGGCGGGGCTTCTGTGGTCGCTGATCGGGCTTGCGATCCGGCTGATCGAGGACGCCGGAGCCTGGCAGGTGATGCTCTGGCGGTCGGTCGGGATGACGCCCGTCCTGATCCTGTGGATCGCCCGCACTTCCGGCGGCCACCCGGTCCGCGCGTTGCGCGCAACCGGAACCGCAGGCCTTGCCGGCGGGCTGGGGCTGGTGGTCGCCTTCGCGGGGTCGATCTACGCGCTGCAATCGACCACGGTGGCCAATGCCGTGTTCCTCTATGCCGCGGCGCCGCTGCTGACCGCGCTCCTGGCCTGGCCGGTCCTGCGCGAGCCGGTGCGCAAGGCCACCTGGGCCGCCATCGCGGTCGCGGCGGTGGGCATCGGGCTGATGGTTCGCGAGGGACTGGCGCTGGGCGCAGGCTGGGGCAATGCCGGCGGGCTTGCGGCCGCCGCGGGCTTCGCGGTGTTCACGCTGGCGCTGCGGCACGGGCGGCTGTCGGACATGCTGCCCGCGGCGGCGCTGGGCGGACTGCTGTCGATCGCGGTCGGGGGCGGCGTGCTGGCCGTGACCGGGCAGCCGCTGCTCATCGGCGCCCGCGATGCGGCCGTCGCGGCGGGGGCCGGGGTGCTGTTCCTCGGTGCGGGCATGGTTCTCTACACGGCCGGCAGCAGGGCGGTCCCCGCGGCGGAACTCGCGCTGCTGGGCATGCTCGAGGTGATGCTGGCGCCGGTCTGGGTCTGGCTCGCGCTGGGCGAGACGGCAAGCGTCGCCACCCTCGTCGGCGGTGCGATCCTGATGTCGGCGCTCGCCCTCAACGCCCTGAGCGGCACCCGCCACGCCCGCCACCGGCCCCCGCCCCCGATGGCCTGACCGACCGCGCCGGCGGAAGCCCGGCGCAGGGCAGCGCGCCGAGGACGACGCGGCCGGTTCGGGCGGCCCCGGGCATCACCGCGGCCGGCGGAACACCCGGGTGCGGGCATAGAGCGCCTCGAGCCGCTCGATCCTCGGTTGCGCGCTGTCCCAGACCGCGGCCTGCACGGCGGCGATCAGCGTCTCGACCAGGACCAGCACGGCGACCGAGGAGTCCCAGGCCGAAGGCACCTCGACATGCGCCGAGAGGCGCCAGCGGGCATGAACCGCCGCGGGCGACACCCATTGGTCGGTGACCAGCAGCACCTCCCCGCCCTGCGCCGCGGCAGCCTCGACCACCTGCAGGACGCTGGTCGCGTAGCGGCGGATGTCGAAGGCCACCAGCAGGTCGCCGGGCCCGAGGTCGAGGATGACCGGTTGCCACGACCCCGCGCCGTCGGGCACCAGCCGCACGCCTGCGCGGATCATCGAAAGGTGCGTGGCAAGATAGGCGGCGAGCGTCTGGGTGATCCGGCCGCCGACAAGGTAGATCCGCCGCCCGGGATCGGCCAGCGCCGCGGCGATCGCATCGAACTCGGCATGATCGACCTGCGCCAGCGTCGCCTGCAGGTTGCCGAGGACGGCGTCGGCAAAGCTGTTGAGGACATGCGCCTCGGGGGCGCGGCCGGCCCAGCGGTCGTGCTTGGCGAGGGGCGAGGCCAGCCGCTCCTCGACCTCGCCGCGCAGGCTCGACTGGAAGTCGGAGTAGCCGCGGAACCCGAGCTTCCGGACCAGCCGCACCACGGTGGGCGTCGAGACCCCGGCCGCCCGGGCAAGCGCGGTGATCGAGCCCAGCGCCGCGACCGGATAGTGCCGCAGGATGTGGCTGGCCAGCTGCCGCTCGGCCGGGGTCAGCGCATCGAAGGCGGCCCGCAGTCGGTCCTCCTGGGTTGCGGCAGCATCAGGCATCGGCAGCCTCCCCCTGCGGCCGACAGGGGTGCCGGCCGTCCCCCGCCGGGACAGTTCATAACACGGATTTCCGTGCCGGAAAGATATTGACAGGATGGCCGCGGCGGCCGAGTCTGTCGGCGAGAGGGGAGCCGACTTCCACGCCATGACCGCCGCCCGCTGCCCCGCCACGGCCCCCGTCAGAGTCGAGAACGGGGCCGCCGAGGGGCTCCTTCCTGATCGTCTGCGAACATGCCTCGGGCGCCTTTCCGGCGCGCCGGGGCGGGCTTGGCCTGTCGGCGGCCGAGCGGCGGGCGCAGATCGCCCGGGATCCGGGCGCGCTGGGTCTGGCGCGCGGGCTGGCGCGGCGGCTCGACGCCTGTCTGGTGGCCGCGCGGGTGTCGCGGCTGATCTGCGACCCGAACCGTCCGCCCGGCGCGCCCTCGGCGACCGCGGCGGTGAGCGAGGTGTGCCGCATTCCCGGCAACGTCAACCTTGCCCCCGAGGCGCGTCTGGCGCGCACCGGGGCCGTTTCCCTGCCGTTCCATCAGGCCCTGCACGCGCCGATCGCGCGGCGGCTCGCGCTCGGCCGGCCGCCGGTCCCGGTGACGGTGCACAGCTTCACCCCGGTCTGGCACGGCCGCCCGCGCGCCGCGGAACTGGGGGTGATCCACGACGCCGACCCCGCCTTCGCCCGCCGTGTCGCCGCCGCGGCGGCCGCGCGCACGCAGCTCAGGGTCGCGCTGAACGAGCCCTGCAGCCCTGCCGACAGGGTGACGCATGCGCTCGCGCTCCACGCCACGGCTTACGGGCTTGCCCATGCGATGCTCGCGGTCCGCAACGGCCCGATCGCGCGGCCGGAGTCCGCCGAGGCGATGGCCGCGACGCTGGCGCCGGTGCTGCGTGCGGCGTTGCCGGCAACCCCGGCGGCGACCGCCGGGGCCGGCGGGGCCGGCGGAAAGGGCTGCAAGGAAACAGGACCGGCAGGTGCGGCGGAGGCGCCGCGCCCGCCCCCGATCGGAGGACCCGGCAATGCCCGGCAACATGAGTTTCTCTGAGCTCCGCGCCGCGGTCTCGGCGGGCAGCATCGACACCGTGCTCGTCTGCCTCATCGACATGCAGGGGCGGCTCCAGGGCAAGCGCTTCCACGCCGTCCATTTCGTCGAGGGCGGGCATGAGGAGACGCACTGCTGCAACTACCTGCTCGCGACCGACCTCGAGATGTGCACGGTCCAGGGCTATGCGGCGACGAGCTGGGCCAAGGGCTACGGCGACTACGTGATGAAGCCCGACCTGACGACGCTGCGGCGGCTGCCCTGGCTGCCGGGCACGGCGATGGTGCTGTGCGACGTGCTCGACCACCACACCCATGCCGAGGTCCCGCACAGCCCGCGCGCGATCCTCAAGCGCCAGGTCGCCCGCGCCGAGGCCATGGGCCTGCGGCCGATGATGGCGACCGAGCTCGAGTTCTTCCTCTTCGAGAAGGGCTTCGATGCGCTCTCCGACGAGGGCTACCGCGAGCTCAGGCCGCTTGCGCGCTACAACATCGACTATTCGATCTTCGGCACCTCGAAGGAGGAAGCCGTGATGCGGGCGATCCGCAATGGGCTTTTCGGGGCGGGGATTCCGGTCGAGAACTCGAAGGGCGAGGCCGAGGCCGGGCAGGAGGAGATCAACATCCGCTACGCCCCGGCGCTGGAGACCGCCGACATGCACGCGCTGGTCAAGATGGGGGTCAAGGACATCGCCCATCAGCACGGCCGCGCCGTCACCTTCATGGCGAAATACGCCACCGACCGCGCGGGATCCTCGAGCCACATCCACCAGTCGCTGTGGACGGCCGAGGGCGCGCCCGTCTTCCTCGACCCGGCCGCCCCGCACGGCATGTCGCAGACGATGCGGCACTACCTGGCCGGGCTTCTCGCCCATGCCGGCGACATCACCGCCTTCCTCGCCCCCTACGTCAATTCCTACAAGCGCTTCTGCGTCGGGCTCTTCGCCCCGACCAAGGCGGTCTGGAGCCTTGACAACCGCACCGCGGGCTTCCGCGTCTGCGGCGAGGGAACGAAGGCGGTGCGCGTCGAATGCCGCATCGGCGGGGCCGACCTCAACCCGCACCTCGCCATGGCGGCGCTGCTTGCGGCGGGGCTCGACGGGATCGAGCGGCGGCTCGAGCTCGAGCCGGCGGTCACGGGCGACATCTACCAGGCCGGCGCGGTGCGCGAGATCCCGAAGACCCTGCGCGAGGCCGCCGCCCGCATGGCCGGGTCGGCGATGCTGCGCGCGGCCTTCGGCGCGGAGGTGATCGACCACTACCACCGCGCCGCGCTGTGGGAGATCGAGGAGCAGGACCGCGTGGTGACCGACTGGGAAGTGCGCCGCGGCTTCGAGCGGGCCTGAGGCGCGGCAAGCGAGGACGACATGACAACGATGATCCGATGCATTTCGCCCGTGGACGGGCGGGTCTATGCCGAGCGCCCGGCGCTTTCGCCCGAGGCGGCCGATGCCCTGGTGGCGCGGGCGCGCGCCGCGCAACCGGCCTGGGCGGCGCTGCCGCTCGAGGAGCGCATCGCGCGCGTCAAGGCGGGCGTGGCCGCGCTCAACGCGATGAAGGAGCGCGTGGTCGAGGAGCTCGCCTGGCAGATGGGCCGGCCCACCCGCTACGGCGGCGAATACGGCGGCATCAACGAGCGGACCGACTATATGGCCGGGATCGCGGCCGAGGCGCTGGCACCGATGATCGCCGAGGAAAGCGACCGTTTCGCCCGCCGGATCGAGCGCGAGCCCCTGGGCGTGGTCTTCATCATCGCCCCCTGGAACTATCCCTATCTCACCACCATCAACACGCTTGTGCCGGCGCTGATCGCGGGCAACAGCGTGGTGCTGAAGTCGGCCAGCCAGACGCTCATGGTCGGCGAGCGCCTGGCCGAGGCCTTCCATGCCGGCGGCGTCCCCGAGGAGGTGCTGCAGACGGTGGTGCTCGACCATGCCGGCACCGAGCGGCTGATCGCCCGGCGCTCGTTCGGCTTCGTCAACTTCACCGGCTCGGTCGAGGGCGGCCGCGCCATCGAGCGCGCGGCGGCCGGCACCTTCACCCCGCTCGGGCTCGAGCTCGGCGGCAAGGATCCGGGCTATGTGATGGAGGATGCCGACCTCGACTGGGCGGTGGACGTGCTGATGGACGGCGCGATGTACAACGCCGGACAGTGCTGCTGCGGGATCGAACGGATCTACGTCGCCCGGCCGCTCTACGAGGCCTTCGTCGAGAAGTCGGTGGCCTGGGTGCGCCAGCTGCGCCTCGGCAATCCCTTCGATCCGGCCACCACGCTGGGGCCCATGGCCAGCCGCCGCTTCGCCGACACGGTGCGGGCGCAGATCGCCGAGGCGGTGGCGCAGGGCGCGACGCCGCTGATCGACCCCGCCCTGTTCCCGGCCGACGACGGGCAGGGCACCTATCTTGCGCCGCAGATCCTGGTGAACGTCGATCACACGATGCGGGTGATGCGCGAGGAGAGCTTCGGGCCGGTCGTCGGCATCATGCCGGTGGACAGCGACGAGGAGGCGCTGCGGCTGATGAACGATTCGCCCTACGGCCTGACCGCCTCGCTGTGGACGCAGGACCCGGACCGCGCCTGGGCCCTTGCCCGCCGGATCGAGACCGGGACCGTGTTCATGAACCGCGCCGACTACCTCGACCCGGCCGTGTGCTGGACCGGCTGCAAGGACACCGGCCGCGGCGGGGCGCTCTCGATCCTCGGCTATCACGCCGTCACCCGGCCGCGCAGCTACCACTTCCGCAAGGTGAAACCGCAATGACCGCCCCGTCTGCCAACTGGTCCTATCCGACCGCGATCAAGTTCGGCCCCGGCCGCATCCGCGAACTGCCCGAGCACGTCCGCGCCGCGGGCATGGAACGGCCGCTGTTCGTGACCGACCGCGGCCTGCGCGCCCTGCCGATCACGGCCGCGGCGCTCGATACGCTCGAGGCCGCGGGCCTCGGCCGCGCGCTGTTCGCCGAGGTCGATCCCAACCCGACCGACGCCAACATGGCCGCGGGCATCGCCGCCTTCCTGAACGGCGGGCACGACGGCATCGTGGCCTTCGGCGGCGGTTCGGCGCTCGACCTCGGCAAGATGATCGCCCTGATGGCTCGGCAGCGGCCGGAGCTGACCGTCTGGGAGCTCGAGGACATCGGCGACTGGTGGACGCGCGCCGACGCCGCCGCCATCGCCCCCCTCGTCGCGGTGCCGACGACGGCCGGGACGGGGTCGGAGGTCGGCCGCGCCGGCGTGCTGACCGACACCGCCACCCATCGCAAGAAGATCATCTTCCACCCCGGCCTGATGCCGAAGGTGACGATCTGCGACCCCGAGCTGACCGTCGGCCTGCCGCCGGCGGTAACCGCCGGCACCGGCATGGATGCGCTCGCCCACTGCCTCGAGGCCTACTGCTCGCCCTTCTTCCATCCGATGAGCCAGGGCATCGCCCTCGAGGGGATGCGGCTCGTGTTCGAGAACCTGCCACGCGCTTACGCGACCCCGGGCGACCTTGCCGCGCGGGCCGAGATGATGGCGGCGGCGGCGATGGGGGCGGTGGCCTTCCAGAAGGGGCTGGGCGCGATCCATGCCCTGTCGCACCCGGTGGGGGCACTCTACGGCACGCACCACGGCACGACCAACGCGGTTGTGATGCCGATGGTGCTCGACTTCAACCGCCCCGCGATCGAGGAGCGCATCGCCCGCGCCGCCGCCTATCTGGGCATCGCGGGGGGCTTCGACGGCTTCCGCGCCGCGGTGGTGGACCTGCGCGCGCGCCTCGCGATTCCGCCCTCGCTCGGCGCCATGGGGGTCGGGCGCGAGCGGCTGGACGAGCTGACCGCGATGGCGCTCGAGGATCCGTCCTGCGGCGGCAATCCGGTGCCGATGACGGCCGCGAACACGCGCGCCCTCTTCGAGGCCTGCCTCTGATCCGGCGCGGCCCGGGCCGCGGGGGGCGCCGCCCTCCGCCGCGGGCCGGCGGCCCGCGACGGCCTCCGCAGCCTTTCGCCGGGAGGCTTGCCGGGAGGCTTGCCGGGAGCCGCCGGGGGTGACCGTCGAGGTCGCGGTGATCGGCGCCGGGGTGATCGGGCTTGCCGTGGCGCTGCGGCTTGCGGCCGAGGGGCGGGAGGTCGTGCTGATCGACCCCGAGCCGCCCGGCTCGGGGGCGAGCTACGGCAACGCCGGGACGATCGCGGGCTATGCCGTGCTGCCGGTGGCGACGCCCGCGGTCCTGCGCGACCTGCCGCGCCTGCTGTTCGACGCGGGCTCGCCGCTTGCGATCCGCCGCGCCTCGGTGCTGGCGCTCGCGCCCTGGCTCCTGCGGTTTCTCTGGCAGGCGCGCCCGGCGGCGGCGCGGCGCAATGCCGCCGCACTCGCCGCGCTCCTGTCCGATGCCGCGCCGCTCTGGCAAGACCTGGCCGCCGAGGCGGGCGCCTCCGACCTTCTGCGCGCGGCCGGCTGCCTTTACCTCTACCGCACCGCCGCCGCCCTGCGCGCGGCCGGGGACGACCTCGCCGCCCGTCGCGGCCTCGGCGTGGCGGCAGAGCTTCTCGGTGCCGCCGAGGTCGCCGCGCTCGAACCCGCGCTGCCGCCGGTCGCCGGGGCGGCGCACTTTCCCGGCACGCTCTCGCTGTCGGACCCCGGCGCGATGATGGCGGCGCTCGCCGCGGCGGCCCGTGCGCGCGGCGCCGCCGTCCGGCGCGACCGTGCCACCGGCCTCGCCGCAGCCGGAACGGGCCTGCGCCTGACCCTCGCCTCGGGCGCGACCCTGGCGGCGCGGCCGCGATCACCGCGTGCCGCTCGACACCGAGCGCGGCTATCACGCCGAATGGGACATGCCCGCCCCCCGCCTCGGCCGGCCCTGCGCGGATGCGGCGCGCGGCGTCTACCTCTGCCCGATGGCGGGGCGCCTGCGCGCCGTGGGCACGGTGGAACTCGGCGGCATCCACGCGCCGCCGACGCCGCGCCGCATCGCCCGGCTGGTCGCCGGGGCGCGGGCGTGGTTCCCCGACCTCGGCCCGCCCGACCGCACCTGGATGGGCCTGCGCCCCTCGATCCCCGACAGCCTGCCGGTGATCGGCCCCTCGGCCCGGGGGGCCGGCGTGATCCACGCCTTCGGCCACGGCCATCTCGGCGTCACCCTGGCGCCGCTGACCGCCGCGATCGTCGCCGCGCTGGTCGCCGGCCGCGCACCGCCCGCCGACATCGCGTCGCTGAGCCCGCAGCGCTTCTGACCGGCCCTGCCGCCCTGTCGTTGCAGGAAGCCCGGGTTGTGCGCGACCGGGGGGCCGCTCAGCCCGGCGGCCGCCTCAGCGTGCGGGCCACCGCATCGCGCCACCCGCCATGGCGCCGGTCGCGTTCCTCTCCGGCCATGCCGGGCAGGAAGCGGCGGTCGAGCGCCCAGGAGGCCGCGAAGCCCTCGGGGCCCGGGCAGAGGCCGGCCTGCATGCCCGCAAGCCAGGCCGCGCCCAACGCCGTCGTCTCGCGCACCACCGGCCGGTCCACCGGCGCGCCCAGGATGTCAGCCAGGAACTGCATGGCGAAGTCCGACGCCGCCATCCCGCCGTCCACCCGCAGCACCGTGCCGGCGCCGAGGCCCGGCCAGTCGGCCCGGATCGCCTCGACGAGGTCGCGGGTCTGGAAACCGACGCTTTCCAGCGCGGCGCGCGCGATCTCGGCCGGCCCGGTGCCGCGGGTCAGCCCGTGCAGCGCCCCGCGCGCGTCCGGATCCCACCAGGGCGCGCCGAGGCCGGTGAAGGCCGGCACCAGATAGACGGCCTGCGACGGATCGGCGGCCTCGGCCAGCGCCTGCGTCTCGGCCGCATCGCGGATGATCCGCAGCCCGTCGCGCAGCCACTGCACCACCGCGCCGGCGACGAAGATCGAGCCTTCGAGCGCATAGGTGGTCCGCCCGCCCAGGCGCGCGGCGATCGTGGTCAACAGCCGGGCGCGGCTGGCCACCGCTTCGGTCCCGGTGTTGAGCAGCAGGAAGGCGCCGGTGCCGTAGGTCGCCTTCATCATGCCGGGGGCGAAGCAGGCCTGACCCATCGCCGCCGCCTGCTGGTCGCCGGCGACGCCGAGAATCGGCAGCGGGCGGCCGAACAGGTCGGGCCGCGTGAAGCCGTAATCGGCGGCGCAGTCGCGCACCTCGGGCAGCATCGCGCGGGGGACGCCGAACAGCGCGCAGAGCTCGGCGTCCCAGTCGCCGCGGTGGATGTCGTAGAGCATCGTGCGCGCGGCATTGGTGGCGTCGGTCGCGTGCACCGCGCCGCCGGTGAGCTTCCAGATAAGGAAGCTGTCCACGGTGCCGAACCTCAGGCGCCCGGCCTCGGCCCGCGCCCGGGCACCTTCGACCTGGTCGAGGATCCAGCCGAGCTTGGTGGCCGAGAAATAGGGATCGAGCAGAAGCCCGGTGCGCCCGGCCACCATCGGCTCGAGCCCCTCGGCGCGCAGCCGCTCGCAGTGCGGGGCGGTGCGCCGGTCCTGCCAGACGATGGCGCGGTGAACGGGCTCGCCCGTCTCCGCATCCCAGACGAGCGTCGTCTCGCGCTGGTTCGTGATCCCGATCGCGGCGACCCGCTCGGGCCCGATCCCGGCGCGTTCCAGCACGCTGCGCGCCGTGCCGGCGGTGCTGGCCCAGAGGTCGGCCGGGTCGTGCTCGACGCGGCCCGGAGCGGGAAAGTGCTGCGGGAACTCGGCCTGCGCCGTCGCAACCGGGCGCAATCCGGCATCGAACAGGATCGCGCGGCTCGAGGTGGTGCCCTGATCGAGCGCAAGGATGTGGCTCATGCCGCCGCCCTTTCCCCGGCGAGGAAGGCATCGATGGCGGCGACCTGCTCGGGCCCGAGCCTCAGCCCCAGCTTCGAGCGCCGCCAGACCACGTCGCCGGCGGTCGTCGCCCATTCGCGGTCGCGCATCCAGACCAGTTCGGCCTCGGTGAGCGTGGCGCCGAAGTCGCGGCCGAGGTCGGCGGCGCGGGTCGCGCCGGCCAGCACCTCGGTTGCCTCGGTGCCGTAGGCGCGCACCAGCCGCTGCGCCCAGGGCCCGGTCAGGAACGGATACGCGGCCCGCAGCGCCGCAACCAGCGCCGGCACACCATCGACCGGAAAATCGCCGCCGGGCAGCGGCGCCCCGGCGGTCCAGGGTCCGGCGGCGCGCGGGACGTGCGGCGCGAGCCTGGC
>CALDYW010000219.1 GCA_937944395.1 uncultured Paracoccaceae bacterium | reverse complement strand
CGATCTGGTCATACGCCTTGAACTCGCCGAAATACTTCGTGATCGCCGCCGTCAGCGTCGTCTTGCCGTGATCCACGTGGCCGATCGTCCCCACGTTCACATGCGGTTTCGTCCGTTCGAACTTTGCCTTTGCCATCGCGGCCTCTCCTCGATTTCGGTCGCGGCGGGCCCGGGGCCCGCCGCAGGGATCACGCGTATTTCTTCTGGATCTCGTCCGAGATGTTCTGCGGCACGGCCTCGTAATGGTCGAACTGCATCGTGAACACGGCCCGGCCCGAGGACATCGAGCGCAGCGTGTTGATGTAGCCGAACATGTTCGCGAGCGGCACCATCGCGTTGATGACGTTGGCGTTGCCGCGGGTGTCCTGCCCCGTCACCATGCCGCGCCGGCTGGTCAGGTCGCCGATGATCCCGCCGGTGTATTCCTCGGGGGTGACCACCTCGACCTTCATGATCGGCTCCAGCAGCTTGGCGCCGGCCTTCTTCAGCCCCTCGCGCATCGCCGCGCGCGCCGCGATCTCGAAGGCCAGAACCGAGGAGTCGACGTCGTGATAGGCGCCGTCCACCAGCGCCACCTTGAAGTCGATCACGGGGAACCCGGCGAGCGGCCCCGAATCCATCACCGACTGGATGCCCTTCTCGACCCCGGGGATGTATTCCTTCGGCACCGCACCGCCGACGATCCTGGATTCGAAGGAATAGCCCTCGCCCGGCGCGGTCGGCTCGATCTCGAGCTTGACGCGGGCGAACTGGCCGGTGCCGCCGGTCTGCTTCTTGTGGGTATAGTCCACCTCGGCCTTGTGGCTGATGGTTTCCCGATACGCCACCTGCGGCGCGCCGACGTTGGCCTCGACCTTGAACTCGCGCCGCATCCGGTCGACCAGGATGTCGAGGTGAAGCTCGCCCATCCCCTTCATGATCGTCTGTCCGCTCTCGAAATCGGTCTCGACGCGGAACGAGGGATCCTCGGCCGCCAGACGCTGCAGCGCGATGCCCATCTTCTCCTGGTCGGCCTTCGACTTCGGCTCGACGGCGATCTCGATCACCGGCTCGGGGAAGGTCATGGTCTCGAGCACGACGGGCTTGGCCGGATCGCAGAGCGTGTCGCCCGTGGTCGTTTCCTTCAGACCCGCCAGCGCGATGATGTCGCCGGCGAAGGCCTCGTCGATCTCCTCGCGGTTGATCGCGTGCATCATCATCATCCGGCCGACGCGCTCGCGCTTGCCCTTGGTCGAGTTCAGCATCTGGTCGCCCTTCTTCAGGGTTCCCGAATAGATGCGGGTGAAGGTGAGCGAGCCCACGAAGGGGTCGTTCATGATCTTGAAGGCCAGCGCCGAGAAGGGCTCGGCATCGTCGGCCTTGCGGGCGATGTTGCGCGTCTCGGTCTCGTCGCCGGGGGCATAGCCCATGTAGGGGGGCACGTCCAACGGCGAGGGAAGATAGTCGATCACCGCGTTCAAGAGCGGCTGCACGCCCTTGTTCTTGAACGCCGAGCCCGCCGTCACCGGCATGAACGACAGGCTGAGGCAGCCCTTGCGGATCAGCCGGCGCAGGGTGGCGGTGTCGGGCTCGCTGCCCTCGAGATAGGCCTCCATCACCGCGTCGTCCTGCTCGACGGCCAGTTCGATGAGCTTGCCGCGCCACTCCTCGGCCTCGGCCCTGAGGCTGTCGCGGATCGGCTGGCGGGTCCAGGTTGCCCCCAGATCCTCGCCCTGCCAGGTCCACTCCTCCATCTCGATCAGATCGACGATGCCCGAGAACTTGTCCTCGGCGCCGATCGGCAGGGCGATCACCGCGGGCGTCGCGCCCGTGCGGTCCTTGATCATCCTCACGCAGTTGAAGAAGTCGGCGCCGATCTTGTCCATCTTGTTGACGAACACGATGCGCGGAACCTTGTAGCGGTCGGCCTGGCGCCAGACGGTCTCGGTCTGCGGCTCGACGCCGGCATTGGCATCGAGCAGGCAGATCGCGCCGTCGAGCACCGCCAGGCTGCGCTCGACCTCGATGGTGAAATCGACGTGGCCGGGCGTGTCGATGATGTTGAAGCGGTGCTTCTCGCCCTCGCCCTGCGAGGGATCCTTCGAGCGGGTCCAGAAGGTCGTGGTCGCCGCCGAGGTGATGGTGATCCCGCGCTCCTGCTCCTGCTCCATCCAGTCCATCGTCGCGGCGCCGTCGTGCACCTCGCCGATCTTGTGGGACTTGCCGGTGTAGTAGAGGATCCGCTCGGTCGTGGTGGTCTTGCCGGCATCGATGTGCGCCATGATGCCGAAGTTGCGGTAGAGGTTCAGCGGGTATTCGCGGGGCATCGTCGGATCCTCACCAGCGGTAGTGGCTGAACGCCTTGTTGGCATCCGCCATCTTGTGCGTGTCTTCGCGTTTCTTCACCGCCGTGCCGCGGTTCTGGACGGCGTCGGCCAGCTCGGCGGCCAGCCGTTCCTCCATGGTCTTCTCGTTGCGCTTGCGCGCCGCGGCGATCAGCCAGCGGATCGCCAGCGCCTCGCGCCGCTCGGGCCTGACCTCGACGGGAACCTGGTAGGTCGCCCCGCCGACCCGGCGCGAGCGCACCTCGACCGAGGGCTTCACGTTGTCGAGCGCCTCGTGGAACACGTCCACCGGCGGGCGCTTGAGCCGGCCCTCGACCCGCGACAGGGCGCTGTAGACGATGGTCTCGGCGACCGACTTCTTGCCGTCCGACATGAGGTTGTTCATGAACTTCGTCAGCACCCGATCGCCGTACTTGGCATCGGGCAGGATCTCGCGTTTCTCGGCGCGGTGGCGGCGGGACATCGGTCAGTTCCTCACTTCGGGCGCTTGGCGCCGTATTTCGAGCGGCGCTGGCGGCGGTCCTTCACGCCCTGCGTGTCGAGCACGCCGCGCAGGATGTGATAGCGCACGCCGGGAAGATCCTTCACCCGGCCGCCGCGGATCAGCACGACCGAGTGCTCCTGCAGGTTGTGCTTCTCGCCGGGGATGTAGCTGATCACCTCGAAGCCGTTGGTCAGCCGCACCTTCGCCACCTTCCGCATCGCCGAGTTCGGCTTCTTCGGCGTGGTGGTGTAGACACGGGTGCAGACGCCGCGCTTCTGCGGGCATTCCTGCAGATGCTGCGACTTCGACTTCTGCACCTTGGGCTGCCGCGGCTTGCGGATCAGCTGCTGGATCGTCGGCATTCACGTTCCCCGTGCTGCTTCGTTGCGTGCGGCGCCCCGCGCATCCGCGAAACACCAAAGCCGCCTGCGTCCCCTGCTGAACGGGAACGCCGCGGCGGAATTCCAGAGGATCGGGGCGGAGGCGCCCGGATCGTGACCATTTCCGTTCGGGATCCGCCCGGCGGCCACAGAACCCCCGGTCGGAAGTGGCGGCCGTATAGGGGGAATCGGGGGGGGTGTCAACATGCGGCAGGGGGCGGCGCCGGCAGGGCCCGGGGCCACCGTCCCGATTCGGGCAAGGGCTGCGCCCGGCGCCACGCGGCGGCCGCAAACGCGAACCGGCGGCGCAACAATGGGGGCCGACGAGCAGGAATGGTCACGGTGCGGCGTCAGTCGAGCGCGGATTGCGGCGGAATTGCGAAACCGCTTGCATCCGACCGCGCTTCGGCGCCTTGCTCGCGCAAACCCTTGGGAGTCTGCTATGTCCGGTCCGGTCCGTGCCCTTGCCCTCTGTGCCGCGTTCGGTCTTGCCGCCGTCCTGACGTTCGGCCTCGCGACAGCGGCCGAAGCGCAGGCCCTCTCGTCGCGCCCGGTGCCTCGGGCCGTGCCCGAGATCGACGCGACCGCGGGCCTCGCCGCGCTTGCCGCGGTTCTCGCGGCGGTCGCCCTCGTCTGGGAACGCCGGCGCCGCCGGAGCTGAGCGGCCGCGGTCGGACGCGGTCGGACGCGGTCAGATCCGCGACCAGTCGCCCGACCAGAGCGCGCCGGCCGCCACCACGGCATTCGCGGTCGCATGCGCCCAGACCGCATCGGACAGTCGTCCGCGGCGCAGCATGACCAGCGCGAAGACCACGCCCGCCGCCCCGGCCATCAGCCAGCGGCTGTGCAGCGCGGCGAAGGCGGCGCTCGATACCGCCACCGCGGCCGCCCGCCACGCCCATCCGCCGCGGTCGAGACGGGCCAAGAGGTAGCCGCGGAAGAACGCCTCCTCGGCCAGCGGCACCAGTGCCGCCGTGGCCAGCACCCGCACCACCGCCCAGGCCGCGAAGGCGGCGCCGGCCAGTGCCGGCGCGGCGCCCGTGCCCGCGCCCGCGCCCGCGCCCGGATCGAACGCGAGCCAAGCCGCGCCCACCAGCGCGCCCGCACCCGCCGACAGCAGGTCGGGGCGCCAGTCCATCGCCCTCCAGACGGGGACGAGGCGGCCAGAGCCGCCCCCATCGCCGCCGCGATCAGCGGCCAGCCGAGGGCAGGATCGGCATAGAGCGCGCGCACCGCGACCTGCGCCAGCATGAAGGCGACGAAGGGCAGGATCATTGCCGCCACCGGGTCGCGCGACAGCGCCGGGGCGGCGCTGGCGGCTTCCCCTCCGCCGGGCCGGCGGAACCAGGGCACCGACTGCGCAACCGCCAGGATCGTCAGCGCCAGCAGCACGAAGAACAGCCAGCCCGCATGGCTGTGAAAGCCGTTCACCGCAAGATCGGGCGAGACATGTGCGCCGATCAGGATAAGAAGCGCGATCCGCACGACGTTCAGCAGCCAGCTCAGCACCAGGCCCAGCGGCAGCACGACCGCGAGGAACCGCCCCACCCGGAGGCTCTCGCGGAACAGCAGCGCCGAGAGCCCGACGAAAGCCGTCACCAGGGCGAACCCCTCGACCCCCGAACAGGACCGCGCGATCACCACCGCGAAGTCGCCGACCCCGAGGATCAGGCCGTCGGGGTCGGCATAGGGTGCCGCACCCGCCGCGGCCAGAAGCCCGGCCACGGCGGCGAAGGTCGCGCGGCTCAGGCCGCGCAGATCCCACAGCGGCTGGGCGAGCTCGGCAAGGTCGGGGATCAGCACCGCGACCGCCAGCGCGGGCGCGAGGAGCCCTCGCGCGTTCCGCCACAGCGCCGCCCATGCCGCCGGCGGCGCCAGCCAGAACAGGCCGCCCGCCGCCGCGGCGACGGCCCCCGCCGCCAGCGGCACCGCCGCCAGGCCGAAGCGGCCGGTCAGGTCGCCGCCGCCTGCCAGAACCAGCGGCAGCACGATCAGGGCAAGGCCGGCCGCGTGCAGCGCGGCCCAGGGCGCGGGCGACGGATGCGCCGCGGCCCGCGCCGCGAGCGCGGCGAAGGCCGCCGGCCGGGCCCGCCACAGGATCAGCCCGACCGCGAGCACCGCAAGCGCCCGCGCCGCCAGACTGCGCAGGAACCGGCAGGCGGCCACCGCATCGGTGTCGTAGCATTCCACCACGTTCGCCATCTGATAGGCGGCAGCGACCAGCACGAGTTCGGCCAGGATCACCCCGCCGACCAGCAGGCCACGATGCGGCAGCGTCAGCATCCAGATCTCACGGTTCCCGCCCGGCACCCCCGACCGGCGCGATGGCACGCGAATGCGGTGGCGCTGCGGCCGGCGGGTGTCAAGCCCGGGGCGGCCCTGACCGCGCCGCGCGCGCAAGGCGGCCTTCGCGCGGGAGCGTGAAGATGCCGGTTGCGGCAACCGGGAGTGCTCTGGCCAGCGTCAGGGGGTCGGGCCGGTCGCCGAAGGCGAAGAACCCGGGCCCCGGCGCCCAGACCAGCCCCGTATGGCGGAACGGCGCGACGAACCCGATCTCGCCCCGCCGGATCGACATGACCGACAGGATGTCGCCGAGGATCAGGCAGGCCGTGGCCCCCGAGAGTTGCAGCCCTGCCGCGCGCCCGACCGGACCCCAGTCTGTCCCCAGGCTGGCCGCGCCGGCACAGAGCGTCACCGCCACGGAAGCCGCCGGCGCCACCGCAAGCGAAGGGACCGCCGGCGACAGCCGTCGCGTCGCCCGATCCCGCACGACCACGCAGGCGACCGAGGCCAGCGCGGCCAGCGACCAGACGGAAACCCCCCGACCCGGGCCGCACGATCGGCCGGACGCCGGCGAAGCCCGCGACGACGGCCAGCCAGCGCCGCCAGCCCACGCGCCCGCCCGGCACCCGCACGCCCGCCAGCGTCAGCGCCAGCGGAAGCGACTGCAGGATCGCGGTCGCATCGGCCAGCGGCATGTGGAACGGGGCGGTGACGAACAGCCAGGCGGCGCCGACCCCGGCCGCCGACCGCAGGGCGATGATCCGCAGGTCGGCGGCGGTCAGGCGGTATCGGAACGCCCCCGCCCCTCGGGCCAGAACGGCCGTCACCGGAGCCGTGCCGAGCCCGCGCAGGACCAGCACCTGGAACAGCGGCAGCGTGCCCGACAGCGCCATCATGCAGGCACCGTTCGGCGTGAAGGCCGCCAGGGCGGCCCTCACGCCAGCGCGCCGCGGGCGTTGTCGCTTCGGGCGGGCACGCCGCGGCCTCGGTTCCGGGGGGGGGCCGTGGTCCTGCGCCGCCCCTTCCGCCTGCACCGCGGGCCCGCACCCCCTGCGCAGGCGGACCCGCCGCAGGTCCCTGCCCGGGACCCGTTACGAGTCGCGGCTGTCGGGCGTGTCCACGAGGAAATCCTCGGG
>CALDYW010000218.1 GCA_937944395.1 uncultured Paracoccaceae bacterium | reverse complement strand
CGACGGCGGCGCCGTCCAGGGCCGGGGGCCGCCCCCGTCTCCCCCGACGTTCCCCCGCGCCGCGGCCGGCGATGGCGGGTTGACGCGCGACCGCCGCGCGGCCGAACATCGGCGCAAGGGAGGACGGGCGGCGCAGCCGTGGCGCGCCACGCCGCGGGGTCGCGCTGGAGGAACGGTCCCCCGACCGGAGGGAGGACAAGGTCATGCGTGTCGTTGCGGTGCTGGGCCCGTCGCAGTCGGGCAAGACGACGCTCGTCGAGCGGCTCGCCGGGCTCGAGGGCAGCCCGCCGGCACGCGAGACGGCCGAGCCGCTCGCGCTGGCGACCTTCGCCTTCATGGGCGAGCCCTGGGCGGCGATCGAACTTGCCGGTGGCCCCGATGACGCCGGCATGGCCGGCCCGGCGCTGATGGCCGCCGACGCCGCCGTGGTGGTGGTGTCGCCCGATCCCGGCGCGGCCGTCCTGGCCGCGCCCTACTTGCGCGCCGCCGAGGCCGCGGGCACGCCGACGCTGGTCTTCGTCAACCGCATGGACACGGTGCAGGCACGGGTGCGCGACATCGTCGCCGCCCTTCAGGCCTTCTCGGGGCATGTGCTCGCGCTGCGCCAGGTGCCGATCCGCGAGGGCGGGCAGGTGGTGGGCGCGGTGGACCTGATCTCCGAACGCGCCTGGCGCTATCGTGCCGGCCAGTCCTCGACCCTGGTCGAACTGCCTTCCGACCTGCGCGACCGCGAGGCCGAGGCGCGCACCGAACTGCTCGAACACATGTCCGACTTCGACGAGCGCCTGCTCGAGGAGCTGATCGAGGACCGCGTGCCGGCCTCCGATGCGCTCTACGGCATCGCCGCGCGCGAGTTCGCGGCCGGGCAGGTGGTGCCGGTCCTGCTGGGCGCGGCGGCGCAGCGGTCGGGGGTCATGCGGCTGATGAAGGCGTTGCGCCACGAGGCCCCCGGGGTGGGCGCGCTGGCGGCACGGCTGGCGGGCGCGGCGGGAGAGGCGCCGCTTGCGGTGGCCTTCCACGCCGAGAACCGCCGGCATCTGGGCAAGGCGGTGTTCATCCGCGCGCTCGCCGATGGGGTTGCGGTGGGTGCGCCGCTGGCGGGAGGCAACCTCGGCGGTCTGCTCGCGCCGGGCGGCGGCGGGGCCGGCGCGCCCTCGCCGCTGCCGCCGGGCGCGGTGGCGCTGGCGGTCAAGGCCGACCAGCTGTCGGCCGGCCACGCGCTCACCGCCTCCGGCGCCCTGCCGCGCCCCGCCTGGGCCGCCGCGCATCCGCCCATGCTGGCCCGCGCGCTGCATCCCGGCAACCCGCGCGACGAGGTGCGCCTCTCGGCGGCACTGGCCCGCCTGGCCGAGACCGACCCGGCGATCGCCGTCGAGGCCGCCGAGGAGGGCGGGCATCCCGTGGTCCGCACCCAGGGGCCGATGCACCTGCGCCGCGTGCTCGCGCGGCTTGCCGAGGACTTCGGCATCGAGGTCGCGGCCGAGCCGGTCGCGGGTGCCTTCCGCGAGACCGTGACGAAACCCGCCGAGGTGCGCCACCGCCACAAGAAGCAGACCGGCGGCGCCGGCCAGTTCGCGGAGGTGGCGATCACCCTGACCCCGCGCGGACGGGGCGAGGGGTTCGCCTTCGACGAGGTGGTGAAGGGCGGCGCGGTGCCGCGCAACTACATCCCCTCGGTCGCGGCCGGCGCCGAGGATGCGATGGCCCGCGGCCCGCTGGGCTTTCCGGTGATCGATGTCGCGGTGACGCTGACCGACGGCAAGGCCCATGCGGTGGACAGTTCCGACCACGCCTTCCGCACCGCCGGGCGCGCGGCGGTGCGGGAGGCGCTCGAGGCCGCGGCGCCGGTCCTGCTGCAGGCGATCCTGAAGGTCGCGGTGCATGTGCCGCAACCCTTCACCGGGTCGCTGATGCCGCTGGTCGCGACGCTCAGGGGCCATGTGCTGGGATTCGAGGCCGACGCCGCCCAGCGCGGATGGGACGTGTTCCGCGCCCTCCTGCCGGCCTCGGCCGTCGAGGAGCTGCAAACCGCGCTGGCCGGGGCGACGCAGGGAACCGCCTGGTTCGAGACCGAATTCGACCATTACGAGGAACTCTACGGGCGCGAGGCCGAGGCGATCTCGAAGGCCCGGCTGGCGGCGGCGGGCTAGCCGGCGCGCCGGCTCACGCGCCGGCGGCTGCCGGCGCCCCCGCCCGGGGGCGCCGCGCCCCTTCGCTGGCCGACTTGAGCTGCCCGCAGGCGGCCATGATGTCCTCGCCGCGGGGGGTGCGGATCGGGCTGGCGTAGCCCGCCCGGTGGATGATGTCGGCGAAGGCCTCGATCCGCGCCCAGTCCGACCGCTCGTAGGGTGCGCCGGGCCATTCGTTGAACGGGATCAGGTTGATCTTGGCCGGGATCCCGGCGATCAGCCGGACCAGCCGCCGCGCATCGGCGTCGCTGTCGTTCACCCCCTTCAGCATGACGTATTCGAAGGTGATCCGCTCGGAATTCGACAGGCGCGGGTAGTCCCGCAGCGCCTCGAGCAGCGCCGCGATGTTCCATTTGCGGTTGATCGGCACCAGCGAGTCGCGCACCGCGTCGGTGGTGGCGTGGAAACTGACCGCCAGCAGACAGCCGATCTCCTCGGCACAGCGCGCGATCATCGGCACCACGCCCGAGGTTGACAGGGTGATCCGCCGGCGGCCGAGCGCGATGCCCTCGCCGTCCATGCAGATCCGCATCGCATCGCGCACCGCCGCGAAATTGTAGAGCGGTTCGCCCATGCCCATCAGCACGAGGTTCGAGATCAGCCGCTCCTCGCGCTTCGGCTGCCCGGCAACGGGCCATTCGCCCAGATCGTCGCGCGCGACCATCACCTGCCCCACGATCTCGGCCGCCGTCAGGTTGCGCACCAGCCGCTGCGTGCCCGTGTGGCAGAACGAGCAGGTCAGCGTGCAGCCGACCTGCGAGGACAGGCACAGCGTCCCGCGCCCCTCCTCGGGGATGTAGACGGTCTCGACCTCCTGCCCGTCGGCCAGCCGCAGCAGATACTTGCGGGTGCCGTCGGCGCTGATCCGGCGGTCGGCGACGGCGGGCAGGGCGATCGCGAACCGCTCGTCCAGCAGCCTGCGGTAGTCGCGCGCGAGGTTCGTCATCGCCTCGAACTCGCGCACCCCGCGATGGTAGAGCCACTGCCAGACCTGGCGCATCCGCATCCCCGCCTGCGCCTCGGGCGTGCCGGCGGCGACCAGCGCGGCGCGCAGCCCCTCGCGCGTCAGCCCGACGAGGTTGACCGGC
>CALDYW010000217.1 GCA_937944395.1 uncultured Paracoccaceae bacterium | reverse complement strand
GACCGCGGCGCGGGGGCCCTGCCCCCGCACCCCCGGGATATTTCCGGACCGGACATGGGGCGGGCCGGGTCGCTCCGCCCCGCGCGGCCGGGGAACGGCCGGGCCGATCAGCCGGCGAAGGCGTCGCGGCTGTAGCCCTGCAGGAACAGCAGCGCCGTCAGGTCGCCGTGGTTCACCACGATGTCCGATGCCGCCGCCACCACGGGCTTGGCGTGCAGCGCCACCCCGGCTCCGGCGCGGGCCAGCATCGCCAGATCGTTCGCCCCGTCGCCGACCGCGATCGCCGCCTCCGGCCCGATGCCGAGACGGGCCGCGATCGCCTCGAGCGCGGCGACCTTGGCCGCCCGGCCGAGCACCGGCGGCAGCACCCGCCCGGTCAGCCGGCCGTCGGCGACCTCGAGCCGGTTGGCGTGGTGCTCGTGGAACCCCTGCCGCGCCGCGACCGGGCCGGTGAAGGCGGTGAACCCGCCCGAGACCAGGGCCGTGCGGGCCCCCGCCGCCCGCATCGTCGCCACCAGTGTGCGCGCGCCCGGCGCATCGGTGATCCGCGCGGCAAGCACGCGCGCGACCGCCGCCTCGGGCAGACCCGCGAGCAGCGCGACGCGGGCGGCCAGCGCCGATTCGAAATCGAGCTCGCCGTTCATCGCCCGGGCGGTGATCGCCGCCACCTCCGGACCGACGCCGGCACAGGCGGCGAGTTCGTCGATGCATTCCTGGCCGATCATGGTCGAGTCCATGTCGGCGATCAGGATGCGCTTGCGCCGCCCCGCAGCGGGGAGGGCGTTGAGGTCGATGCCCGCCGACTGCAGCCCGGCCCGGAGCTGCGGCCAGTCCGGCGTTCGCCGCGGATCGGCCGCGGTCTCGAACTCGGCCGCCACCCCCGGCATGAGCCAGCGCGGCGCCCCGCCGCCGAGCGTGCGGCGGACGCGCGCCACCGCGGCACCGTCGAGCCGCGGTGCGGCGGGGGCGGTCAGCAGGGAGACGACGAACATGGCGCGCGGATGGCTCCGGAGGCCCGCGGGAACGGTCGCGGCGGGCATAGGCCAAGGTTGCGCCGCGGGGAAGCCCCCCTGCGGCGCGATGGCCCTTGCGCGGCGCCCGGCACTGCCCTAGGCGCAAGGGCGGGACACCCCTTCCCACCAAGGGGCGCGTATCTGGAAGGATAGCATGACTGACCCGACGCTCCCGGCCGCGCGGCCGGCCAACCCGCGCTTTTCCTCCGGCCCCTGCACCAAGTTCCCCGGTTACGCCCTCGAGCGGCTGGCCGGTGCGCCGCTCGGACGGTCGCACCGGGCCGCCGCCGGCAAGGACCGGCTGGCCCGGGCGATCGAACGGACGCGCGCGATTCTCGGCATTCCCGCCGGCTGGCGGATCGGCATCGTGCCGGCCTCGGACACCGGGGCGGTGGAGATGGCGATGTGGTCGCTGCTCGGGGCGCGGCCGGTCGAGATGCTGGCCTGGGAGAGCTTCGGCGAGGGCTGGGTCACCGACGCGCTGCGCCAACTGCGGCTGGAGGCCAGGGTGCGCCGTGCCCCCTATGGCCGGATCGTCGATTTCGCCGAGGTCGATTTCGACTGCGACGTGGTGTTCACCTGGAACGGCACGACCTCGGGCGTGCGCGTGCCCTCGGGTGCGGCGATCCCCGCCGACCGGCAGGGGCTGACGATCTGCGACGCGACCAGCGCCGCCTTCGCGATGGACCTGCCCTGGGAGAAGCTCGACGTCGCCACCTTCTCCTGGCAGAAGGCGCTGGGCGGGGAGGCCGCGCACGGCATGATCGTGCTGTCGCCGCGGGCGGTCGAGCGGCTGGAAAGCTACAGCCCGCCCTGGCCCCTGCCCAAGATCTTCCGGCTGACGAAGGGCGGCCGGCTGATCGAGGGCATCTTCGCGGGCGAGACGATCAATACCCCCTCGATGCTCTGCGTCGAGGACTGGCTGGCCGCGCTCGACTGGGCGGAGGGGATCGGCGGTCTTGCGGCGCTGATCGCCCGCGCCGAGGCCAATGCGGCGGCCGTCGCGGCCTACGTCGCCGCCAATCCCTGGCTGGCGAACCTCGCCGAGGATCCGGCGACCGCCTCGACCACCAGCGTCTGCCTGCGCTTCACCGACCCCGCGCTCGGCACCGATGCGGGCTTCGCGAAGGCGGTGGCGCAGCGTCTGGAGGCCGAGGGCGCGGCCTACGACGTCGCCTCCTACCGCGACGCGCCGCCGGGGCTGCGGCTCTGGTGCGGCCCGACGGTCGAGACCTCGGATGTCGCCGCGGTGATGCCCTGGATCGGCTGGGCCTACGACGCCGAACGCGCCGCGCGCCGCGCCGCCGCCTGACCCCGACCCCCCCGCCCCCCGCGGCTGCCGCTGCCGTTCCCGCCCCGGCGGGCGGCGGGGCGGCCGCCCCGATTGCAGGATCGCCCCCATGAGCCCCCGAGTCCTCGTCTCCGATGCCCTGTCCGATGCCGCCGTGCGGGTGTTCCGCGACCGCGGCATCGCCGTCGATGTCCGCCCCGAGCTCGGGCGCGACCGCGACGCCCTGATCGCCGCCATCCCGGACTACGACGGTCTGGCGATCCGCTCGGCCACCAGGGTCAGCGAAAAGGTTCTGGCCGCCGCCACCCGGCTGAGGGTGATCGGCCGCGCCGGCATCGGGGTGGACAACGTGGATGTGCCCGCCGCCTCGCGCCGCGGCGTGATCGTGATGAACACCCCGTTCGGGAACGCGATCACCACCGCCGAACACGCCATCGCGCTGATCTTCGCGCTGGTCCGCCAGATCCCCGAGGCGAACGCCTCGACCCATGCCGGGAAATGGGAGAAGAACCGCTTCATGGGGGTCGAGCTCTACAACAAGACGCTCGGCGTGATCGGTGCGGGAAACATCGGCGGTATCGTCTGCAGCCGGGCGCTCGGCCTCGGCATGAAGGTCATCGCCTACGACCCGTTCCTGTCGGACGAGCGCGCCCGCGCCCTCGGCGTCACCAGGGTCGAACTCGACGAACTGCTGGCGCGCGCCGACATCATCACCCTCCACACCCCGCTGACCGAGCGGACCCGCAACATCCTGTCGCGCGAGGCGCTGCAGCGCACCAAGCCGGGCGTGCGCATCGTCAACTGCGCCCGGGGCGGGCTGGTCGACGAGGCGGCGCTGGCCGAGCTGCTGAAGTCCGGCCATATCGCCGGTGCCGCGCTCGACGTCTTCGCGGTGGAACCGGCGACCGAGAGCCCGCTGTTCGGCCTGCCGAACGTCGTGCTGACGCCGCACCTCGGCGCCTCGACCGTCGAGGCGCAGGAGAACGTGGCGCTGCAGGTGGCCGAGCAGATGGCGGACTACCTGCTGACCGGGGCGGTGCGCAACGCGCTGAACATGCCCGCGGTGACCGCCGAGGAGGCGGCGGTGATGGGGCCCTGGCTGAAGCTCGCCGGCCATCTCGGCAGCTTCGTCGGCCAGCTCACCGAGGAGCCGATCCGCGCGATCAACGTGCTCTACGACGGCAAGGTGGCCGAGATGAACCTCGACGCGCTGAATTGCGCGGCGATCGCGGGTGTCCTCAAGGCCACCAATCCCGACGTCAACCTGGTCTCGGCGCCGGTGATCGCGCGCGAGCGCGGCATCCGGGTGGCGACCACCCGGCAGGAGAAGTCGGGGGCGTTCGAGGCCTACATCAAGCTCACCGTCGTGACCGACCGGCGCGAGCGCTCGATCGCCGGCACGGTCTTCTCCGACGGCAAGCCCCGGTTCATCCAGATCAAGGGCATCAACATCGACGCCGAGGTGGGGCGGCACATGCTCTACACCACCAACGAGGACGTGCCGGGGATCATCGGCACGCTGGGGCGCACGATGGGCGAGAACGGCGTCAACATCGCGAACTTTACCCTCGGCCGCTCGGGGCCGGGAAAGGACGCGATCGCCATCCTCTACCTCGACGACCCGGTCCCGCCGGGCGTCGTGGACGCGCTTCTGGCAACCGGACTGTTCCAGCAGGTCAGCCCGCTGGTGTTCGACGTCGGCTGACCTGCGGGGCACGCCTCCGGCCGGGGCGGCCGGGGCGGCCGCTCAGCCCGCCGGCGCGAGCATCCCGGCCAGCACCGGCACCAGCGCCTGGGCGATCTCGCCATGGACCGCGACGCCCGGCGTTTCGGCCGCGGCAGGCCCGTCGGCCGGGGCGAAGACCATCCCGGCGGTGCCCATCGCCCGCGCCCCGGGACTGGCGGTGACGCGCAGCGTCGCCTCGGCCGAGGGCGCCACCGCGGCGATCATCGCCTCGGTCACGAACAGGGGTTCCTGCCCCAGCGCCCCGGCGCCCGAACCGGCGTGCGGCGCGAGCCAGAGCACCACCCGCGGCCGCGCCGCGGCATCCAGCAGCGCGCGCATCCGCGCGACCCAGGTCGTGCGCAGGTCGTCCAGCACCTCGGCGAATCGCCCGGGGTCGCGGGCGGACAGCGTGGCCACGAGGTGGCGGGTGAAGTGGACTTCGGTGAAATCGACTTCCGGATAGAGCGCGCGCAGCGCCGGCGTGGCGCGCAGGAACCGGTCGTTCCGGCGCGGATGCACGGCATAGAAGCGGTTCGACAGGTTCTGCGCCCCGGTCACCTGCACCACGCACGCCTGCGCGCCGGCGACGATCCGCATCACTTCGGGATCGTTCAGATGCACGTCGAGGCCGGCATTCACAAAGCCGAGGTTCAGCATCCTCAGCCCTGTCGCCGCCTCGACCAGCACCGGCCAGGGCCGCTCGACGAACCGGCCGTAGGTCTCGGTCCCGCCGAGGGCGACCACGTAGGGCCGGTCGGTCCGCCGCGACGGCCCGCGGAACACCAGGCGCGAGGCGCCGTAGCGGCAGGGCGCGTAGTCGAGCGCGCCCGTGCCCCGAAGGACATAGCTCATGTCACCCACCTTGCAGTCACACACCCGCAGGCAAGCCTGCCGGCGCGGCCTTTCCAAAAGGCTAAAGCTGCAATTCGACGCGATGCCGGCGGCAGCGGACGGGCTTGCGCCGGCCGGGCGGGGGTGCCTATGGTCGCCCGGGGCCGGTCAGAGGGGTCGCAACGCCATGGAAATCGCATCGGTGGGCGTGGTCGGCGCCGGGCAGATGGGAACCGGCATCGCCCATGTGCTTGCGCTTGCCGGCTATGACGTGCTCCTGACCGACATCTCCGAGACCGTGCTGGCGCGCGCGCTCGAGACGATTGCGCGCAACATCGACCGCCAGATCGCCCGCGGCCGGGTCACCGCACCGGAAAAGGAAGCGGCGCTGGCCCGGATCCGCACCACCCTGCGGCTGGCCGACCTCGGCGCCTGCGACCTGATCATCGAGGCCGCGACCGAGCGCGAGAGCGTCAAGGCCCGGATCTTCGAGGATCTCGTGCCCCACCTCGCACCGCACACGATCCTGACCTCGAACACCTCGTCGATCTCGATCACCCGGCTCGCCAGCCGCACCGACCGGCCCGAGAAGTTCATGGGCTTCCACTTCATGAACCCGGTGCCGGTGATGCAGCTGGTCGAACTCATCCGCGGCATCGCAACCGACGAGGCGACCTATCAGGCCTGCCTGAAGGTGGTGGAGCGCCTCGGCAAGACCGCGGCCAGCGCCGAGGACTTCCCGGCCTTCATCGTCAACCGCATCCTGATGCCGATGATCAACGAGGCGGTCTACACGCTCTACGAGGGGGTGGGGTCGGTCAAGTCGATCGACCAGTCGCTGAGGCTCGGCGCGAACCACCCGATGGGGCCGCTGGAACTTGCCGACTTCATCGGGCTCGACACCTGTCTTGCGATCATGAACGTGCTGCACGAGGGGCTGGCGGACACCAAGTACCGACCCTGCCCGCTCTTGGTGAAATACGTCGAGGCCGGCTGGCTCGGGCGCAAGACGCAGAGGGGCTTCTACGACTACCGCGGCGAGGTGCCGGTGCCGACGCGCTGAAGGTGCCGACGCGCTGAAGGTGCCGACGTGCTGAAGGTGCCGACGTGCGCCGAACGCGCGCCGGACCCTGCCGCGCCGGCGTCAGCCCGCAGCGTCGGCGCCCGAAGCCAGGGCCAGCGTGCGCGCCCGCAGCCAGGCCATGAAGGCGGTGGTGTTGGCCGCGTGCGCCTGCAGCTCCGCCGGGGGAATCGGATGTCCGATCACCGGGCACTGCGGGCGGTTGCAGGTGCGCCGGATCTCGTGCAGCAGCAGGCCCTGCCGGAAGGTCGGCGAGATCCTGTTGGCGATCATGAACAGCCGCGAGTTCTGCCCGGGGAAGTAGATCGGCAGCACCGAGGCGCCCGACTTCAGCAGCAGCTTGGCGGTGAACGGGTTCCACTCGGGCTCGACCGCCGGGCCCCACCAGGTCGGCGAGGTCGCCACCGCCCCGGCCGGAAACAGGATGATGACCCCGCCCTGGCGCAGCTGCTCCAGAGCCTTCTGGCGCATGGCGATGTTGACGCGCTGCGCGTCGGGCTCGTGCGGGAAGGCCACCGGCAGCATGTGCTGCTCGATCTCGGGAATGCCGGTCAGGAGCGAGCGGGTGAGGATCTGGTAGTCGGTGCGCACCCGGCCGACGAGGGCCGCCATCACCAGCCCGTCGGTCAGCCCGTGGGGATGGTTCGCCACCACCACCACCGGCCCCTCGCGCGGAATGCGGGCGATCTGCTCGGCCGGGGTCCGGATCTCGATGCCCATGACGCGGAGCGCGCGGTTGAAGAATTCCTGACCGGCGACCACGCCCTGCCGCTCGAACCGGCGGATCAGCATCAGCAGCCGCGGCTTGGCGGTGATCCACTCGATCGCCCGGATCGTTGCCGCCTTGCGCGGGTCCGTGAAGGTGCCGGCGTAGGACAGCCGGCGCCCGTCGTAGGGCTGGCCGGGGGGCTGGGCCTGGTTGCGCGTCGCGCCCACCCTCGGGATGTTCTGCGTGCCGTCCACCATCGGTGCCGCCGCCTCCGCCATCCCCGCCGCGGTCAGAACGCCTCGCCGAACCGGTCGGCGATCAGCGCCTCGAGAGCATCGGCAAGGCCGCGGGCCTCGGGTCCGCGGGTCTCGACTTCAATAGTGGTTCCCTTCGAGGCTGCCAACATCAAAAGCCCCATGATCGAGTCGCCCGAGACCGTCATCCCGTCGCGGCTGACGCGCGCCTCGGCGTCGAACCGCTCGACCGTCTCGACGAAGCGCGCCGAGGCGCGCGCGTGCAACCCCTTCTCGTTGACGATGCGCAGGCGCCGGTGCTCGCGCAGGGCCTCAGCCGGTTCCATCGGCCCTCCGCGGGCTTGCATCGAAGCTGTCGATGTATTTGCGCCCGGCGGCGAGCGCCCCGGCGACGGCCTCGGGAACCGGCAGGCGGCGCGACTTCGCCAGCTTGATCAGCATCGGCAGGTTGGCGCCGTAGATGATCCGCCGATTCGAGGATCTGCAGGCGAGAAGCGACAGGTTCGACGGCGTGCCGCCGAACATGTCGGTGACCACCACCACCCCGTCTCCCGCGTCCACGGCATCGGCGGCCTCGCAGATCTCGCGTTCCTTCGCCCTGCGGTCGTGGTCGGGTTCGATCGCGATGGCAAGGATGCCTTCCTGTTTGCCGACCACATGCTCGACCGCGGCCAGGTATTCCCGCGCCAGCCCGCCGTGGGCGACGATCACGATGCCGATCACCCGCCGCCTATCCCGCCTTGCGCACGGCCGGCCCCTCGGCCCGCCGTTCCAGTTCCCGATGCCTCTTAGACACCTGCCACCCGGCCTCCGCAAGTCTTGCAGCCAGCCGTTCGGCCACCATCACCGACCTGTGCTGACCTCCGGTGCAGCCGAAGCCGATGGCCAGGTGCGACTTGCCCTCGGCCACATAGGCCGGCAGCAGGAACTCGACGAGTGCCGCCACCTGCGCGAAGAAGGGTCCGAAGCGGGGATCCTCGGCGATGAAGCCCGCAACCGCCGGATCGTTGCCGTCACGGCCTCTCAACGCTTCCGACCAGTAGGGGTTTTGCAGGAACCGGCAGTCGAACACCATATCGAGCCCGCGCGGCACGCCGCGCTTGTAGGAGAAGCTCTGCACCGAAACGGCAAGGCGTTCGGGCCCCGGCAATCCGAACCAGCGCGCCACCTCGGCGCGCAGGTCGTGCAGCGTCAGGTCGGAGGTGTCGATCAGCACATCGGCGCGCGCCCGGAGCGGGAGCAAGAGGTCGATCTCGCGCTCCACGCCCTCGGCCGGCGTCTCGGCAGGGGCCAGCGGGTGGCGCCGGCGCGTCTCGGAAAAGCGCTTGACCAGCACATCGGGGCGGCAGTCGAGATAGAGAACCTCGGCCGCGACCTCGGGATCGGCGGCCAGACGGTCGATCAGTTCGATCACCGCGGCGACGCTGAAGTCGCGGTTGCGCACATCGAGGCCCAGCGCCAGCGGCCGGCCGTGCGGCGGACCGTCGAGCAGCCGCGGGATGAGCGACAGCGGCATGTTGTCGATCGGTTCGTGCCCGGCGTCCTCGAGCGCGGCGATCGCGGTCGAACGGCCCGCCCCGGAGGGGCCGGTGACCAGGACGAGGCGGTGCAGGGGCGCGGGGCGGGTGGCGGTCATCGACGGCGGGGGCGGGCGGCTCATGCGCACTGGTGTCCGCTGAGCCAGACATAGAGCGCGGCGGCGGGATTTGGAGTCGGCGGGCGGCGCAGCAGGCGCAGCGGATGGCCGAGCAGCACGATCTGGCGTTCGGGCGGCAGGCGCTCCGTCTCCGCCGTGCCCAGATCGACGACCAGGGCCACCGGCGTGGGCGGGGCGGCCGGCACCCGCAGGATGCCGACCCCGCGCACCTCGATCAGCCCGGCGATGGCCGGCGGGGCGGCGGCGACCGGCGGTCCCGCCGCGCCGCCGTGGCGGAACAGCCGGGTCCGGTCGTCGGCGACGAGACCCGCCCCGAGGGCGAGCAGATCGAGCGCCAGCGTGGATTTGCCCGATCCGGCGGGGCCGGTGATCAGGACTGCGCGCCCCGCAACCGCCACCGCCGAGGCATGCAGGACGGTTTCCACCGGCCCAGTCACGGCGCCGGCCCCGGCGGCCGCGCGGGCCGGCCCGGCGCCGGGTTCGGGCGCGACCCCGGGCCCCCCCGGCGCCGCGCCCCGGTCACACCGGAAGGCCCACGACGAAGCGGGCGCCGAGCGGCTCGGAGGTCACGTCGGCATCGGTCGGGCGGATGTTCTCGGCCCAGATCACGCCGCCGTGCGCCTCGACGATCTGCTTGGAGATCGCGAGCCCGAGGCCCGAATGGTTGCCGAACTGCCCGGGCGGACGTTCCGAGTAGAAGCGGTTGAAGATCTTGTTCAGCGCCTGTTCGGGAATGCCCGGCCCGGTATCCTCGACCACCACCAGCACGCGGTTGTCGCGCTTGCGCACCCAGAGCCGCACCGCGTCGCCGTCCTCGCAGAACGAGATCGCGTTGGTGATGAGGTTCACGAAGACCTGCGCCAGACGCGCCTCGAGCCCCTGGATCACGATCGGCTGGGGCGGCAGGTCGGTGATGAAGTCCACCCCCTTCTCGGCCGCCTCGCGGCCGAGGTGCTCGGCCACGGTGGCGAGCATCCGCAGAAGGTCGAAGCTCTCCTCCTCCTCCTTCACCAGCTCGCTGTCCAGCCGCGAGGCGTTCGAGATGTCGCTGACCAGCCGGTCGAGGCGGCGCACGTCGTGCTCGATCACGTCGAGCAGCTTCTGGCGCTGCTCCTCCTTCTTCACCATCCGCAGGCTGCCGACGGCCGAGCGCAGCGAGGCGAGCGGGTTCTTGATCTCGTGCGCGACATCGGCAGCGAACTGCTCGTTCGCCTCGATCCGGTCGTAGAGCGCCGCGACCATCCCGCGGATCGCCGCCGAAAGCCGTCCGATCTCGTCCGGGCGGGCCGAGAGGTCGGGGATGCGCACCCGCGCGGGGCTGAGCTTGCGGGCGTTCCGATCCTGGCCGAGTTCGGCCGCGGCGGCGAGGTCGGAAAGCGGGTTGGCGATGGTCGAGGCCAGCACCAGGCTGAGCCCGATCGACACCAGGATCGCGGTCACGAACATCTGCAGAACCTGCTCGCGCTCGCTGCGCACCAGGGCATCGATCTCGCCGGCCGCG
>CALDYW010000216.1 GCA_937944395.1 uncultured Paracoccaceae bacterium | reverse complement strand
CGGGAGTATTTCGGACAAGATGAAGTCGCAGGCGGCGGGGGGGGGCGCGGCGGGCGGCCGGGGGGACGGGCGACCACGACGCAGCGGATTGCCGACCGGGAACGGGGCATGCGGGGATGGGGCAGCCGGGACCGCGCGCGCGGCGGCCGGGGGCGCGGCGGACAGCAGAGCGGCGGGCGGGGGCGCGGCGGGCGGGGTGCCGGGGGCCGTTCCGGCCGCGCCCGTCGCCGCGCCGCCGGTGCGCAGCCGGGCCGAGCGCGACCCCGACTCCAAGGGCAGCCGCATCCGCGTGCGCAGCGCGGCCCGGATCGACCCGTCCAGCCGGCAGGATTTCGGCACGACCGCGGACCTGGCCGTGGACGCCCGATCGACGCTGCCGCGGCTGATCGTGGGGGCGCGGCTGGTGCTGGCCGACAGCGCGGTGGAATGGCTGGCGCTCCCGCGCGACCGGGCCGCCTATGCGCGGCTGTCGCGCCTTCTGAGCCTCGGCAAGCGGCGGGCGGCGAAGGGCGACTGCCGCCTGGTGCGGGCCGACCTGGCCGCGCCGCTGCCGGCCGATGCGGGGCAGGGCGAGGCCGGAGCGGGCGGGCCTGCCGCCGGCGGGGGTGCGCCCGGCGGGCCGGGGGCGCTCGAGGGGGCGATGCTGGTCGCCCTGCCGCCCGATCCCCTGGCGCTGGACGAGGCCGCGCTGCGGGCGGCGGCGGCCGAGATCGCGGCGCTTGCCCGCCAATATCCCGGCGCGGTGCACGCCGGTGCCGTTCCCCGCTATGACGGGCGCGACCGGCAGCGGCTCGACGCCTGCCTGGCGCTGGCGCAGGCGGCCGGCGTGCCGATGGTGGCCTGCGGCGACGTGCTGATGCACACAGCCGCGCGGCGGCGGCTGGCCGACGTGCTGACCTGCCTGCGCACGGGGCTGACGATCGACCGCATCGGGCGGCTGGCGCTGCCCAATGCCGAACGGCGGCTGAAGGGTGCTGCCGACATGGCGCGGCTCTTCCGCCGCCACCCCGCCGCCATCCGCCGGACGGTCGAGATCGCCGACGCCTGCACCTTCAGCCTTGACGAACTCGCCTACGAATACCCCGACGAGGCGGCGGGGGACGAAGGGCCGCAGGCCCGCCTCGAGCGGCTGACGGCCGAGGGGCTGCGCCGCCGCTTTCCGGCGGGCGTGCCTGCAGGGACGATGGAGAAGGTGGTGAAGGAGCTGCGGATCGTCCGCACCCTGGGGTTCGCCGCCTATTTCCTGACGGTGGCCGACATCGTGGCTTTCGCCCGGTCGCGCGGGATCCTGTGCCAGGGGCGGGGGTCGGCCGCGAACTCGGTCATCTGCTATGCGCTCGGCATCACCGAGGTGGCGCCTGACGTGATCACGATGGTGTTCGAACGCTTCATGTCCGAGGCGCGGGGAGAGCCGCCCGACATCGACGTGGACTTCGAGCACGAGCGGCGGGAAGAGGTGATCCAGTGGATCTACGACCGCTATGGCCGCGACCGGGCGGGGCTGACCGCGACCGTCATCCATTTCCGCAGCCGGGCCGCGATCCGCGAGGTGGGCAAGGTCATGGGCCTGTCGGACGATGTCTGCGCGGCGCTGGCGGGGCAGAGCTGGGGCTGGTCGGCCGCGCCGCCCGACCCTGCCCGGCTGGCCGAGATCGGGCTCGATCCCGCCGACCGGCGGCTCATGCAGACGCTGGAGCTGATCGGCCAGATCATCGGCTTTCCGCGGCACCTTTCCCAGCATGTCGGCGGCTTCGTGATCACCAGGGGGCGGCTCGACGAGCTTTGCCCGATCGAGAACGCGGCGATGGAGGGGCGCACCGTCATCGAATGGGACAAGGACGACATCGACGCCCTGGGGATCCTCAAGGTCGATATCCTGGCGCTCGGGATGCTGACCTGCCTGCGCAAGGGGTTCGACCTGATCGCGGCGCACGGGGGGCCGCGGCTCGATCTCGAAACCGTGCCCAAGGAGGATCCGGCGGTCTACGACATGCTGTGTGCGGCCGATGCGGTCGGGGTCTTCCAGGTGGAGTCGCGCGCGCAGATGAACTTTCTGCCCAGGATGCGCCCGCGCTGCTTCTATGACCTTGCCATCGAGGTGGCCATCGTGCGCCCGGGGCCCATCCAGGGCGGCATGGTGCATCCCTACATCAACCGGCGGCAGGGGAAGGAACCGGTGGACCTGCCCTCGACCGAGCTGCGGGGGGTGCTCGAACGCACGCTGGGGGTGCCGCTCTTTCAGGAGCAGGCGATGCAGATCGCGGTGGTCGCGGCCGGCTTCACGCCCGAGGAGGCCGACCGGCTGCGCCGCAGCCTCGCCACGTTCAAGCGGATGGGCACCATCGGGACGTTCCGCGACCGCTTCATCCGGGGGATGCTGGAGCGCGGCTACGCGCCCGACTTCGCCGAACGCTGCTTCGCGCAGATCGAGGGGTTCGGGGAATACGGCTTTCCCGAAAGTCACGCGGCGTCCTTCGCGCTTCTGGTCTATGCCTCGGCCTGGATGAAGCGGCACCATCCGGCAGCCTTCGCCTGCGCGCTTCTGAACAGCCAGCCCATGGGCTTCTACGCGCCCGCCCAGATCGTGCGCGACGCGCGCGAGCACGGGGTGGAGGTGCGGGGGGTGTCGGTCAACCATTCCGAATGGGACTGCACGCTGGAACCGCGCGCCGACGGGCGGCTGGCGCTGCGGCTGGGGTTCCGGCTGGTCAAGGGCCTGAAGGCTGAGGATGCGGGCTGGATCGCCGCCGCGCGCGGCAACGGCTATCCCGATGTCGAAAGCCTGTGGCGGCGGGCGGGCGTGGCGCCCGCGGGCCTCGCGCGGCTGGCCGAGGCGGACGCCTTCGCCCCGCTCGGCCTCAGCCGCCGCGATGCCGTCTGGGCGGTGCAGGCGATCCGGGCACCGGCCCCCCTGCCCCTCTTCGGCCCGGACGGCGAGGGCATCGCCGAACCCGCCGTGGCGCTGCCGCGCATGACCCTGGGCGAGGCGGTGATCGAGGATTACCTCGCGCTGCGCCTGTCCCTGCGCGCCCATCCGATGGAGCTTCTGCGCCCCGGCCTGCCGGGCCTTGTCGCCCATGCAGACCTGCCGGCAGCGATGCCGCGCGACGGGACCGGGCCGCGGGTCGCCGTCTGCGGCCTCGTCATCACCCGGCAGCGGCCCGGGACGGCCTCGGGCGTGATCTTCATCACCCTCGAGGACGAGACGGGGGTGTCGAACGTCATCGTCTGGCCGAGGGTCTACGACCGCTTCCGCCGGGCGGTGATCGGGGGGCGGCTGCTGCGGGTCGCCGGCCGGGTGCAGCGGGAGGGCGCCGTGATCCACGTCATCGCCGACACGGTCGAGGATCTGTCCGACCGGCTGGCCGGCATCGCCGGGCCGGTGGGCCTCGCGATCGACCCGACGGGCGGGCGCGGCGACGAGGCGCGGCGGCCGGTCGCGGGGCGCGCCGCCCCGGTCCGCAGCGCCCGCCACCCGCGCGAGCAGGCGCGCAAGCTGTTCCCCAGCCGCGACTTCCACTGAGACCACCCCGGATGCGCCGCGCATGCCGGCCCGCCCAGGGGGGTCGCGCCCGGCGCGCGGCCACCGGGCACCGCCCCGGCGCGGACTATGAGTTGTCAGACGGTTGGGCTTTGGGGGCGGGGAGCGGGAAAATGTGGGAAAAGGCGTGATTGCGCGGTGTTTCAGTGGCTTGCGTGATTTCTGCGGTGCGGCGCGATTGTCAGATGGCGGGGCGGGGGACGGCGAGAAG
>CALDYW010000215.1 GCA_937944395.1 uncultured Paracoccaceae bacterium | reverse complement strand
GCCCGCGCCGCCGGCGGTATCTGCGGCGCGGCCTGCCCGCGGGTCAGCCGCGCGGACGCGGGCGGTTGACATGGCCCATCTTCCGGCCCGGCCGGGCCTCGGCCTTGCCGTAGAGGTGCAGCCGCGCGCCGGCCTCGCGGGCGATCTCGGGCACCCGCAGGATGTCCTCGCCGATCAGGTTCTCCATCTCGACGTCGGCGTGACGCGCGCCATCGCCGAGCGGCCAGCCGCAGATGGCGCGGATGTGCTGTTCGAACTGGTCCACGGCGCAGCCGGCCTCGGTCCAGTGGCCGGAATTGTGCACGCGCGGGGCGATCTCGTTCACCACCAGCCCCGACGGGGTGACGAACATCTCGACCCCGATGACACCGACATGGTCGAGCGCGTTCAGGATCCGTCCCGCCGCCAGAACCGCCTCGGCCCGGAGCCGGGCCGGCAGCCGCGCCGGAACGGCGGTCCGTCGCAGGATCCCGCCCGCGTGCAGGTTCTCGCCCGGATCATAGGCCGCGACCTCGCCGCCGAGCCCGCGCGCGGCGATGACCGAAATCTCGCGCGCGAACTCCACCACCCCCTCGAGGATCGCCGGTGTCGCGCCGATCGCCGCCCAGGCAGCTTCGGCCTCCCCGGGCGCATCGATCCGCGCCTGCCCCTTGCCGTCGTAGCCGAGCCGGCGGGTCTTGAGGATCGCGGGCGTTCCGATCCGCTCCAGCGCCGCGACCAGGTCGGCCGGGCCGGATACCGCCGCGAAGGGCGCCACCTTCAGGCCGAGGCCGGCGAGGAAGGTCTTTTCGGGCAGACGGTCCTGCGCCACCTCGAGGGGCCGCAGCCCCGGCCGCAACGGCGCCTCGGCGGCCACCGTCGCGGCAGCACCGGGGGGAATGTTCTCGAACTCGTAGGTGACGACGGCGCAGCCGCGGGCGAAGCCGGCAAGGGCCGCGCCGTCCGACCAGTCGGCCACCGTCAGCGGCGCGACATGGCCCGCCGGAGCGTCGGGCGCGGGGTCGAACACCCGCGCGCGGTAGCCCAGCCGCGCCGCCGCCATCGCCAGCATCCGGCCGAGCTGCCCTCCGCCCAGGATGCCGATGACGCTGCCCGCGGGCAGGGGCGCCGGCGGCTCAGCCATCCGCCGCGGTTCCGGGCGCTTCGGGCACCCCGGGCACCTCGGGCACCCCGGGCACCCCGGGCACCTCGGGCACCGAGGCGGCCAGCGCCGCCCGCCAGGCGGCCAGCCGCGCCGCCAGCGCCGGATCGGACAGGGCGAGGATCTGCGCCGCCATCAGGCCCGCATTCGCCGCACCCGCCGGGCCGATCGCCATCGTCGCAACCGGCGTGCCGCGCGGCATCTGCACGATCGACAGCAGGCTGTCGAGCCCGCCGAGCGCCCGCGTCTCGACCGGCACGCCGATCACCGGGAGCAGTGTCTTCGAGGCCAGCATCCCGGGCAGATGCGCCGCGCCTCCGGCGCCGGCCACGATGACCCCGATGCCCCGTCGGGCCGCCTCGGCGCCGTAGGCCCAGAGCCGGTCGGGCGTGCGGTGCGCCGAGACGATCCGGGCCTCGTGCGCCACGCCGAGCTCGTCGAGCACCGCCGCGGCCGCGCCGAGGGTCGGCCAGTCCGAGGTGCTTCCCATGACGATGCCCACCCGCGCTGCCATGCAAGCCTCCCCGCCTCGGAGCGCCGACTATAGCCCCGCCCCCCGGCGGTGCAATGGCGGGTCAGGCGATGATGTCGGGGGTGAGCTGGTCCTCGATCAAGCGGATCCGGTCCTTGAGGAGCAGCTTCTGCTTCTTCAGGCGCCGCAGCGTCAGCTGATCGCCGCGTCCCGTCGCCTCGAGCGCCCGGATCGCCTCGTCGAGGTCGCGGTGATCGGACTTCAGCACGGCAAGCCGGACGCGCAAAACCTCGTCCTGATCCATCTCCAGCGGTGCGTTCATGATGCGGCTACTCGTCCCGAGGCCAGCGCGAAGGATAGCCCGATTCCGGTGTCCGCGCAAAGCGCCGGCAAGTCGGCGCGTGACGCAGGCACCGCCGCCCGCGCGGCCGCCCGCGCGGCCGCCGGCGCCGCGGGGGGGCCGGTGCCGCCGGGGGACTTGCCGCCGCCGCGGCGCCTGCCCATATTCGGCACAGGTTGCCGGAACCGGGACCGAACTGCCATGTCGCTTGCACGAGGACATCGCCGATGACGAAACCGACCTTCGGGGCGCATCCGTTCCTGCTCGGCTTCGAGGATCTCGAACGGCTGGTCGAGCGCGCCGCCAAGACCGCCGGCGACGGTTACCCGCCGTTCAACATCGAGCAGACGGGGGAACGTGCCTACCGCATCACCCTCGCTGTCGCGGGCTTCCGCGACGAAGATCTGTCGATCACGGTGGAGGACCGTCAGCTTGTCGTCCGCGGTCGCGGCCCCGAGGCCGACCCGAGGCGCGTGTTCCTGCATCGCGGCATCGCGGCCCGGCAGTTCCAGCGCGCCTTCGTGCTGGCCGACGGCGTCGAGGTCACCGGGGCGCTCCTGGAGAACGGGCTGCTGCACATCGATCTCGCCCGGGCCGAGCCCGAGCCGTTGGTGCAGACCATCCGGATCCGGAAAAGCTGAGGCGAAAAGGACAGGCTATGGACACGAAATACGACTTCGGACCCGAGACCGGCCAGAGGATCGTCTATGTCCGCCCGGTGGCGGTGGCCGACCTTCCCGAGGAGATCCGCCGGCAGGCATCGGGGATCGAGACCCTTTATGCCGTGCATGCGGGAACCGGCGAGCGGCTGGCGCTGGTGCGCGACCGCAGCCTCGCCTTCGCGCTGGCGCGCCAGAACGACCTCGCCCCCGTCCACGCGCACTGAGCGCGCGGCGCCGCGATGCGCCGCGCCTGGCCGGTCGCCTGGGTCGATGCCTTCTCCGACCGACCCTTCGGCGGCAACGGCTGCGCGGTGGTGTTCGACGGCGGGGCACTGCCCGACCTGACCTGCCTTGCGCTGGTCCGCGAGACCTCGCTCAGCGAATGCGCCTTCGTCGGGCCCTCGTCGGCAGCGGACTGGCGGGTGCGGATCTTCCTGGCCGACCGCGAGGTGCCCTTTGCCGGCCATCCGCTGCTCGCCGCGGCCGCGGCCCTGCGCGATGCCGGCATGGCCGGAGCCGGGACCCTGGCGCTCGAGACCGGGGCGGGGCGGATCGGCCTCGAACTTCTGGCCGACGGTCGGATCTCGATGATCCAGCCCGCACCGGTCTGGGGCGAGGAGGTTCCGGGCGACCTGGTAGCCGAGGTCGCGGGCCTCGTCCCCGGCGACATCGCCGCAACGCCGCAAATCGTCTCGACCGGACTGCCGATCTGCGTGACCCTGCTGCGCGACCGGGCCGCGCTCGACCGGGCGCGGCTCGATCCGGCGGCCTTCGCCCGG
>CALDYW010000214.1 GCA_937944395.1 uncultured Paracoccaceae bacterium | reverse complement strand
CCGGGCCGGCTCGTCGCGGCGCGAGACGAAGGTGGCGGGCGGCGGCTCGGCGGCCCGGCCCGCGGCCGCCAGCGCCCCGCCGCGCCGCTCGGCCACCGCCGCCGGCCGCACCACCAGCGCCGAGGCCTGAGACTGCGCGACATAGGCCGCACGCAGCGCATCCACCGCCGCCTGCAGCCGCGCGGCATCCTCGCGCCACATCCGCGCGGTGCGCATCGCCGCCGCCGCAACCCAGATCAGCGCGATCGGCAGGAACACCGCCATCAGCACCATGACCCGCGTCAGGGCCTCGGACGGCCCCTCCCCCGCCGACGACGGGGTGACGAGGAAGAACACGCCGGTCGCCAGCAGCCAGAGCGCCGAAAGCGCCCCGGCCACAAGTTCGGTCACCGTCAGCCGTGCAGGTTCGGGGCGGCGACCGTAGACCCCGAGGTCCAGTCCGGACTCTTCCCTGCCTTCCGCCATCTCCCCGCCCTGCGCCCGCGCGGCCGGTCAGCCGTAGCGGATCGAGACGATCTCGTAGCTGCGTTCGCCGCCCGGGGTTCGCACCTCGACGCAGTCGCCCTCTTCCTTGCCGATCAGCGCCCGCGCCAGCGGAGACCGGATGTTCAGAAGGCCGAGCTCGATGTTCGCCTCGACCTCGCCGACGATGGTGAAGGTGCGTTCCTCCTCGGTCTCCCCGTCGATCAGCGTCACCGTGGCGCCGAACTTGACCGATCCCGACAGCCGCGCCGGGTCGATCACCTCGGCGCGGGCGAGGATGCCCTCCAGCTCCTTGATCCGGCCCTCGATGAAGCTCTGCTTCTCGCGCGCCGCGTGATACTCGGCATTCTCGCTGAGGTCGCCGTGCTCGCGCGCTTCGGCGATCGCCCGGATCACCGCCGGACGTTCCTGCGACTTCAGCTGCCGCAACTCCTCCTCGAGCGCGTCGAACCCCGCGCGGGTGATCGGTATCTTTTCCATCGGTCCAATCGCAGGCAGGCATCCGGTCGTCGCGGCCGCGACGTTCCCGTTGCGCCTCCACCCAAGCCGAGCCTTGCGCAAAAGGCAAGAGGCAGGCCCGCGCGCCGGAGGGCGGCCGCACCGGCGCACCTGCGCCGCCGCGTCGCGATTGCCCTTCGCCGCCGTTGTCGCTAGATCCCATGCGCGGCCGAAACAAAGTTGCGCCGCCGCGGCAGGGCGACGGAAGGGGGAGAACGGCATGGCCGAGGTCACGCGCGAGGCGATGGATTACGATGTGGTGATCGTCGGCGCGGGGCCGGCGGGACTGTCCGCCGCGATTCGCCTCAAGCAGATCGACCCCGAACTGTCGGTCGTCCTGCTCGAGAAGGGCTCCGAGGTCGGCGCCCACATCCTGTCGGGTGCGGTGCTCGATCCTTCGGGCCTCGATGCCCTGCTGCCCGACTGGCGCGGGATGGGCGCCCCGGTCACCGTGCCGGTGACCGAGGACAACTTCTACATCCTCGGCGAGGCCGGGCAGCTGCGCCTCCCGAACTGGCCGATGCCGCCGCTGATGTCGAACCACGGCAACTACATCGTCAGCATGGCCAACGTCTGCCGCTGGCTGGCCGGCATCGCCGAGGGGCTGGGGGTCGAGATCTTCCCCGGCATGGCCTGTTCCGAGCTCGTCTGGGGCGGGGACGGGCGCGTCGCCGGCGTCGTCGCCGGCGAGTTCGGCCGCAACCCCGACGGCACGCCCGGGCCCGCCTACGAGCCCGGCATGGAACTGCGCGGCAAGTATGTCTTTCTCGCCGAGGGCGCGCGCGGCTCGCTGTCGAAACAGGCGATCGCCCGCTTCGACCTGCAGAAGGGCCGCGATCCGCAGAAATTCGGCCTGGGCATGAAGGAGATCTGGGAGATCGACCCGGCGCGGCACCGCCCGGGCAGCGTCACCCACACGATGGGCTGGCCGCTGGGACGCAACGCCGGCGGCGGATCGTTCATCTACCACATCGACAACAACCAGGTGTTCGTCGGCTTCGTGGTTCACCTCGACTACGCCAATCCCTGGCTCTATCCCTACATGGAATTCCAGCGCTTCAAGCACCATCCGATGGTGGCGGCGCTGCTCGAGGGCGGCAAGCGCGTCGCCTACGGCGCACGCGCGATCAGCGAGGGCGGCTGGCAGTCGATCCCCAAGGTCGTGTTTCCGGGCGGCGCGCTGCTCGGCTGCTCGGCGGGGCTGGTGAACGTTCCCCGGATCAAGGGCAACCACAACGCGATGCTCTCGGGCATCGCCGCCGCCGAGGCCGCCGCCGCGGCGATCGCCGCCGGCCGGTCGGGCGACGAGCTGGCCGAATACGAGACCGTGCTGCGCGAGGGGCCGGTCGGACGTGACCTCAGGCGCGTGCGCAACGTCAAGCCGCTCTGGTCGCGGAACGGGCTGCTGGCCTCGCTGGCCGTGGGCGGTTTCGACATGTGGACGAACAACCTGTTCGGCCTGAGCCTGCTCGGCACCCTGCACCACCGCAAGTCCGATGCCGAGGCGACCGGGCTTGCGAAGGACCACAAGCCGATCGAGTATCCCCGGCCCGACGGGCGCCTGTCGTTCGACCGCCTGACCAACGTCGCCTTCTCGGGAACCAACCACGACGAGGGCCAGCCCGCCCACCTCAGGCTCCTGGACCCGACGGTGCCGATCGCCGTCAACCTTCCGAAATACGCCGAACCGGCGCAGCGCTACTGCCCGGCCGGGGTCTACGAAGTGGTGGGCGAGGGCGAGGCGGCGCGTTTCCAGATCAACTTCCAGAACTGCGTCCACTGCAAGACCTGCGACATCAAGGATCCCTCCATGAACATCGTCTGGACGACGCCCCAGGGCGGCGACGGGCCCAACTACCCGAACATGTAACGCGCCTTTGAGCCGGTCGCCGCCGCGCTCGCGACCGCCTGCGATTGCCAGCCGGGTGTGGCGGGGCTACCTTCCCCGGAAGCTTGTTCCCGGAGACGCCATGCCGCGCCCCTCGCTTCGTTCCGCCGTGCTCGCGGCCCTGCTTGCCGTCGCGGGTCTCGCACCGCTGCCGGCGCCGGCCGAAGGCCTTGCGGGCGCCTACCTGGCCGCGCGCTCGGCCACCACCGGCAACGACTACCGCGCCGCCGCGCGCTACTACCAGCGCGCCGTGGCACTCGATCCCTCCAATCCCGCCCTGCTCGAGGGCGCGGTCGTCGCCTTCATGGGGATCGGCAGCCTCGACGCCGCCGCCCCGATCGCCCGGCGCCTGCGCGAGACGACCTCGGGCCGCAGCGCGGTGGCAGAGCTTGTGCTGCTGGCTGACGAGGTGCGCCGCGAATCGTTCGGCGCGATCCTCGACGACTATGCCGCGGGGCGCGAGATCGGGCCCCTCGTGGACGGGCTGGTGAAGGGCTGGGCGCTGCTTGCCGCCGGGCGGGTGGCCGACTCCCTGTCCGCCTTCGACCGGGTGATCGAGAACCGCGCACTTTCGGCCTTCGGCGCCTATCACAAGGCCCTCGCCCTCGCATCGGTCGGCGACTTCGAGGGCGCCGAGGCATTGCTTGCCGCACAGGAACAGGGCGGCCGCTTCCCGCTCGGGCGCCGCGGCGTCCTGGCCTGGGCCGAGGTTCTGGCCCAGCTCGAGCGGTTCGGCGACGCGATCGCGCTTCTCGACCGCGCCTTCGGCGCCGACCCCGAGCCGACCGTGGCGCGCATGCGCACGCGGCTCGAGGCGGCCGATCCGGCCCCCTTCGACCTGGTCACATCGCCGGTCGAGGGCATTGCCGAGGTCTTCTTCACGGTCGCCAGCGTGCTGAACACCGAGGCCGGCGATTCCTACGTGCTGCTCTACAGCCGTGCCGCCGAGGCGCTGGCGCCCGGCCACACCGACGCGATCCTGCTGTCGGCCTCGATCCTCGAGCGGCAGGGCCAGTACGAGCTCGCCACCGAGGCCTACGGCCGCATCGCCCCCGACGACCCCGCCTTCCACATCGCCGAGATGGGCCGGGCCGAGGCGCTTCACGCCGCCGGCCGCAGCGACGCCGCGCTCGAGGCGCTGACGGCGCTGGCCGAAAGCCACGTCGGGCTTCCCGACGTCCACCGCGCCCTCGGCGACCTTTTGCGCCGGATGGACCGGTTCGACGAGGCCTCGCGGGCCTATGACGCCGCGATCGCCGCGCTGCCGGTCGAGGATCCGACGCACTGGGTGCTCTACTACCTGCGCGGGATCACCCACGAGCGGACCGGCCGCTGGCAGCAGGCCGAGGCCGATTTCCGCAAGGCGCTGGAACTCGAGCCCGATCAGCCGCAGGTTCTGAATTACCTCGGTTATTCCTACCTCGAACTCGGCCGGAACTTCGACGAGGCGCTCGACATGATCGAGCGCGCCGTCGCTGCCCGTCCCGATGACGGCTACATCATCGACAGCCTCGGCTGGGCGTTCTACCGGCTCGGCCGCTATGCCGAGGCGGTGGAACCGATGGAGCGCGCCGCGGCCCTGATGCCGACCGATCCGGTGGTGAACGACCACCTCGGCGATGTGTACTGGATGGTCGGGCGCCATACCGAGGCGCGCTTCCAGTGGCGGCGCGCGCTCTCGTTCTACGTCGAGGGCGAGACCACTGACGCCGATCCCGGCCGCATCCGGCGCAAGCTCGAGGTCGGGCTCGACCAGGTGCTGGTCGAGGAAGGCGCGACGCCCGAGGCGATGGCCAATGACCAGGGCGGCCGAGGCGCG
>CALDYW010000213.1 GCA_937944395.1 uncultured Paracoccaceae bacterium | reverse complement strand
CGCGCTCGGCCTCGCGGACCTTCTGCAGGATCACCTGCTTGGCCGACTGCGCCGCGATCCGGCCGAGATCGACCGGCGGCACCGCCTCGTGGAACTCGTCGCCGATCTCGGGCCCGCCGCCCTCGGCGGGGTCGATCCGGCGGCCGCCGCGCAGCCAGTATTCCTCGCGCCCCGCGCGCGGCGGGGCGAAGTAGGGGCGGGCCTGCTCGACGGTGAACTGCGCCTGGTAGTTCTCCACCCCGTCGTCGGGCACGACCGTGCGCACGCGGGTGAAGTTCGCCCGCCCGGTCTTGCGGTCGATCTTCACGCGGATGTCCATCTCGCTGCCGTAGCGGCTCTTGGCGGCGCGGGCGAGGCTTTCCTCCATCGCCTCGATCACCAGCGCCGGGTCGATCATCTTCTCGCGCGCGACCGCGTCGGCGGTCTGCAGCAGCTCGAGCTGGTTGGCCGAGGTGATCGCCATGTCTCAGTCCTCCTTGCCGGCGGTGGTGCCGGCGGTTTCGGTCGGGGTGTCGTGGTCGCGCTCGCCGTCGGTGTCGCCCCGGTCCTCCTCGACCGCGTCGAAGCGGTCCGGGTCGAACTCGACCGCATGCTTGCGCTGGCGCAGCGCGGCGCGGATCAGATCGTCGGTCAGCACCAGCTTGGCGTCGGCCAGCCAGTCGAACCTCAGCCCGATGGTCAGCGCCTCGCCCGCCGGGCCCTCGATGCCGATCAGCACCTCGTCGCCCTCGGTGCCCTGCAGCGTGCCGCGGAAGCGCCGGCGGCCGTCGATCAGCTCGGTCGTCTCCAGCCGCGCCTCGAACCCCTCCCAGGCGTCGAAGTCCGCAAGCCGCGTCAGCGGCCGGTCGATCCCGGGCGAGGAGACCTCGAGCGTGTAGGATTCGGCGATCGGATCCTCGACGTCGAGCAGCGCCGAGACGGCGGTGGAGATCCTCGCGCAGTCGTCCACCTCGATGCCGCCGCCGGGGCGGTCGGCCATGATCTGCAGCGTCTTGCGCTGCCCGCCCATCAGCCGCAGACGCACGAGTTCGTAGCCGAGCCCGCGGATGGTGGGCTCGACCAGGTCCGCGAGGCGGCGGTCGAGGGCGGTCCGGGCGACGAGATCGGTCACGGTCGGGGCGATCCTGAAAACGCAAACGGCGGGCTTTGCGGCCCGCCGTTCTCTGCCGGTGGAGGTTCGGGGGTGGAGGCCGAACCGCCGCTGATGCCGGGGATATACGCCCCGTCCGGGCGGGTTGCAAGGGCCGCCTCACAGCCCCAGCGCCGCCGCCCGCCGCGCCACCGCGTTCGTCGTGCGCACGAGTTCGGCACTGATGCCGGGTTCGCTGAGGGCGTGGCCCGCCTGCGGGATCAGCCTGAGGTCGGCGCGGCGCCAGCGTTCGGCCAGTCGCCAGGCGCTGACCGGCGGGCAGATCATGTCGTAGCGGCCCTGCACGATGGTCGCCGGAATCTCGGCGATCTGGGCGATGTCCTGCAGGATCTGCCCGTCGCGCTCGAGAAAGCCGCCGTGGCGGAAATAGTGGTTCTCGAGCCGGGCGAAGGCGCGGGCATAGTCGGCCGGGCTCTCGCCGCCCGCGCCCTCGTGCTCGATCGAGGCCAGCGCGTTCTCCCAGTGCGCCCAGGTGCGGGCGAGGCGGGTCTCGAGCGGCAGGTCGCCCGAGAACAGCCGCCGGTGATAGGCCTCGATCAGGTCGGCGCGCTCGTCGGCCGGAATCGGCGCGACGAAGCGTTCCCACTGGTCGGGGAAGAACTGTCCGGCGCCGCCGCCGTAGAACCAGTCGAGCTCGGCGCGCGTCATCAGGAACACCCCGCGCAGGATCAGGTAGGCGACGCGCTCGGGGTGGCGCTGGGCATAGATCAGCGCGAGCGTCGCCCCCCAGGAGCCGCCGAACACCACCCAGCGCGCAACGCCCAGGGCCTCGCGGATGCGCTCGATGTCGGCGACGAGGTGCCAGGTGGTATTGGCCTCGACGCTCGCGTGCGGGCGCGACCGGCCGCAGCCGCGCTGGTCGAACAGCACGATGCGGTAGTCGGCCGGGTCGAAATAGCGCCGCATCGCAGGGCTGCATCCGCCCCCCGGCCCCCCGTGCAGGACGATCACGGGGATGCCCCCGGGGTTGCCGCATTGCTCGACATAGACGCGGTGGCCGTCGCCCGTGTCCATCATCCGCTGATCGAAGGGGTCGATCGCGGGAAAAAGGAAGGCGCTCGCGCGCTTTTGTCCTGCGGTCCGGTCCATGACCGACCTATATAACGCCCGTCGCCCCGCCGCCACGGGGCACGCAAGGGGGAATCGACCGCATGAGCGCGACGGCAACCACCATTGACCCCGCCGAGGTGGCGAAGTTCGAGCGGATGGCCGCGGAATGGTGGGATCCGAACGGCAAGTTCAAGCCGCTGCACATGCTGAACCCCTGCCGGCTCGACTACATCACCGCCCAGATCGCCGCCGAGTTCGGCCGCGACCCGGCCGCCGACCGGCCCTTCGCGGGCCTTCGGCTGCTCGACATCGGCTGCGGCGGGGGGCTTCTGTCCGAGCCGATGGCGCGACTCGGCGCCCGGGTCACCGGCGCCGACGCCGCGGCGCGCAACATTCCCGTGGCGGCGCTGCACGCGGCGCAGTCGGGGCTTGCGATCGACTACCGGCACACCACCGCCGAGGCGCTGGCCGAGGCCGGCGAGCGCTTCGATGTGGTGCTGAACATGGAGGTGGTCGAGCATGTCCCCGATCCGGCCGCCTACCTCGCCGTCTGCGCGCGGCTTCTGAACCCCGGCGGGCTGATGATCTGCTCGACGATCAACCGCACGGCGAAGAGCTTCGCGCTGGCGATCGTCGGCGCGGAATGGGTGATGCGCTGGCTGCCGAAGGGCACCCACGACTGGCGCAGGTTCCTGCGGCCCGACGAGCTCGGGGCGCATCTGCGGGCGGCGGGCCTCGATCCGGTGGACCGCAAGGGCTTCGTCTTCGACCCGCTGGGCTGGTCGTGGTCGATCTCGGACCGCGACCTGTCGGTGAACTACGTCACCACCAGCGTAAGGCCGGCCTGAAGCCGCCGCGCCGCCGCCGCCGCCGCCGCCCGGCGCGGGGGCGAAGGGCTCGACGCAAGCCCGAACCGCGCCGCCGGCGCGGCGGGTCGCGGGCGCGGACCGGTGCCCCCGCCCGCGCGAGGGCGCCCCGGCGCCCGCTGCTGCGGCGGCATTGCGGCGGACCGGGGACCGCCGCCGCAATTACGCCACAATCCCGCCGCAACACGGGCGCGAGGCGGGAACGGACCGGGCGAAAAGACCCGGGCGGGGGCGGGCCATCGTGGCGGTCATCAACGGCACGTCGGGTCACGACAGCATCACCGGAACTCCGGACGCCGACCAGATCTTCGGCGGGGCCGGCAGCGATTCGCTCTATGGCGGGGCCGGCAGCGATTCGCTCTATGGCGGGGCCGGCAACGACACGCTGATCGGAGGTGCGGGGGCCGACCGGCTGGAGGGCGGCTCGGGCACCGACACCGCCGACTATGCGGCCTCGGGCGCGGCCGTGAACGTCAACCGGGCCACCGGCACCGGGTCGGGCGGCGCGGGCGCCGACACGTTGCAGGGCGGATCGGGGGCCAACATCCTTTCCGGCGGCGCCGGCACCGACCTCTTGATCGGCGGTATCGGCCCCGACCGTCTCTACGGCGGCGCCGACGCCGACACGATCATCGGCCGGGCCGGCAACGTCGTCGACGGCGGCGAGGACGGCGAGGACGACGATGTGCTCGACCTCAGCGGGGCCGGAAACTGCC
>CALDYW010000212.1 GCA_937944395.1 uncultured Paracoccaceae bacterium | reverse complement strand
ATCTGACCACAGGCCGCAGCCGGCCTCTGTCGGCGGCCGGTGCCCGTCGTGCCGGCCGCCGCGATCGGCGCGCCCCATCCCGGCGATCCGGACCGCCCCATGTCCGGTCCGGAAATATCCCGGGGGGAGCCGCGCAGCGCGCGGCGGGGGGCAGCGCCCCCCCCTTCCGCGACCGCGGCGGCGCCCGCGCGCCCATAGGGGCAGCGCCCGTCCCCCGTCCGACGCCGAGCGCTCGGCAGGGTCGGGCAGCGTCTGCACGGCCGCGCCGCGCGAATTCCGGCCGGGGATCGCCCTGCCCCCGGATCGCCGCGGGCGAACCGTTCGTAGGCCATCGGCAGCACGGGCGCCGCGATCTCGCGCCGGCGGGCCGCGGGCAGGCCGGCGCCGAGGCAGGTGCCCGGCCTGCCGCTCCCGCCGACCAGCGAGGCCTCGAGACCTGAAGACCGCGGGCATCGCCGTGGCGGCCGAGCGGCAGATCGTTCAGATGGCCGGCGGCGAGGCGCGTGGCGGCGAGGGTGCCCAGCGCGCCGTTTGACAGGCGCAGCGTCGGCGCGGCGCTGTCGCCGGCGTCGCGCAGATAATCGCCGATCCGCCCGCCCGGAGCCTCGTCGAAGGCGGCCAGCCGGCCGGCGACCCCGACCGCGTCGCGCCCGGCGCCATGGGTGGCGAAGTCGCGGAACGGAAGGAAGACGGCGCCCCTGCCCGCCCGGACCGCCCCGACCACGCGCCCGCCGACCGTGTCGCCTGTCTGACCGTGCGCCGATTGACCCCGCCGGATCAGCACGTCGGTCCGGACGATCCGCCCGGCCGTCCGACCGAGCCCGGGGTCCTGCAGCGGCGCGCTGCCGGCGGCGATGCCGGGCTCGGCATTCCGCGCGGCGGCAAGGGTGTCGTGCATGGCCTGCGGACAGATGCCGGCGACGGTGCGGTTGGTCCGCTCGTGGAGGTTCCCGCCCCCTGACGGTGACACCGATGGTCGCGGGTTCCTTCCCGAGCCGGCCGCCGCAGGGCCGAATGCGCCGGTGTGAGCGCACACCGCCCGCGCGCGGTGGCAGCGGGCGCCGCTGCCGATCCGCTGCGACCCGGCCGAGGGTGCGGAAGGGGGGCGCTGCCCCCCGCCCGGCCCCGTTCCGGGGCCGGCCTCCCCCCGGGATATTTCCGGACCGGACATGCCGGCAGCCGCCGGTGCGGGTCAGCGGCCGAAGAGGGCGCGCAGCGCCGGCGCCGCGGCGGCGCGCAGGAACACCGGGGGCGCGCCGTAGGGCGCGGGCACCTCGTGCCAGCCGCCGCCGAGGACGGCGCCGGTGAAGGCGTGTTCCCAGTCGCCCGCGGGCAGGTGCGCCCGCCGGGTTGCGGCACCCGGTTCCACCACCGGGGCCACCAGCATGTCGGGACCGAACAGATACTGGTGGGGCGTCGCGGCGGCGGGATCCTCGGGATGGGCGAAGGCGACCGGCTGCATCGGCGGCTGGCCGCGCTCGGACCAGGCACGCATCAGCGCCGAGACGTAGGGGCGCAGCCGCTCGCGCAGCGCCAGCAGGCGGGTCGCGACCGCCAGCACCTCGTCGCCGAAGGACCAGACCTCGTTGGCGCCGCCGGTGTCGGTGAACAGCCGGAACAGGTCGCCCCCGTAATCCACCGGCTGGCCCGGGCCGGGCGGCGGCACGCCCTCGGGCACGCGGAAGCCGTGCAGCCGGCAGACCGGCGAGAACACCCCGAACTCGAACCAGCGGATCAGCAGCTCGCGGAAGGCCGGGTCGGCGCCGTGGCCGTCGTAGAAGCCGCCGATGTCGGTGGTCCACCAGCCCAGCCCGGACATCGCCGCGTGGCAGCCGGCGGCGATCTGGGCGCGGAAGTCCTCCCAGGTGGACCAGACATCGCCCGACCAGAGGATCACCGGCGCGCGCTGCCCGCCGGCCCAGGTGGAGCGCGCCAGCAGCACCGCATCGTCGATACCCTCGGCCCTGAGCCCCTCGGCATAGCGGTCGGCATGGAGCTTCGGATAGGCCGACAGCATCTCGGCGCCGTTGCCGAGGCAGGTGCGCACATGTTCGGCCTGGGCGGGGCGGGTCTCGGGCTCGCAGCTGTCGAGCCAGAAGTTGCGGAACCCGCGCGCGAGGTAGTTCTGCCGCACGAGGTTCCAGTGGAAGTCGCGCGCCTCGGGGTGGAAGGCGTCGTAATAGGTGAGGAAGTGGAGCCCGAACGGATCCTTGTCGGGGAACTGGTTGAGCACCGGCACGCCGCGTTCGGCGCGCAGCAGATAGCCCTTCTCGCGCATCTCGCGCCAGTGCCGCGCGTTGGCGCCGACCGTCGGCCAGATCGAGACCATGGTCTCGATGCCCATCGCCCGGAGCTCGGCCACCAGCCCCTCGGGATCGGGCCAGTCGGCGGGATCGAAGGCCCATTCGCCCTGGCGCGTCCAGTGGAAGAAGTCGATCACGATGCAGGACAGCGGCAGGCCGCGGCGGCGGTATTCGCGGGCGACGTCGAGCAGCTCGGCCTGGGTGCGGTAGCGCAGCTTGCACTGCCAGAAGCCGGTGGCCCAATCGGGCATCACCGGCGGCCGGCCGGTGGCGTCGAGATAGGACGACAGGATCTGCTGCGCGCCGTCACCGGCGGTGATCCAGTAGTCGAGGCCCGGGGTCGCCTCGGCCCGCCAGCGGGTGAGGTTCGCCGCGAACTCGACCCGGCCCACCGCCGGGTTGTTCCACAGGAAGCCGTAGCCGCGCGAGGAGATCACGAAGGGCACGACCGCCACGGTGTTCTGCTGCACCAGCGCGTTGACCGTGCCCTTGAGGTCCATCCGCCCGTGCTGCGGCTGGCCGAGGCCCATCAGCCGCTCGCCGTCGTAGGCGCGGAAGCTCGCGTCGAGCCGGAAGCTCGCCGAGGCGAGCGGAGTGAAGGCGCGCGGCCCCGGGCCGGCGAAGTGCGGCCGGGTCTCGGCCAGAAGCTCGGCCCCGCTGTCGGCGCGCAGGAAGCGGATCACCGGCTCCACCGGCACGTCGGCGCCGTGGCGGGCGGTCAGCGTCACCTCGGCCGCGATCCGGCCGTTGACGATGCGCGCCTGCCGCGGGCCGGTCTCGATCCGGGGCGGGGGGGGAGCGGCCGGCGGCAGCAGGGCCGAGACATGCGGCTCGACCACCGAAAGCCCCGGCCGGGCGCGGACGCGCAGGGCATCCCGCCCCCAGGGCTCGATCCGGAGGTGCTCGCCGTAGAAGCGGACGACGAGGGCGCCGTCCTCGGCGGTGAAGGTGTCGGCCATGGGTCTGCCTCTCTCTTGCCTGCCGCGCGGGATTTCCGCGCCTGTCGCACCCGCGCGCCCGGGAACCGGTGCGCGATGATGGTAAGGACGATCGCCCGTCCGAAGGGGAAATCGGTCCGGAACCCCGCAAAACCCGCGCCGATCGCGCCCGCGGGGATCAGCTCGAGGGTGAGCGCCGCGGAGAACGCAGCCCGGATCGGTCCCACACCGCCCCGGACCGGCGTGCCGCCGACGAACAGCGCGGCGAGCGCGATCGGCCGGTCGGCCTGCCCGCCGGTCGGGAACCACACCATGTCGGCCGAGCCTACCGGAACCACCCCGGCCAGCGTCGCGCCGGTGGTGGGTTCGTCGGGCACGATCCCGGCGGCGCGGTTGCAGAGCGCCCGGGCGATCGCCACCCCCTGCCGCTCGCCGCCCGACTGGTGGGCGACGACCGATTCGGGGTCGAAGACCTTCGAGGTGAAGCCGATCTTGCGCATCAGCCGGTTCGCCTCGTCGATCTGCCGCCGCCCCGGGATGAGGCCGAAGGGGCCGGTGGTCTCGCGCCCCATGAAGATGTTCGTGACGGTCGCGTGCCGCGGCGCCAGCGCCCGGTCCTGGAACACGGTCTCGATGCCGGCACTGCGGGCGGCAAGCGGCGTCCGGGGGCTGACCTTGCGGCCGCGCACGCGGATCTCGCCCGCATCGGGATCGTGCACGCCGGCAGGCGACTTGACCAGCGTGGACTTGCCCGCGCCGTTGTCGCCCAGAAGCCCCGGCACCTCGCCGCGGCGTGCCGCAAGGCCGACGCCCGACAGCGCCTCGACGCTGCCGAAGCGCTCGACGATGCTGACGGGTTCGACGATCGGCGCGCCCGGGTCCGGCATCCTGGGGTTTCCTTCGCTGTGGTCCGTCAGCCGCGCGGCGGCGGCCGGCGGGCGGATGGCACGCGGCGGTTCAGCGGATGCCCGCCTCCGACAGCGCGATCACCGTATGATGGTTCCCGGCGGTGACGCAGCCCGACCCGGTGTTCACCGCCAGCGGCCCGAGGCCGTCGGCGATCCGCTGGCAGAGGCTCGGCACCGGCCGTCAACCCTGCAGCCGGGGCTGCTGGTCGCCGGTGACCGGCGCATAGCCCTGCGCGATCGCGCTCGTCACGCCGGGCCCGAGGTCGACGCCCACGCCGATGATGTCGCCCGGCTGCTTGCCCATCGCCTGCCTGTCGGCGGGCACCACGGTCGGGTGCTGCGCGCCCGTGCAGCATGGGATCCTGACGCCCGGGTTCGACAGCACCGCGGCGGTCAGCGAGGGGAGCTGCGGCATGGTGTCGGACGAGGCGCCGTCGGCCTTCTGCAGCCTGATCGCCTCGCGCCCGGCCTGTTCCCGAAGATCGGCCGTCCCCTGCCCGCGCAGCGACCGGTCGGCGCTTTCCCAGCGGCTCATCACCACCGCCTGGTCGCCCGCCTTCACCCGGTCGCCGGCCCGGCGCGGCGCCTCCTGCCCGACGGCAGAGCCGAACCGGCAGAGATCGGCGCCGATGTCGCCCGAGCCGAAGCGGGCGCGCACCTCGGGCACGTCCACGTTGACATGGATGATCGGGATGCCGGCCCCGGCCGCCGGTTCGGCCAGCGGCATGAGGGCGTCGTCGCCGGGATGGCGCATGCGCGCGATCCCGTCGGGGCGCCGGGCGATGAGGTCGCGCAGCCGGGTCGCCCCCGGCTCGAAGTTCCGGTCGGAGCAGATCGGCGAGACAGCGGCGCCGAGGTCGGCGCCGAGGTCGGCGGCGGCCTGATTGGCCCCGTTGTCGATGACGATGTTGACCGCGCCGCCCGGCGGGCCGCCCGGGAACACCGTGCGCTTCACGCCCGACCCGCCTCCGCCGTCCTGCGCGGCGGCCGCGGCCGCC
>CALDYW010000211.1 GCA_937944395.1 uncultured Paracoccaceae bacterium | reverse complement strand
GCGGCTCGGGGGGCGGAGCCACCACGGTCGCGGTCGCGGGCGCCGGTTCCGGCGGCGGCGGCTCGGAGGCCGGGGCGGGCCGGGGCGGCGGCTCGGGGCGCGGTTCCGGGCGGGCGGGCGCCGGCCCCGGCGGAAGAGCCGGCAGGTCCTGCGGCGCCGCAGGCCGCGCGGGCTCCGGTTGCGGCGCGGGCGCGGCGGGTTCCGCCGGGGCCGGCGCGGCAGCCGGCGCGGGCGCCGCGGCGGCGGCGACGAGGGCGGCAAACTCCTCTCCCGAAAGGATCGTCACCTCGGCGAACTCGAACGGCCGGTCCTGCGGCTTGAAGAACGCGTCGCCCAGGATGACCCAGACGATCAGGGCCAGATGCCCGACCCCCGAGATGACCTGCCCCGTGTTCATGGCGCCGCGGCCCGCCTACCCGCCCGAGGCGTCCGACGCGGCCGATCCGTCGAACCTTGGCCCCCCGGGCTCGGTGACGAGCCCGATCGAGCGGAACCCCCCCGCATTCAGCGCCCCCATCACCTCCATCACCCGGGCATAGGGGATCGCGCCGTCGGCGCGCAGGAAGATCTTGTCGTCGCGCCGCTCGGCGGCGACCGCGCGCAGGCGGGGGATCAGCTCGGAGTCGGGCGTCTCGGTGGTCTGGATCAGGATCCGCCCGTCGGCCGTCAGCGTCACCGCCAGCGGTTCCTCCTGCTCGGTCGGCAGCGCCTCGGCGGCAGTGCGCGGCAGGTCCACCGGCACGCCGACGGTCAGAAGCGGCGCCGCCACCATGAAGATGATCAGCAGCACCAGCATCACGTCCACGAAGGGGGTGACGTTGATCTCCGACATCGCCGCCGGCCGGCGCCCGCGTCGTCGCCGCCCGCGCCGGCCGCCGCCGCCGTTTCCCTTGGCGAGAACCTGGGCAACCACGGCTCAGGCGTCCAGCTGTCGCGAGAGGATGGTCGCGAACTCGTCGGCGAAGGCCTCGTAGCCGCCGATGATGCGGTCGCTGTCGGCCGAGAGCTTGTTGTAGAACACCACGGCCGGGATCGCCGCCAGAAGGCCCATGCCGGTCGCCAGAAGCGCCTCGGCGATCCCCGGCGCCACCACGGCAAGGTTGGTGTTCTGGCTGATCGCGATCTGCTCGAAACTGTGCTTGATCCCCCAGACGGTGCCGAAGAGCCCGATGAAGGGCGCCGTCGCCCCGACCGTGGCCAGAAACGACAGCCCCCCGTTCAGCCCCTCGGCTTCCTTGGCGATGGCGACGTCCATCGAGCGGTCGATCCGCGCCTGCGCGCCGGCGATCAGCCCGCCGTCCTGGCGGTGGCTGCGCCGCCATTCGAGCATGCCGCTCGCGAAGATCCGTTCCGAGGCGCTCTGCGGCTCGGGGCCGATGCGCTCGAACAGCTCGTCGAGCGGCTCGCCCGACCAGAAGGCCGCGTCGAAGGCCGCCGACTCCGCCCGGGCGCGGCGGAAGTTCAGGAACTTCTGGATGATGATCGCCCAGGACCAGAACGAGGCCAGCACCAGCAGGATCATCACGACCTGCACGGTGAAGGTCGCCCGCGCGAAGAGCGCGAGCAGCGAAAAGTCGATGTCCTGCGCCGGGGCGAGTGTGCTGGGATCCATCTGCCTGCTCGTCGATCGGGCCGCGTTCGCTGCGGCGCTTGTTCGGCAGCTTCTACCCCGAAACAAGGGCAAAAGCCAACACATGTGCGTCAGGCCCGGGGTGCCGGCGCGGCCTCGCCCGGTCAGGGCGACGGGCCAGCCCGGCCAGGGGCCGCCGCCAGCGCCTCGGGCAGGCGCACCGGACGGCCGCGCGCATCGAGAGCGACCAGCGTTACCTCGGCCTCGAACAGCAGCTGATCCCCGCGCAGCACCCGCTGCACGAGGATGAGCCGCGCCGGGGTGACGGCGCGGCTTGCGGTCTCGACCGTCAGGAGGTCGTCGAACCGGGCCGGGGCGAGGTAGTCGGCCACGATCCGACGCACCGCGAAAACCTGCCCCGTTGCGGCGCGCAGGCGCGCCTGGTCCACTCCGAGCGCCCGCACCCATTCCGTGCGCGCACGCTCGATAAACCTCAGGTAATTCGCATAATAGACGATGCCGGCGAGGTCGGTATCCTCGTAGTACACCCGGCAGGAAAAGCGGTGCGGGACGGCCGCGGCAGTGCCCTCCGCAGCAGGTGCCTGCGCCGCCCGATGCCGCCGCTGCGTCGCCACGTCGCCGTCCGCTCCCGTCTGCGCGCCCGCTCCTGAGCTGCCGGCGCGATGCTGTCCCGGGCGCCGACCCGGCGCAAGGGGGGGGCGGGCGGTGCCGTTGCGGCATTGCGGGCGCGCGGGCGGGCCCCGGCGGGCGACCTCGGGCGCCGATCCCCGTTCCGCTCCGTGTGATCCGGCCCTAGGGTGGCTGGCGTTGCGACGCTGCCCGGGCCCGTCGATGCCGGTTTCCTTCCGCCCTCTCACCGCGCGCCTGCACCGCCGCCTCGCCGGTCCGCGCGACCCCGCCGCCGCGGCGGCCGAAGTCGTCGAAGTCGCCCCGGCCGAGGACGGCGCGCGCGCCGCGGCCCGGGCGCTGCCGGGGCAGCTCGACCGCGTCCGCGCCGCCCAGGAGGACACCACGCTCGGGTTCGAGGCCGGGCGGATCGCCGCCGGCCCGGTGCGGCACCGCGCCACCCGCGCCTTCCTGTTCCGCGAGGCGCATCTGGCGAAGGGCGTGCTCTATGCCGGGGGCGCCTTGCTGGCACTGGCGCCCGCACCGGGCCGCGCGCGTCCGGCGCGGCTGACCGGCCGGGTCGAGCGCGCGGCGCTGGCCTCGTCGCTGGTCGGCAACCGCTACTTCGGCCACCATGCCGTGGACGATGCCGCGACCGTGCTTCTGGCAGGCCGCTTCGCCCCTCCGGCCCGGGTCGATGCCCCGGCAGCGCGCGGCTGGGCACATGCGGCCGGCCTGCGGGCGCTGCTCGGGATCGACGTCCCGCCGCTCGACGACGTGGCGATCGGCGAGGCCTGGGCCTTCGACGATGTCGGGATGACCGCCGACCGGCGGGCGCGGCTGGCCGCGCTGCGGGCGCGGATGGCGGCCGCCGGGCCGCCCGGGCCGGGCCGGCCGGTCTATCTGCGACGGCGCGGCGACGGGGCGCCGCGCGCGCCCGGCAACGAGCCGGCGCTGGAGGAGGCGCTCGACCGGGCGGGATTTCTGGTTCTGGACCCGGCGACCGACCCGCTCGAGCGGATCGCCGGCGCCTGCCGCGGCGCGCCGCTCGTCGCCGGGGTCGAGGGCAGCGCGCTCGCCCACGGCATCCTCGGCCTCGCGCCCGGCGGCGCGCTGCTGGCGATCCAGCCGCCCGACCGGTTCAACAACGTCTGGAAGGACTTCACCGACGCGCTGGACCTGACCTACCTCTACCTCGTCGGCACCGCCGGCGCGGCGGGTTTCGCCGTCGATCCGGCCGAGGTTCTCGCCACCGCCGAGCTTGCCCGCTGACCGCTGCCGCAGGCGGCGCTACTGCAGGCGCCGGATCCGCGCGAGCAGGCGCAGCGCATGGGCGGGCGCGGTGGCCGCCCCCGGCAGCACCGGGTCGTAGGCGGCACGGATCACGGCGGCGACCTCAGGGCGCAGGACGACCGCCCCCGAGGGCGCGCGCGCCAGCGCCGGGCGGTCGCGGAACGCGAGATCCGACCACAGAAGGATCGCCTGCACGGCCTGCCCCAGCACCACCGCGGCCGCCGGCAGCGCGGCGAGTTCCGCATCGAGGCGCACGAAGGCGAAGCAGGCGCGGATGCCGCCGCCGGGGTCGAACCGGAACACCCGGTACTGGTTCGCCCCCGCCGCCTCGAGCCGCCCCAGCAGCGGCCAAAGGTCGGGGATCAGCCGGTCCAGGCCGGGCACGCCGGCCAGTTCCGCCCAGTCCCGCAGAAAGAAGAACATCAGGTTCGCGCCGAGTTCGGGGTCGGTCGCGGCAACCGGGTGACCGGCGAGATCGGCCACTGCCGCCACCGCATCGCGCAGCGCGGCCCGCGTGGGCTCGTCGATCCCGAAGGCGACCGGCACGATCGGCCGGGCCCAGCGCGCGCAGAGATAGCTCCCGTCGGCGCGGGTGAAGAAGGCTGCCACCGCCGCCGCATCGAGCCCCGCCCCGGCTGCGGCCGGTCCGGTCCCGGCCGGCCCGGCGGTGCCCCCGTTCCCCGCGTTCACGTCGCCGCCCCGTCGCGCGGCGCGAAAAGGTCGGGCGCCCCGGCGTCCGCGCGCGGCGGCGGCAGGCCGAGGTGGGCCCAGGCGCCCTGCGCCAGCACCCGTCCGCGCGGCGTGCGCTGGATCAGGCCCTGCTGCAGCAGATAGGGCTCGATCACCTCCTCGATGGCATCGCGGCTCTCGCTGAGCGCCGCCGCCAGCGTCTCGACCCCGACCGGACCGCCGCCGTAGGCCTCGGCGATCAGCGACAGGTAGCGCCTGTCGGCGCTGTCGAGCCCCAGCCGGTCCACCCCGAGCCGGGTCAGCGCCGCGTCGGCCAGCGCCCGGGTGATCCGCCCGCCGCCCTCGACCAGCGCGAAGTCGGCGACCCGTCGCAGCAGCCGCCCCGCGATCCGCGGCGTGCCGCGGGCCCGGGCGGCGATCTCGGCCAGTCCGCCGGGCTCGGCCGGCACGCCCAGAAGGGCGGCCCCGCGGGTGACGATCGCGAGAAGCTCGGCCTCGCTGTAGAACTGCAGCCGCACCGGAATCCCGAAGCGGTCGCGCAGGGGCGTGCCGAGCAGCCCGAGCCGCGTGGTGGCCCCGACCAGCGTGAACGGCGGCAGGTCGATGCGCACCGTCCGCGCCGCCGGTCCCTCGCCGATGACCAGGTCGAGGGCATAATCCTCCATCGCGGGATAGAGGATCTCCTCCACCGCGGGGTTCAGACGATGGATCTCGTCGATGAACAGGACGTCGCGCGGCTCGAGGTTGGTGAGGATCGCGGCCAGATCGCCCGCGCGCGCCAGCACCGGCCCCGACGTGGGGCGGAACCCGACCCCGAGTTCCCGGGCCATGATCTGCGCCAGGGTCGTCTTGCCGAGGCCCGGCGGGCCGTGGAACAGCGCGTGGTCCATGGCCGCCCCGCGCCGGCGCGCGCTTTCGACGAAGACGCGCAGGTTGGCGCGCGCCTCGGCCTGTCCCACGAACTCGTCGAGCGACTGCGGCCTGAGCGCGCGGTCGGCGTCCTCGGGGCGTCGGTCGGGGCGCAGGAGCGGGTCGGGTTCGGTCATCGCCACGGCCGTCACTGTCGCGCGCCGCCCGCCACTCCGCAAGCCGGTCGCGGCGCGACCCGGACAGGCGGCGTCGGGTGGGCGCGGCCCCTCGGCCGGCGCGGCGCTTCCCCCCGGGGCATCCCGTCGGGAATGACGACAGGCCCGGGTCGGCGTCGCGGGCCGGTCCCGGCACCGGCGGGGCGTGACGGCGCCGCGGCCCCGACCCTGCCCCCCTGCCACGACGGCGGCGGCCGATGCATGCGGAGGGGGCCGGTCCGCGTCATGCCGGCGGCGCCAGACGGCGGAGCGCGGCGCGGATCAGTTCGGCGGTTGCGGCATCGGGTTGCGTGCCGGATGCCGCGGCCACCGCGGCCGCGGCCTCGCCGGCGTGGTACCCGAGGTTCACCAGCGCCGACAGCGCCTCGGCGCTTGCCGCGGGGTGCGACGGGGCGGCCGAAGGCGGGGAAGGTGCCCGGTCGGGCGCGGGTTGCGGCGGAGCGCCATCGGGCCCTGCATCGCCGCCCGGGGCCGCCGGGGCCTCGGCGAGGGCCATCATCGCGGGTGCCCGGCCCTTCAGTTCCAGGACAATCCGCTGCGCGAGCTTCGCGCCGATGCCCGGGGCGGCACGCACCGCCGCCCAGTCTCCGAGCGCCACCGCCCGGGCGAGGTCGCGGGGCCCGAGGGCGCCGAGGATCGCACTGGCGCCGCGGGCGCCGATGCCCTGCACGGTGACCAGCAGCCTGTGCCACTCGCGTTCCTCGCGCGTGAGAAAGCCGTGCAGCTGCAACAGATCCTCGCGCACCGTCAGGTCGGTCCACAGCGTGACGGGCGCGCCCGGCGCCGGCAGGGCGGCGAGGGTGCGCTCCGAGACATGCACCTCGTAGCCGACCCCGCCCACGTCGATGAGCACGAGCCCCTCCGACTTGAGCGCAAGAAGGCCCGCAAGCCGGCCGATCATGCCCGCACCGAGCGGATCGCGGCCAGCCAGCGGCCTGCCGTGCCAAGGTGATGGGCATGGCAGATCGCCACCGCCAGCGCGTCGGCGGCGTCGGGGCCGGCAAGGTCGAGTCCGGGAAGCTGCATCCGGACCATGTGCTCGACCTGGCCCTTGGCGGCGTGGCCGACGCCGACCACCGCCTTCTTCACCGCGTTCGGCGCATACTCGACCACAGGCAGACCCGCCGCTGCGGGCACCAGAAGGGCGATGCCGCGCGCCTGGCCGAGCTTCAGCGCCCCCGCGGGGTCGCGGTTGACGAAGGTCGCCTCGACCGCCGCCGCCTGCGGCGCATGCTGCGCGACCACCGCCGAGAGCGCCCGGTGCAGGGCGAGAAGACGTGCGGCAAGCGCGCCCTCGCCCGAGGCGCAGACCCCGTTGGCGATGTGGCGAAGCCTCGGGCCCTCGACCGCGATGATCCCCCAGCCGGTTCGCCGCAGGCCCGGATCGATCCCGAGAACGCGCATCTTCGCTCCCTGCCCCTGCATGCCGCGGCTCCGCGGTGGCCCGCTGTCTAGCACGAAGCGCGAACATCCGCCAGACGCAGGCGGAACCCGGGCGCGGGCAGCGTGGCCGGAATGCGGCAACCGAGGCGCCGGAAGCGACCGGCCCGAACGAAAATGACGCATCCATGACAAGGACTTGAGCCCCGAACCTGTGATGCGCCGGCAGCATGGCTGCCATGCGCGCGGCGGTCTTGCTGCGCTGCAGCAGGCGACTTATTTCCCCGCCTGCGGAGGCAATCACGCCCCCTACAGGTTCAGGACAACGGACATGGCCACCTACGACCACACCCGCGACCGCGCGGGCGCGGGCGCGTTTGCCGGTTTCGGCGCTGCGATCTCGGCCCTCATTGCCGACCTCGCGGCCTGGAACGATGCGCGGATCACCCGCAAGGCGCTCGCCCGGCTTTCGGATCGCGAGCTCGACGACATCGGTCTCAGCCGCGGCGACATCGACGCGATCCGCTGAGCGCATCATCGGGCGACGCCCCCTGACAGGGTCGAGGGCCGCGCGCGGGAAACCGCCGCGGCCCTCGGCATGTTCCGCGCCGGTCCGAAACGGCGATCCGCCCGGGCTGACGTCGGCCGACAGCGCGGCCGTCGGCAGGGTCCGGCGTCAGCGCAGGAAGGCTGCGATCTGCGCCGAGATCCCGAGGGTTGCCGTGTCGGGCTGCATCATCCAGGCCCCTGCGCGCTCGACCGCGCTGCCCTCGGCAAGCCTCGCGATCCGCGCGTCATAGGCGTCGGCGCCGAGCACCGCATGGGTTGCGCCCTTGAACCCGAGCACCGCGAGCACGATCAAAGCCAGCCCGCCATAGGGAATGCGAACGCTGCGGCGGCGCGGGACAGGCACGATCAGCCCGTCGTGGTTGACACTGGGCTCATAGCCCCGCGACAGCTTGCGATGCGACCGGTCGATCCGCCTCAGGCGTTCGGTGAAGCCCCGGGATTGCGCGTCAGCCATGGCAGCCTCCATCCTCTGCGAAGGCCCCCGAACCCGCCGCCCGTATCGGGTCGAATTGCGGCGAAAATGGGGCAAGTCCGGAGATTTCGGGACATTCCGCCGGAAATCAGGCAGCAGTGCGGCAGAAGGTGAGCGCCGACCAGTCGCCGAGATCTTCGCGGGCGGAAACGGTAAATCCCAGAGGAAGATAACTGTCCACGATCGCGGGAACCTGGTCCTGCAGGATGCCCGACAGGATCGCATGCCCGCCGGGGGCGACCGAATCGGCCATCGCCGGAGCCAGGCCGATCAGCGGGCCCATCAGGATGTTGGCGAACACCAGGTCGAAGCGGCCGGCGGCCGCCAGAACGGGGTGGTCGAACCCTTCTGCCGCAAGGCACTCCACCCGGCCGGCAAGCCCGTTGGCCCGGGCATTGGCCTGCGCGACCTCGACCGCGACGGGATCAATGTCGGATGCCAGGATCCGCGCCTCGGGCCAGACCCGCGCGGCGGCCAGTGCGAGCACGGCGGTGCCGCAGCCGATGTCGGCCACCGTCCGCGCCGCGAACCCTGCCTCTGCCAGCCGGTCGAGGGCCAGAAGGCAGGCCCGGGTGGTGCCGTGGTGGCCGGTGCCGAAGGCCATCGCCGCCTCGATCAGCAACCCGACGCGCCCGGGCGGCACGCGGTCGGCGTCGTGGCTGCCGTAGAGGAAGAAGCGACCGGCCTCGACCGGCGCGAGCTCGCGGCGCACATGCGCCACCCAGTCGGTCTCGGGCAGCTCCGAGACGGCGAAGGGCCGGGCGCCGAAGGCGGCGGCGAGCAGCGCCAGTGCCGCGGCGTCGGGCGGGGCGGCGAAGTAGCCCGCGACCTCGTGCAGCCCCGAACCGTCCTCGATCTCGGCAACGGCCACGCCTTCGGGCGCCAGCCGCTCGAGCGCCTCGCCCAGCGCCGCGGCGGAGGCGGCGTCGGACAGGGTGGTGAACGCGGTCCAGGTGGTCATGGTATGCCCGGCTCCCCTGCCGTCGGCGCGCGGATCAGTCGGCATCCGCGTCCGGCGCCGGCCCGTCGATGGCGGCCAGGGCGGCCTCGACCAGCTCGGCGATCGGCCGCCCGCCGTCCAGACGGATCACCGGACAGGCAAGCCGCGCCAGCCAGGCTTCGTGCGCCTTGCGGGTGCGTCCGGTGAAGGTGTCGTCCTCGTAGCTCATCGCCCAGTCCAGAAAGCCGCGGTGCTGCGCCTCCATCGGCCCGCCCGGCGCGATCGCCGCGCCCCAGCGCCGGCGCTCGCGCGCGCGCAGGCGCGCCAGCCGCGGCCCGGGCGCCATGGTCAGGAACACCACATGGGTGATCCGCGGCACCACCGGCTCGCCCCAGCCGGTGAACGACCCCGACAGCACCCAGTCCGGGCGCGGCACGAACATCGCCTCCATCAGCCGCAGCCGCTCCGGCACCGGGCGACGGACGCGGAAGGGCGGATCGGTCGGCTGCCAGAAGAAGTCGTCGGTGTCGAAGGCCTGGCTGTCGAGCCGCGAGGCGAGCGCGCGCGCCAGCGTCGAGGTGCCGGTCCCGCATGCCCCCATGATGTGGACGCGCCGGCTCAAGGGACTTCAAGGCCCATCCCGACACGCGGGCCGGCAGGGGCGGCGCCCGTCCGGGGCGGGCGTGGCCGCCCTCGCCCGGGGCGCGGGCGCACCCTGCCCGCGCCTGCGCGGGGGCAGACCCCCGGGCCGGCGCTGTGCTGCAAGTCCATGATCGGTGCTCCGCCGGAGGCTCGGACCGACAGTCAGGCCCCGATGCCGACCGGACAGGCCACACCGGTGCCGCCCACCCCGCAGTAGCCGCGCGGGTTCTTGGCGAGATACTGCTGGTGATAGTCCTCGGCGAAATAGAACGGCGGCGCCGGCAGGATCTCGGTGGTGATCGGGCCGAAGCCGGCGGCGGTCAGGCGCTGCTGGTAGGCGTCGCGCGTGGCCTCTGCGGCGATGCGCTGGGACTCGTCGAAGGTGTAGATGCCGGAACGGTACTGCGTGCCGCGATCGTTGCCCTGGCGCATCCCCTGGGTCGGGTCGTGACCCTCCCAGAAGGTGCGCAGGAGTTCCGCGTAGGGGATCACGGCCGGGTCGAAGACCACGCGCACCACCTCGTTGTGGCCGGTCAGGCCCGAGCAGACCTCCTCGTAGGTCGGGTTTGGCGTGAAGCCCGCGGCATACCCCGCCGCCGTCACCCAGACACCCGGAAGTTGCCAGAACTTCCGCTCGACCCCCCAGAAGCAGCCCATCCCGAACATCGCCACGGCCATGCCCTCGGGCACCGGGCCGTTCAGCGGCCGGCCGGTCACGAAATGGGTGCGCGCGGTCGGGATCGGCGTCGCCCGGCCGGGCAGCGCGTCGCCGGGTGCCACCATTTCCGTCTTCTTCGCTCCGAACAGGACCATCCCGCTCCCTCCTCTGGCTCCGCCCGGGGATATAGGTCGCGGCCGCCGCGCGCGCTACTCTGCCGGGGCGACCGCGTGCAGCCGCGCGAGAACCGTCTCGTTGCCTTTCGAGGGATGCCGCGGGATCAGCAGCACCAGCCCCACCGACACCGCGGCAAGGCCCGCTGCCAGCAGGAACACCAGGGTCGGCGACACCACCCAGAGGTATCCCAGCAGCGCCGGCAGGAAGACCGCCGCGATGTGATTGATGGTGAAGGCCACCGCCGCGGTCGGGGCGATGTCGCCGGGGTCGGCGATCTTCTGGAAATAGGTCTTGAGCGCGAAGCTCAGCGCGAAGAACAGGTGGTCGAGCACATAGAGCGCGCCGGCGACCGCCACCCCCCAGCCGAACCAGTAGATCCCGCCGTAGGCGAGGAAAACCAGCGTCAGCCCGACATACTCGAACAGCTGCACGTTACTCTCGCCCCAGCGCGCGAGCGCCCTTCCCATCAGCGGCGCCGCCAGCATGTTCGCGACGAAGTTGATCAGGAACAGCGCGGTGACCTCGTGCACCTCCAGGCCGAAGCGCTCGACCATCATGAAGGCGGCGAAGACGACGAAGATCTGCCGGCGCGCGCCCGAGATGAACTGCAGGAGATAATAGAGCCAATAGCGCCGCCGCAGGACCATGCGCCTGATCTGCGGTTCGGGTGCATCGAACTGCGGCCAGAGCATCCAGGCGCCGAGCGCCATCAGCGCGGTCGCCCCGCCCGCGACGAGATAGACGAGGCCGTAGCTCAGATCGAAGCTCTTCCAGGTCAGCACCAGAAGGCCGTAGGCCAGCAGCGAGGCCCCCGACCCCACCGCCACGATCCGGCCGAGCACGATCGGCGCGCGGTCCTTCGGCAGCCATTGCAGCTGCAGGCTCTGGTTCACCGTCTCGAAGTAGTGGAACCCGATCGAGGACAGAAGCGTGACGAACAGAAGCCCGCCGAAACCCGGGAACCAGGCAGTGACCGCGGTCGCCACGCCGAGAAGCGCCAGCGACAGGAGCGCGAGACTCTGTTCGCGCATCACCAGCAGCACCGCGATCACCCCGACCGCCAGCAGCCCCGGGATCTCGCGCATCGTGTGCAGCCAGCCGATCTCGACCCCGGAGAAGCCGGCGACCTCGATGACGAAGTTGTTGAGCAGCGCCGACCAGGTGGCGAAGGCGATCGGCATCGCCGCCGCCATGACGTAGAGCAGCGCCTCGGGCCGCCGCCAGCGCGGCAGGCGGCCGGCCTCGGCCAGCGGAACGGGGCGGCGGGCGAACATCCCCGCCTCTTACGCCCGCTCCCCGGGATTGGCCAGATGCGGCAGCGCCGCCCGGGGCGCGGGGGCCTGTCGCGAAGGTCACCGGAGCGGCGGCAGGGAACCGGCGCCGGCCGGGCGCAACCGCGGGCGGGCCGTCGCCCGGGGGGGGGCGCCGCAGGGGGGAGCGGTGCGCCGCCCCGCACCGGCGCGGCCTCGGAGGGCAGGGCCGGAACCGGGGGCCGGGGGGCGGGGGCCGGCCCCGCCCCGCAAGCCCCGGGCTGGACGCGCGAGGACGCGCGGCCTATAAGCCGCGGCATGCGACCGCTGACCGCTTTGCCCTTCCGTCTGCCGGCGCGAATTACCGGCCCGGCGCTCTGGACTTGAGCGCCGGGACAGCCCGCGCCCCCGCCCGCGCGCCGACGCTTCGCCGCCCCAGACGCCCCTGCCAGCCCGCACCCTCCGCTGCGTGCCGCGAAAGCCGATGAGGACTAGACCATGCGCACCGATGCGCCCCCCTCCCCCGACGCCGCCGCGGCCGCGGCCGAGAGCGGCCCCGACTACCGCGACACGCTGTTCCTGCCCGAGACCGACTTTCCGATGCGCGCCGCCTTGCCGCAGCGCGAGCCGGGCTGGCTGGAACGGTGGCAGCGGATCGGGATCTACGACCGTCTGCGCGCGCGCGCCGCGGGGCGGCCAGCCTTCATCCTGCACGACGGCCCGCCTTACGCCAACGGGCACCTGCACATCGGCCATGCGCTGAACAAGGTGCTGAAGGACATGGTGGTGCGCTCGCACCAGATGCTGGGGTTCGATGCCCGCTATGTCCCGGGCTGGGACTGCCACGGCCTGCCGATCGAATGGAAGATCGAGGAGCAGTATCGGGCGAAGGGGCTCAACAAGGACGATGTCGATGTCGTGGCCTTCCGGCAGGAATGCCGGCGCTTCGCCGAACACTGGATCGACGTGCAGCGCGAGGAATTCAAGCGGCTGGGCGTGACCGGCGCCTGGGACCGGCCCTATCTGACCATGGACTACCGCGCCGAGGCGGTGATCGCCGACGAGTTCATGAAGTTCGTCATGAACGGCTCGCTCTACCAGGGCTCGAAGCCCGTGATGTGGTCGCCGGTGGAGAAGACCGCGCTGGCCGAGGCCGAGGTCGAGTATCACGAGGTGACGAGCCATCAGGTGTGGGTGGCATTTCCGGTCGTCGCGGGCGGGCTGCCCGGTGCGCGCGTGCTGATCTGGACGACAACCCCCTGGACCATCCCGCAGAACCGTGCCGTCGCCTTCAACCCCGGGATCGCCTACGGCCTCTACGAGGTGACGGGCCGGCCCGAGGTCTCCGGCGCCCGGATCGGCACCACCTATGTCACGGCCGACGCGCTGGCCGGCCAGGTCTTTGCCGCCGCCGGGCTCGACGACACGATGTATCGCCGGCTGCGCGACGTCTCGGCCGACGAACTCGGCGCCCTGACACTCGCCCATCCCTTCCGCGGGATGGACGGCGCGAACGGCGAATGGGACTTCGACGTCCCCATGCTGCCAGGCGAGCATGTGACCGAGGAAGCCGGCACCGGCTTCGTCCACACCGCCCCCAGCCACGGCGAGGAGGATTTCGAGCTCGGCCGCAGGTTCGCTCTGCCGCTGACCTTCAACGTCGAGCCGGACGGCACCTATCGCGCCGACCTGCCGCTGTTCGGCGGGCAGGCGATCATCACGCCCGAGGGCAAGGAAGGCCCGGCCAACGTGTCGGTCATCAAGGCGCTGGCCGCCTCGGGCGCGCTGCTGGCCAAGGGCAAGTTCCGCCATTCCTACCCCCATTCCTGGCGCTCCAAGGCCCCGGTCATCTATCGCAACACGCCGCAATGGTTCGTCGCGATCGACAAGCCGCTCGATGACGGGCTGGGCGCGCTCGGCGACACGATCCGCGCCCGGGCGCTGGCCTCGATCGACCGGCTGGTGCGCTGGACGCCGCCCTCGGGGCAGAACCGCATCCGGTCGATGGTCGAGACCCGGCCCGACTGGGTGCTGTCGCGCCAGCGCGCCTGGGGCGTGCCGCTGACCTGCTTCACCAGGGCCGGCGGCCGGCCGACCGACCCCGACTTCCTGTTGCGCGACGAACGGGTCAACGCGCGGATCCGCGCCGAGTTCGAGGCGGGCGGCGCCGATGTCTGGTATGCGCGGGGCTTCAAGGAACGGGTGCTTGCGGGCCTGCACGACCCCGAGGCCTGGGATCAGGTCTTCGACATTCTCGATGTCTGGTTCGATTCCGGCTCGACCCATGCCTTCGCCCTGCGCGACCGCGAGGACGGCGCGCCCGACGGGATCGCCGACCTCTATCTCGAGGGGACCGACCAGCACCGCGGCTGGTTCCAGTCCTCGCTGCTGCAGGCCTGCGGCACCACCGGGCGCGCGCCCTATCGCGGCGTCCTGACCCACGGGTTCACCCTCGACGAGAAGGGCATGAAGATGTCCAAGTCGCTGGGCAACATCGTGGCGCCGCAGGCGGTGATCGACCAGTACGGCGCCGACATCCTGCGGCTCTGGGTGGCGCAGTCGGACTATACCGCCGACCAGCGCATCGGGCCCGAGATCCTGAAGGGCACCGCCGACGCCTACCGCCGCCTGCGCAACACGCTGCGCTTCCTGCTGGCGAACCTTGCCGGCTGGAGCGAGGCCGAGCGGGTCGAGCCGGAGGCGATGCCCGAGCTCGAACGCTGGGTCCTGCACCGGCTGGCGGAACTCGACGCGACGGTGCGCGACGGCTACGCCGACCACGATTTCCCGGGCGTCTTCCAGGCCCTGTTCACCTTCGCCACGGCGGAGCTCTCGGCCTTCTACTTCGATGTGCGCAAGGATGTGCTCTACTGCGATGCGGCCGCCTCGCCCCGTCGCCGCGCGTGCCGGACGGTCCTCGACCTGCTGTTCCACCGGCTGGTGCGCTGGCTGGCGCCCATCCTTGTCTTCACCATGGACGAGGTCTGGCAGGGCCGGTTCCGCGACCCCGAGGACTCGGTGCACCTGCAGGATTTCCCCGCCACGCCGGCGGCCTGGCGCGATCCGGACCTGGCCGGGCGGTGGGCACGGCTCAGGGCCGTCCGGCGGGTGGTGACCGGGGCGCTGGAGCAGGTGCGCGCCGCCAAGGTGATCGGCGCCTCGCTCGAGGCGGCGCCGGTCATCCATGCCGACGCCGCGACCCGGGAGCTGATCGCGGGGGCGGACTTCGCCGATCTCTGCATCGTCTCGGCGGTGACGCTCCGCGACGACGAGGCCCCGGCCGATGCCTTCCGTCTGCCGGACGTGCCCGGCGTGGCCGTGATCTTCGCACCGGCCGAGGGCAGGAAATGCGCCCGCTGCTGGAAGATCCTGCCCGACGTGGGCAGCCACCGCCACCCCGGCACCTGCGCGCGGTGCGACGCGGCCCTCGGCTGACCGCGCCCGGCCGCGATCCCCCGCGGGGGTCATCGCCCGTGAGACCGTCGCACCGAGTCGGGCGGAGCCGGCCGGGCCGTCCCCGCCCCGCCGCGGCGGCGATCATCGGCGGTCCGACCGGCCGGACGGGTGCCGGCGGCACGGAAGCCGCAATGAACCCCACCGGCGCGCGGCGCCCGGGGGGGCCACCGGTCGGGGACAAGCGGCACGCGGCATCCGCCGGCCGTTCCGCGATGCCCCGCCGCCGCCCCCGCCGCCGCCGAAGGCACACCCTGCCGGCGGTCTGAAAGCTCTCCGCGCAGGCCGCATCCCTCGCCCCGCCGCGGCGGGCGAGGCGGTGTCGGGGCGCCTTGGCGTGACGGCGATCCGGGGTCGGGGGATGACCGGGCCTGCCCCCGGCCAACGCCCGCGCGCGCTGCACCTGGTCGCGGTGACCCCGAAGCCGCCTTCGGGCAGGGTCCGGCGACCGATGCCCGGAAGGCCCGCCCGACCATGACCGACACCGCATCAGACGGCCGGATCGCCGAAGTCCTCGCGGCGCTGGCGGCATCGCGCGGACGGGGGGCGAGCTTCTGCCCCTCCGAGGCGGCCCGGGCGCTGGCGCCAGGCCCGGGCGGGGCATGGCGCGCGTTGATGCCGGCGGTGCGCCGGGTGGCGGCACGGATGCAGGACGAGGGGAAGCTGGCCGCCACCCAGCGCGGCCGGCCGGTCAGGGCCGACCGGGCACGCGGGCCGATCCGCCTGTGGCTGCCGCCCGGGCCCGGTCAGCCCGGGTAGGCGAACGCCCAGAACAGCACGACCGGGATCAGGCCCGCCGCGATGATGCAGAGTGCGCGCGCCACGGCGACGGCCCGCGCAAGGCGCCCCTCGCGCACCGCCGCGCCGAAGGCAAACGCGGCATGGAGCACGGCCGTCGCCGCGCCCTGCCTGCGCCGGTCGGCAGCGATCACGGCCGCGCGCGCGGCGGCGGCGCGGTCCGCGTCGGTCTTGTGGACGGTCCCGGTCATCCGCCCGTCGGGTCCGCTCATCGGAAGCTCCCCCTCTCCTCGCGCGGATCTGGTGCGCCCGGAGCGCGCGTCGAGGGCCTGCGGCCGGGTCTCGCGCGGCGCTGTGGAAGGGGCGCCGGCGCGATCACGGGTTCGTGCGCGCCGAAGGCGACCTCACTGCGGCAGGGGACGCGCGGCCGGAACGATCTGCTGCGCGATGCCGGCCAGGACCAGGTAGAGCGAGGTGGCGACCAGCCCCCAGTGCGCCCAGCTTGCCGGATGGAAATCGACCCAGGCCGCCCAGCCGGCGAAGAACGTCCAGGCCAGCGCAACCGGCAGGGTGACCGGCCGCCAGCGCAGCGTGCGCACCGGATGGACGAACTTCAAAGGGGTGAACATCGCCGCCGCGAACAGCGCGACGATGATCAGGATCGCCCAGAAATCCGGCTTCACCGCGAACAGCACGATGATCACCATGTTCCAGCAGGCGGGGAAGCCCGAGAACGAGTTGTCCTTCGTCTTCATGCGGGTGTCGGCGAAGTAGAGGGCCGAGGCGAAGGTGATGACGATGATCGCCGTCCAGCCGGTCCAGCCCGGCAGCAGCCCCGAGGCGAACAGCGCATAGGCCGGGATGAAGACGTAGGTCAGGTAGTCGATGATCAGATCCATCAGCACGCCGTCGATCTGCGGCGCATGCACCTTGACCTTGTATTTCCGCGCCAGCGGCCCGTCGATGCCGTCCACCACGAAGGCGGCGACCAGCCAGAGGAACATCAGGCTCCACTTCTCCTCCACGGCGGCCAGCATCGCCAGCATCGCGAAGACCGCGCCGGTGGCGGTGAGCAGGTGCACGAGGAGCGCGCGCAGGCGGGGCGTCATCGAACCGTCATGGAGGATTCCGCCGCAGCGCGCAACGGCCGTCCGGGGCATCTTCGCCGGGCAGCGCGGATGCGGGGTCTCCGGCGCCCCTGCCGGCCGGCGGAGCTCCGTCCGCGAAGGGGTCTGCGGCCCGAGAAAAACCGCCCGGGGCCTGCCGGCGCGCCGGCGCCGCGGGTCAGGCCTTGGGATGGGCGCGGGCATGCACCGCGATCAGCCGCGCGGCATCGACGCCGGTGTAGGCCTCGGTCGTCGCGAGCGAGGCATGGCCGAGCAGTTCCTGGATCGCGCGCAGGTCGGCCCCGGCGGCCAGGAGATGCGTGGCGAAGGAGTGGCGCAGCGCATGCGGCGTGGCCGAAGCCGGCAGGCCCAGGCCGTGGCGCGCGCCCTCGACCGCCTTGGCGACCAGGCGGGGGTTGAGCGCCCCGCCGCGGGCCCCGCGGAACAGCGGCCCCTCGCGCGTCAGCGGATGCGGGCAGGCCTCGGCATAGGCCGCGACCGCCGCGCGCGCCGCCGGCAGCACCGGCACGCGCCGCTCGCGTCCGCCCTTGCCTCGGATCGTCAGCACCTCGGGCAGCGGCAGGTCGCGCCCGGTCAGCGACAGCGCCTCGGACACCCGCAGCCCCGATCCCCACAAAAGCGTCGCCACCGCCCGGTCGCGCAGCGCGATCCAGGGCTCGGACGCCCGCGCCTCGACGGTGTCGAGCAGGGCGCGCGCCTCGTGCTCGGCCAGCGGCCGCGGCAGCTTGCGCCGGTAGCGCGGGCTGCGGACGGCCAGTGCCGGGGTGGCGTCGTATCCGTCGCGGTCGGACTGCCACCTGAGGAACCCGCGGACCGCCGCCAGCGCGCGGGCGGCAGACCGGGCCGAGAGGCCGCGGGCGCGCTCGGCGGCGAGATAGGCGCGCATCTCGGAATGCCCGAGGCGCGACAGCACCCCCGTTCCCGCCTCGCCGCCGGCATGGGCCGCCTGAAAGGCGAGGAAGCGCGCCACGTCTGCCCGGTAGGCCCGGATCGTGGCCGGAGAGCGGCCGGCCAGGGCCGCCTCGGCGGACAGCCAGGCCTCGAGCGCTGCGGCCAGGGCCGGCGACAGGTGGCTCACGCCAGCCAGCGGCGCAGGGCGCGTTCGAAGACCGCGCCGAAGAAGCCCAGCAGATCGGTGCCCTGGGTCGGGCGGAACTGGTGCGGATCCTCGGCACCGAGCGCGAGCATGCCGGGCCGCCGCCCCGCCCCGAGGTCGAGCCGGACCAGCGCCTCGGAGCGCACCCAGGACGCGGCCGGCCCGTAGATGCGCTCGCCCGGATCCTCGGGGACGATCTGGCGCAGGGTCACCTGCCGCCCGGGGACGCCGCGGCCCCGTCCGGCATAGCTGTCGATGAAGCCCGGCGGCACCACCGCCAGGACATCGTCGAGCCGCGGCACACGGGCGCCGCTGTCGGCCTGTTCGGATTCGAGCACCAGGCGCGCGGCATCGACCCGCAGCACCTCGGCCACCGGGCCGGCGAGACTGTTCAGGAAACCCTCGAAATCCGCCGGCTCCATCAGCGCCAGCACCGCCCGGTGCACCTGGTTGGTCCCGGCGAGGTTCTCGTAGGCGGCGGCGATGACGTTGCGGTGGGTATCCTCGAGCCGGTCGAGACGGGCCTCGAGCCGCTCCATCGCGATGGCGCGCAGGTCCACGATGTTGGCACCCATCGCGCGCTCGTTCGCCGCGATCAGCGCGCGCATCACGTCGCGATCCTCGAGGATCACCTCGGGCGCGGCCAGGATCCGCTCGCGCAGATCCTCGTCGATCAGGGGTTGCACGGCCATCCCTGCCCCGCTTCGGTTCTTGCCCTTTTGCGACCGAGGTTACACGAGTCGCACCGCGATGTCAGAGGATTTTCTGGCCCGTCCTGGCCCAGTCCTGCAGAAAGGCCTCAAGGCCGCGGTCGGTCAGGGGATGCGATGCCATCGCCTTCAGGACGGCAGGCGGCGCCGTCACCACGTCGGCGCCGATCACCGCGGCTTCGGTCACATGCGCCACGCTGCGCACCGAGGCGACGAGGATCTGCGTCGTGAAGCGGTAGTTGTCGTAGATCTTCCGGATGTCGGCGATCAGGTCCATGCCCTCGGCGCCCACATCGTCGAGCCGCCCGACGAAGGGCGAGATGAAGGTCGCCCCCGCCTTGGCCGCGAGGATCGCCTGCGCGGCCGAGAAGCAGAGCGTGACGTTGACCATCCGGCCCTCGCCCGACAATACCTTGCAGGCCTTGAGCCCGTCCCAGGTCAGCGGCACCTTGACCGCGATATTGCCGGCGAGCGCGGCGAGCTTCCGGCCCTCGGCGATCATCGCCGCGGCTTCCGTGGCCACGACCTCGGCCGAGACCGGACCGGGAACGAGGGCGCAGATCTCGCGGGTGACCTCGAGGATGTCGCGCCCGGACTTCAGGATCAGCGAGGGGTTCGTCGTCACCCCGTCCACGATGCCGAGTTCGGCAAGCTCGCGGATCGCAGCGACATCGGCGGTATCGACGAAGAACTTCATCGGCGGCATCCTCGGGGTTGTGGCTCGGCTCGGGCGCTGTCATAGCCCGAACCGCCCGGGGCCGAAAGCCCCGTGCAGGGAGAGGGCCGTGAGCGAGGGCGCGAGGTTCCGCGAGGGCGAGCCGGTTGCGGTGCTCGTCACCGAGCCCGTGGGGACTGGGGTGCTGGATTACCGCGCGCCGGTCGGGGGATGCGGCGCCGGCGACCTGGTCGAGGTGCCGCTGGGGCCGCGCCGGGTTCTCGGCGCGGTCTGGGACGCGGCGCCGTGCGGGTTCGACCCGGCGCGGCTCAAGGGCATCGGGCGGGTCCTGCCGGTGCCGCCCCTGCGCGCCGAACTGCGCACCTTCCTCGCCCGCGCCGCCGACTACACGCTGACCCCCCTGCCGCTGATGCTGCGGCTGGC
>CALDYW010000210.1 GCA_937944395.1 uncultured Paracoccaceae bacterium | reverse complement strand
CCAGGGGCAAGAGGGGGGCAGACAGCCCCCCTGCCCTGCGCCGCCCGCGCGTCCCGGCCGCGTCACATCCCCGGATAGATCGGGAAACGGGCGCAGAGCTCGGCCACTTCGGCCTTCACCTTCGCCTCCACCGCGCCGTTGCCGTCCTCGCCGTGGGCCGCCAGCCCGTCCACGACCTCGATGATCCAGCGCGCGATCTGGCGGAACTCGGCCTCGCCGAAGCCGCGCGTCGTGCCCGCCGGACTGCCGAGGCGGATGCCGCTGGTGACGGTCGGCTTCTCGTTGTCGAAGGGAATGCCGTTCTTGTTGCAGGTGATGTGCGCGCGCCCCAGCGACTTTTCGGTGGAATTGCCCTTCACCGCCTTCGGCCGCAGGTCCACCAGCAGCACATGGGTGTCGGTACCCCCGGTGACGATGTCGAGGCCCCCCTTCATCAGCTCGTCGGCCATCGCCTGGGCGTTGCGGATCACCTGCGCGGCGTAGTCGCGGAACTCCGGCCGCAGCGCCTCGCCGAAGGCGACCGCCTTGGCGGCGATCACATGCATCAGCGGCCCGCCCTGGATGCCGGGGAAGATCGCGGCGTTGACCTTCTTCGCGATCTCCTCGTCGTCGGTCAGGATCATGCCGCCGCGCGGGCCGCGCAGCGTCTTGTGGGTGGTGGTGGTGGCGACATGGGCGTGCGGGAACGGCGAGGGGTAGAGACCCGCTGCCACCAGCCCCGCGAAATGCGCCATGTCCACCAGCAGGTAGGCGCCCACGCTGTCGGCGATCGCGCGCATCCGCGGAAAATCGATGATGCGCGGGATGGCGCTGCCGCCGGCGATGATCAGCTTCGGCCGGTGTTCGGCCGCCAGCGCCGCGACCTGGTCGTAGTCGATCCGCAGGTCCTGCGGGCGCACCCCGTACTGCACGGCATTGAACCACTTGCCCGACTGGTTGGGCTTCGCGCCATGGGTCAGGTGCCCGCCGGCGTCGAGCGACTGGCCGAGAATCGTGTCGCCGGGCCGGATCAGCGCCTGGAACACGCCCTGGTTGGCCTGGCTGCCCGAGTTCGGCTGGACGTTGGCGAAGCCGACGCCGAACAGGCGGCAGGCGCGCGCGATCGCCAGATCCTCGGCGATGTCCACGAACTGGCAGCCGCCGTAGTAGCGCCGGCCCGGATAGCCCTCGGCGTACTTGTTGGTCATCACCGAGCCCTGTGCCTCGAGCACGGCGCGGCTGACGATGTTCTCCGAGGCGATCAGCTCGATCTCGTCGCGCTGCCGGCCGAGCTCCGAGGCGATGGCCGCGGCGATCTCGGGGTCGCGGGAGGCGAGGGGTTCGGTGAAGAAACCGCTGTCGCGGTGCGGGGCGTTCATGGGCGCTTCCTCCTCGGGCAGGCCAGGGCGTTCTAGCCGATGATAGGGCGTCCCGGAAGGCCGGAAAGCGGCACCCCGCCCGGCCCGTGCGGCACCGCAACCGGCACCGCCGGGTCGGCAGGCGCAGCCGGGCCGCCCCCTCCTCGCAAACGCTTGTGTTCATCCGCCTGCCGCGCGATGAGGGATGCAAAGCGAGGATCGTGATGCCCGACGCCGCCCTCCGGATCGCCTTCCTCGCCAGCGAGAGCGAGATCGCCCGCGACGCCCGGGCCCGGCTGGTCGCCGCCCACGGGCAGGTCGCGGCCGAGGAGGCCGAGGTGATCGTCGCTCTCGGCGGCGACGGCTTCATGCTGCAGACCCTGAACGCGACCCGCGCGCTCGAGGTCCCGGTCTACGGCATGAACTGCGGCACCATCGGATTCCTGATGAACGAATATTCCGACGAGGGCCTGCCCGAGCGCATCGCCCGCGCCGAGGAGACGGTGATCAACCCGCTCCGGATGCGGGCCGAGCGGACGGATGGCGGGATCGTCGAGGCGCTGGCGATCAACGAGGTGTCGCTGTTGCGCGCGGGCCCGCAGGCGGCGAAGCTGCGGATCAGCGTGGACGGGCGCGAGCGGATGGCCGAACTCGTCTGCGACGGCGCGCTGGTGGCCACCCCGGCGGGCTCGACCGCCTACAACTATTCGGCGCATGGTCCGATCCTGCCGATCGGATCGGACGTGCTGGCGCTGACCGCGATGGCGGCCTTCCGGCCGCGGCGCTGGCGGGGTGCGCTGCTGCCCAAGTCGGCGCGGGTGCGCTTCGACGTGCTCGAGCCCGACAAGAGGCCGGTGATGGCCGATGCAGACAGCCGGACCGCAGGCCGGGTCGCCTCGGTCGAGATCGAGAGCGAGCCGCGCATCCGCCACCGGCTGCTGTTCGACCCCGGCCACGGGCTCGAGGAACGGCTGATCCAGGAGCAGTTCGCCTGACCCCGCGGCGGCTGCGGAAGCGGCCCAGGGGCCGCGGCCGGACGGGCCGGAGGGCATGAGCGGGCGGGCTTCCGGCCGGCCGCGATGCCCCGGGGATGCCAAGGCGCCGGCAGAGCCTGCGGCCCGAGGGCAGCAGCCCGATCCCTCCTGTTCGCGATCACCGGCCGCGACCGCCGCGATCAGCGGCGCCGCAGGCGGATCACCACATCGACGCGGGTCACCTCGCCGCCCGCGGGGGGCGCGGGCAGACGCGCAATCTCGATCCCCTCGGCCGGCGCGTCGATCAGTTCGGCCGTGTCCTCCCAGTAGAAATGCGGGTGGTCGCCGGTGCGGGTGTCGAAATAGCTGCGCGCACCGTCCACCGTGATCTCGGCCAGCAGGCCGGCCTCGCAGAAGGTCCGCAGGGTGTTGTAGACGGTGGCCAGCGACACCGCGTTGCCGGCGGCCCGGGCGGCGGCGAAGAGACCCTCGGCCGTGACGTGCCGGTCGCGCCCGTCGCCGACCAGCAGCGCCGCCAGCGCCAGCCGCTGCCGCGTCGGCCGCAGGCCCGAGCGCGCCAGCCACGCGGCCGCAACAGACCTTGCGTCAGGTCCCATCGGTATTGCTTCCGGCATCGGCCGCCCTGACCCTCCGCACCGTTTATAGAGCGCCCGAGGCCGGGTTTTCAACTGCCCGGAGCCGGCACCGGCGCGGCCGGCCGGCCTTGCACGGCCGCAGAGGGCGGTGCTAAGGGGGCAAACGTGGCGGGAAGACCACGCGGATCGCACAGGGGGTCGGGCCGGATGGCCGCATTTCCGACGAGCTTCGACAGGGAGGGGCTTCTGGCCTGCGCCCGGGGCGAGCTGTTCGGACCCGGCAACCCGCAGCTTCCCGAACCGCCGATGCTGATGATGGACCGCGTGACCGAAATCTCGTGTGACGCCGGCCTGCACGGCAAGGGCCATGTGGTGGCCGAATTCGACATCTCGCCCGATCTGTGGTTCTTCGCCTGCCACTTCCCCGGCGACCCGGTGATGCCGGGCTGCCTCGGCCTCGATGCGCTGTGGCAACTCACCGGCTTCAACCTCGGCTGGCGCGGCATGACCGGGCGGGGCCGGGCGCTGGGTGTGGGCGAGGTCAAGTTCTCGGGCATGGTGACGCCGGCCACCCGGCTCGTGTCCTATCGGGTGGACTTCACCCGCGTCATCGACCGCAAGCTGAAGATGGGCATCGCCGACGGCCGGGTGTTCGCCGACGGTGCCCTGATCTATACGACCGAGGCCATGAAGGTCGGCCTCTTCACCGACTGAGCGCGGGAGGGACTGGCCATGCGCCGCGTCGTGATCACCGGGATCGGCATCGTCTCGCCCATCGGCAACGACGTGGAAGAAGTCGCGGCAAGCCTGCGCGCGGGCCGCTCGGGCATCCGCTTCGCGCCGGACTACGCCGAGAACGGCTTCCGCTGCCAGGTCCACGGCGTGCCCGACATCGACGTGACCGAGCACATCGACAAGCGCCAGCTGCGCTTCATGGGGCCGGGCGCGGCCTACAGCTACATCGCCATGGACCAGGCGATCCGCGACAGCGGCCTGACCGAGGCCGAGGTCAGCCACGAGCGCACCGGCCTGATCGCCGGATCGGGCGGTCCGTCGACCTCGAACTTCTTTGTCGCCTTCGAGACCGTCAAGACCAAGGGCAGCCCGAAGAGGATGGGCCCGTTCATGGTCACGCGCTGCATGTCCTCGACGGTCTCGGCCTGCCTGGCGACGCCGTTCCGGATCAAGGGCGTCAACTACTCGATCACCTCGGCCTGCTCGACCACGCTGCACTGCATCGGGGCCGGTGTCGAACAGATCCAGATGGGCAAGCAGGACATCATTTTCGCCGGCGGCGGCGAGGAGGTGGACTGGACGCTCTCCTGCCTGTTCGACGCGATGAACGCGATGTCCTCGAAATACAACGACGCCCCCGAGACCGCCAGCCGCCCCTACGACGCCCACCGCGACGGCTTCGTGATCGCCGGCGGCGGCGGGATGGTGGTGCTCGAGGCCTACGAGCGGGCGAAGGCGCGCGGCGCCCGGATCTGGGCCGAGGTCACCGGCTACGGCGCCACCTCGGACGGCCACGACATGGTGGCCCCCTCGGGCGAGGGCGGGGTGCGCTCGATGCGCCTTGCGCTCTCGACCCTGCCGCCCGACCGCCGGATCGACTACATCAACGCGCACGGCACCTCGACACCGGCGGGCGACGTGGTCGAGGTCAAGGCGGTGCGCGAGGTCTTCGGCGAGGACCACCCGGTGATCGGCTCGACCAAGTCGATGACCGGCCATTCGCTGGGCGGGGCCGGCGTGCACGAGGTCATCTACTCGCTGATCATGATGGACCGCGGCTTCATCGCGCCCTCGATCAACGTCATCGAGCTTGACCCCGAACTGCGCCCCGAGGAGATCGTGACCGAACTGCGCGAGGCGGTGGAGATCGACAGCGTCCTGTCGAATTCGTTCGGTTTCGGCGGAACCAACGGCAGCATCGTGCTGTCGAGATTGAGGGACTGATCGCATGGCCGAGCTGATGCAGGGCAAGCGCGGCCTCATCATGGGTGTCGCCAACGACCGGTCGATCGCCTGGGGGATCGCGCGGGCGATGCATGCCGAGGGGGCCGAACTCGCCTTCACCCATCAGGGGCCGGCGTTCGGGGCGCGCGTCGCGCCGCTGGCCGCCTCGCTCGGATCGACGATCCTGATGGACGTGGATGTGACCGACGATCCCTCGCTCGATGCCGCCTTCGCCCGGCTGGAGGCCGAATGGGGCACGCTCGATTTCGTCGTTCACGCCATCGCCTATTCCGACCGCAACGAACTGGCCGGACGCTTCATCGAAACCAGCCGCGAGAACTTCCGCAACTCGCTGACGATCTCCTGCTTCTCGTTCATCGACGTGGCCCGGCGTTCGGCAAGGCTCATGCCGAACGGCGGCACCCTGATCACCCTCACCTACCAGGGCTCGAACCGGGTGACGCCGTTCTACAATGTCATGGGCGTCGCCAAGGCAGCGCTGGAAAGCGCGGTGCGCTATCTGGCGAACGACCTCGGGCCCGACGGCATCCGGGTCAACGCGATCAGCCCGGGGCCGATGAAAACGCTGGCCGGTGCCGCGATCGGCGGGGCGCGCAAGACCTTCCGCCTGACCGAGGCGAACGCGCCGCTGCGCCGCAACGCGACGCTCGAGGCGATCGGCGGGACCGCGGTCTATCTGGCCTCCGACTACGGCGCCTGCACGACGGGCGAGATCATCATGGTGGACGGCGGCTATCACGTTCTGGGCATGGTGCAACCCGAGAACCTCTGAGACCACGGGCAAATCATGCGCCGCACGCGGCAAGGGGCGCGCGGCCCGTGCCGGCATCGCATCCCTGGCCTGCCGAGAGGGAGGATCGGCGCGCGGCGGCCCGGTGCGGCGGCCCGGTGCGTCGGCTCGGGGGGGGGCGGCGGCTCCGGCCCGCCGGCGACGCCCGAAGGTTCCATGAGGATCGCGATCCGAGCCCCCGCCGGGCACGTCCCGGGGGGGGGCGCGGCACCCGGCCGCCACGCCCCCCCGGTGGCCCGCGCGGCGGCGTCCTCGTCATCGACGGCGATGCAGGTGAACCGGTCGGAGGGCATCCCGTCCCTTTCCGCCCTGGCGGAGATGTCCCTCGCCCCGGGGACCGGTCGCCCGCGGGCGATGGCGGTGCGGCTGGTGCCGCCCGGGGCGCGGGCAGCTCCGCCCGGTCCCGGCCGCAGGGGGCGTCGTGGCCGGCCGGCGCGGCCTCGCCCTGCGGTTCACCGGTTCCGGCCACCGGATCCGCCCGTGCCGGTCGCCCTTGGCCGATCCTCCTCGCTCCGCGACGGGGCGATGCCGGCATGCGCCGTCGCGGCGTGCCGGGGCTTTCCCCGGGGCCGGCCGCGTGCCAGTGTCGGCGCCGGAGGACCCCCGCCGATGTCACCCCGCGTGCACCCGGAACCGACCGCCGCCGCACCGGCCCATCCTGCCGCAAGGGCCTGCTGATGCCGCTCTATCCCGGCCCGGACGGGCTTGCGCTGCACTTCGACGAGACCGGCGAGGGCCTGCCGGTCCTGTGCCTGCCCGGTCTGACGCGCACCGGGCGCGACTTCGACTATCTCGCGCCGCATCTTCCGCAGGTGCGGCTGATCCGGCCCGACTACCGTGGCCGCGGCCTGTCGGACCGGGCCGACCCGTCCACCTACACGGTGGGCCACGAGGCGCGCGACGTGCTGGCGCTCATGGACCATCTCGGACTGAACCGTGCGGCGGTGATCGGCACCTCGCGCGGCGGGCTGATCGGCATGGTCCTGGCGGCGACCGCGCGCGACCGGCTGCTCGGCCTCTGCCTGAACGACGTGGGGCCCGCGCTGGCACCCGGGGGCCTGGCGCGGATCCTCGACTATCTCGGCCGGCGGCCCGTGGCGCGGACCCATCTGCAGGCCGCGGCGGCGCTGGAACGCGGATCGGCGGGATTCGCCGGGGTTCCCTTCGAGCGCTGGCTGGCAGAGGCGCGGCTGCACTTCCGCGAGACCCGAGCGGGGCTCGAGACCACCTATGACCCGCGCCTGCGCGAGGCCTTCCTGGCCTCGGTCGCGGGGCCGGCCGCCGATCTCTGGCCGCTCTTCGATGCCTGCGCCGAGCTGCCGCTGGCGCTGATCCGGGGCGCAGGCTCGGACCTGCTGACCGCCGAGGCCGCCGCCGCGATGCGCACCCGCCGCCCCGACATGGTCTTCGCCGAGGTGCCGGGCCGCGGGCATGTGCCCTTCCTCGACGAGCCCGAGAGCCTCGCGGCGATCCGGGCCTGGCTGGAGCGCCTGCCGTGACCCCCGCGATGATCGATGCCGCGGCGGTGCGGCTTGCCGGGCATGTGCGGGCGACCCCGCTGCTGTGGTCGCCCGCGCTCGACCGGATCGCCGGGCGACGGGTTCTGGTCAAGGCGGAATCGCTCCAGCACACCGGCTCGTTCAAGGCGCGCGGCGCCTGGGCCGCGGTCACGGCGCTGGCGCCCGAGGTGCGCGCACGCGGCGTCATCGCCTATTCCTCGGGCAACCATGCCCAGGGCGTGGCCCGGGCGGCGGCGCTGCACGGGTGTCCCGCGGTGATCGTGATGCCGGCCGACGCGCCGGCGGCGAAGGTCGCGGCGACCCGCGCCTGGGGGGCCGAGGTGATCCCCTACGACCGCGCCGGCGGCGAAGGCCGCGAGGCGCTGGGCGAGCGGCTGGCGGCGACGCGGGGCCTCACGCTGATCCGGCCCTACGACGAGCCAGAGGTGATCGCCGGTCAGGGCACGGTCGGGCTCGAAATCGCCGAACAGGCGGCGCAGGAAGGCGTCGCCGAGGCCGAGGTGCTGGTCTGCTGCGGCGGCGGCGGACTGTCTGCCGGCATCGCGCTCGCCCTCGCCGACCGGGCGCCGGGGCTCAGGGTCCGCACGGTCGAGCCGGAGGGGTTCGACGACACCGCGCGGTCGCTCGCGGCGGGGCGGCGGCTGGCGAACCCCGCCCCCACCGGATCGGTCTGCGACGCGATCCTGACGCCCGAGCCCGGCGCACTCACCTTCCCGATCCTCGCGCGGCTGGCGGGGCCGGGTCTTGCCGTCAGCGACGACGAGGCGGTGGCGGCGATGCGTGCGGCCTTCGAACACCTGCGGCTGGTGCTGGAACCGGGCGGGGCGGTGGCGCTGGCGGCGGCACTCTGGCGGGGCGATGACCTGGCCGGCGATGCGGTGATCGCCGTGGCTTCGGGCGGCAACGTCGATCCGGAGCTGTTCGCGCGTGCGATCGCCGCGGGCTGAAGGCGGCTGGCTTGCCGCAACCCGCCCCCCCGTCATCCGTGGCATGACCGGGGATCGCGCGAACCCGGCACCCGACCCGTCGGCATCCGACCGGGCATCGCCCGCGCAACAGCCCGGCCCGGGCATTTGCCGAAGCCACCGCCGCGGCCTATCCTGCGGTGCCGACCGCCGGGCCCGCCGGCCGCCCTTGCCAGAGCTGCCGCCATGAACCCGCGCCTCGGAATCCTGGTCATCCTGATCACGCTGGCGATCGATTCCATGGGAATCGGGCTGATCCTGCCGGTCATGCCCGACCTGATCCGCGAGGTCACCGGGGGCGATCTCGCCCATGCCGCGCTCTGGGGCGGCGTGCTGACCACATCCTTCGCGGTGATGCAGTTCCTGTTCGGGCCGGCGGTGGGCGGCCTGTCGGATCGGTTCGGGCGGCGGCCGGTGCTGCTGATCTCGCTCGGCGTCATCGCGATCGACTATCTGGTGATGGCGCTCGCCGGTACGATCTGGCTTCTGCTCGTCACCCGCATCGTCGGCGGCATCGCCGCGGCGACGCAGGCCACCGCGACCGCCTACATCGCCGACATCTCGACGCCCGAGCAGAAGGCGGCGCGTTTCGGGCTGGTCGGGGCGGCGTTCGGAGCGGGATTCGTCCTCGGGCCCGCGATCGGCGGGCTGCTGGCGGGCTTCGGCACCCGCGCGCCGTTCCTCGCGGCCGCCGTACTGGCCGGGTTCAACCTCGGCCTCGGCTGGCTGGTGCTGCGCGAGACCCTCACCGACCGGCTGCGCCGCGCCTTCGACTGGCGCCGCGCCAACCCCTTCGGCGCCGTCCGCCAGATGGGCCGGCTGCCGGGCGTGCAGCGGCGGCTCCTGATCCTGTTTCTCTACGAATTCGCCTTCATCGTCTATCCGGCCACCTGGGCCTTCTTCACGCAGGCGCGCTTCGGCTGGACGCCGGGCACGATCGGCGCCTCGCTGGCGCTGTTCGGCCTTTCGATCGCCGCCGTGCAGGGCGGTCTGATCCGGGTCATCCTGCGGCTTCTGGGCGAGCGCGGAACGGTGATCTGGGGGCTGACCTTCAACGCCTGCGCCTTCCTGTTCCTCGCCTTCGTGCGGGACGGCACGGCGGCCCTGATCTTCACCCCGATCACCGCGCTCGGCGCGGTGGTCACGCCCGCACTCCTCGCGATCATGTCGCGCACCGTCCCCGACAACGCGCAGGGCGAACTGCAGGGCATGGTCGCCTCGGCCCGGGCCGTGGCGCAGATCCTGTCGCCGCTCGCGATGACCTCGGTCTTCGCGGCCTTCACCGCTCCGGCGGCGCCGGTGCAGCTTCCCGGGGCGGCCTTCCTCGTCTCCGCGGCGCTGATGGTCGCTTGCGGACTGATCCATGTCGCGCCTCCACGCGCGGACGCGCCTGCCTGAGCTAGCGTCGCGGACGGGGAGGAGAACCATAACATGCCGAAGGTCCGCGCCGCCGTCTGCCACGCGTTCAACGCGCCGCTGTCGATCGAGGAGGTCATGCTGCGCCCGCCCGGCCCGGGCGAGGTCGAGGTGCGCCTCTCGGCCTGCGCGATCTGCCATTCGGACCTTTCCTACATCGAAGGCGGCTGGGGCGGCACGCTCCCGGCGGTCTACGGCCACGAGGCCGCGGGCCATGTGTCCGCGGTCGGTGCCGGCGTGGCCGGCCTTGCCGAGGGCGACGCCGTGATCGTGACGCTGATCCGCTCCTGCGGCACCTGCCCGAGCTGCGCCTCGGGGCATCCGGTGCACTGCGAGACGCCCTACGACCGCGATCGCGGTCCGCTGTCCACCCTCGCGGGAGGCACCCTGCACCACGGCATGAACTGTGGCGCCTTCGCCGAGCGGGTGGTGGTGGCTGCCTCTCAGGTGGCCCGGGTTCCGGCGACGATGCCGATGGAGGCGGCCGCCCTGCTCGCCTGCGGGGTGATCACCGGCGTCGGCGCGGCGGTGAACACCGCGCGGGTGCGGCCGGGCGAGGTCGTCGCGGTGATCGGCGCGGGGGGCGTCGGCCTCAACGCCATCCAGGGTGCGCGGATCGCCGGGGCGGCGCGGATCGTCGCCATCGACACGCAGCCCGCCAAGCTCGAAGCGGCGCGCGAGTTCGGCGCGACCGACGGGATCCTCGCCACGACGCCGGAACCCTGGGCCGAGCTCCGGGCGCTCTGCGGACGGGGCGCGGATGCGGTCCTCGTCACCGTCGGGGCGGCGGCGGCCTACGACAGCGCGCCCCGCTACCTCGCCCGCCGCGGCCGGGTGGTGATGGTGGGGATGCCCCATTCCGGCGCGATGTCGAGCTACGAACCCGTCGTCGTGGCCGCGCTCGGCCAGGGGATGATCGGCTCGCTGATGGGCGAGACCGTGCTTGCGCGCGACATCCGCTGGCTCTGCGAGCTCTACGGCCAGGGGCGCCTCAAGCTGGACGAACTCGTCTCGGGCCGCTGGCGGCTCGACCAGATCAACGAGGCGATCGCCGACACCCGCTCGGGTGCCGCCCGCCGCAACGTGATCCTGTTCTGATGCGGGGGAACGTCCCTGCGGCCCGGACCTGCGGCTGTCCGGCGGGGGGCGGGCGGCTCCCGCGCCGCGCAAGCCGGAGGGACTGGCGGTGAGGCTTTCCGACCTCGACATCCTCGTGGTCGAACCGCCCGCCCCCGGCTGGGGCGGGCGATACTGGATCTTCGTCAAGCTCACCACCGCCGACGGCATCACCGGCTGGGGCGAGGTCTATGCCGCCGCCGTCGGCCCCAAGGCGATGCGGGCGGTGATCGCCGACGTCTTCGCCCGCCACATGGCCGGCGAGAACGCCGAGAACATCGAGCTCATGTTCCGCCGCGTCTATTCCTCGGGTTTCACGCAGCGCCCCGATCCCACGGTGATGGGCGCCTTCTCGGGCCTGGAGATCGCCTGCTGGGACATCCTCGGCAAGATCCGCAATCGCCCGGTCTGGGCGCTGCTCGGCGGACGGATGAACGACCGGCTGCGCACCTATACCTACCTCTATCCCGAAGGCGGCGAGGATCACGCGCGTTTCTGGATCGACCCCGAGATGGCGGCGCGGGCGGCGGCGCGCAACCTCGCGCGCGGCTTCACGGCGGTGAAGTTCGACCCCGCGGGGCCCTACACGATCCGCGGCGGGCACATGCCGGCGATGTCCGACATCACCCGCTCGGTGGCCTTCTGCCGGGCGATCCGCGAGGCCGTGGGCGACCGCGCCGACCTTCTTTTCGGCACGCACGGGCAGTTCTCGGTGCCGGGGGCGATCCGGCTCGGCCAGGCGCTCGAGCCCTTCGCGCCGCTCTGGTTCGAGGAGCCGATCCCGCCCGACGACATCGCCGGCATGGCCGAGGTCGCGCGCGCCGTGCGCATCCCCGTGGCCACGGGCGAGCGGCTGACGACCGCGGCCGAGTTCGCCGCCGTCCTGCGCGCCGGCGCAGCGCGCATCCTGCAGCCCGCGCTCGGGCGCGCGGGCGGCATCTGGGAAGCGCGCAAGATCGCCGCCCTGGCCCAGGCGCATTCGGCCGAGATGGCGCCGCATCTCTACGCCGGACCGGTGGAATGGGCCGCCAACATCCACCTCGGCACCGCGATCCCGAACCTTCTGATGCTCGAGACGATCGAGGCCGGGGGCGGGGCTTTCCACCAGGCGCTGACCGGCCATCGCCTGCGCTGGGAGGAGGGTTTCGTGATCCCGCCCGAGGAGCCGGGGCTGGGCATCGCCTTCGACGAGGCGCTCGCGCGCGCCCATCCCTACCGGGGTGACCGGCTGCACCTCGAGATGCAGGAGGCGCCCTGCGACTATGCCCGCGGAAACGCCTTCCAGGGCGGCGCCCCCCGACGCGACTGAGCGGCCCTTCGCGCGGCCGGTCGCCCGCGTCTGCGGCAGGGTTGTGGCTGCATGGGCCATCGCATACTCTGTCCTCCGTTGCTGACTGCGCAGCCGTGGGAGTCCGCGATGGAGGATGCGACCTTCGCAGAGACCGACCCTTTCGCGATGCCCGCCGACGCGGCGGCAGGCATGTCGGCGCGTGCCGCCGAGGCCGCCGCCTTCCTCAAGGCGCTGTCGCATCGGGGCCGGCTGATGATTCTCTGCCATCTCTCGCAGGGCGAGAAGTCGGTGGGTGAACTCGAGCGGCTGCTCGGCGCGCGCCAGGCCGCGGTCAGCCAGCAGCTTGCACGGCTGCGCGAGGAGGGCATGGTGACGACGCGGCGCGAGGGCAAGACGATCTACTATTCGGTTGCCGACGGGCGGATCGCCCGCACCGTGAGCCTGATGTACGATCTGTTCTGCGAACCGGGCAGCTGACCCGGACAAGGCAGCCCGGGGGGCGAGCAGAGCCGGCGGGGCCGGATCGCGGGCCGGTGGCGCCCGGCAGACGCGCCCGGCACCGGAATGCGGGCGGCCGGCGGCGTCAGTCGGCCCATTCCCAGGGCACGGCGAAGGTTCCCATGGTCGCGGCCACGGCTGCGTCCTCCACGGGGCCGGTCCGGCGCAGGCGCGACACCAGCCCGCGCTTGCGGTCCTCGACGACTTCGGCGACCGCCGCCGCCAGCCCCGCCTCGGCCAGCGCCGCGTCGTGGACCCGGGCGATCGCGCGCTTCCTGAGCTCGGGCTTGAACACCTTGCCGACCGCGGTCTTGGGCAGTTCGGGAAGGATCTCGATATGCTTCGGCACCGCCGCCCGTTCGTGGACATGCCGGCGGGCGTAGTCCAGAAGGTCGTCCACGGTCGCCGTCGCGCCCTTCACAAGTTCCACATAGGCGCAGGGAAGTTCACCGGCCACGGCGTCGGGCTGGCCGATCGCGCCCACGAGGGCGACCGCCGGATGGCCCGACAGCGCCTCCTCGATCTCGGCGGGGTCGATGTTGTGCCCGCCGCGGATGATCAGATCCTTCTTGCGGCCGGTGATGTAGAGATAGCCGTCGGTGTCGAGCCGGCCGAGGTCGCCGGTGCGCAGGAACCGGCGCTCGGCGTAGAGGCCGAGGTTCTTGCCCGCCTCGGTATAGGTCGAGCCCTCGTTGACGCCGGGGTTGGCCACGCAGATTTCCCCGACCTCGTCGGGCTCGCATTCGCGCTCGATCGTGCCGTCGCTGCGGCAGTGCAGGATCCGCACCTCGGTATAGGGCAGCGGGATCCCGACCGACCCCACCTTCTTGATGCCGTCCACCGGGTTGCAGGACACCAGGCAGGTCGCCTCGGTCAGCCCGTAGCCCTCGCTGACGGCGACGCCCGTCGCCGCCTCGAACCGCTTGATGAGCTCGGGCGGCAGCGGCGCCGAGCCCGACAGCGCCACCCGCAGCGACGAGACGTCGGCATCGACCGGGCGCTGCATCAGCGCCGCGAGCGCGGTCGGAACGGTCACCATGAAGCTGACCTTCCAGCGCTCGACGAGCTTCCAGAAGTTGTCGAAGACGCCCTCGCCCCGATAACCCTGGGGCGTCGGCAAGACCAGATGCGCACCGGAGGCGATGCAGGACATCAGGATCGCATAGGCCGCGAGGACGTGAAACAGCGGCAGCGGGCAGAGCAGCACGTCCTTATCGGTAAAGATCAGCTCCTGCCCGAGCCAGCCGTTGTAGATCATGCCCGAGTAGCGGTGGCGGGCGACCTTCGGCATCCCCGTGGTGCCGCCGGTGTGGAAGTAGGCCGCCACACGATCCGCCTGGCGGTCCTCGAAGGTCAGCCGGTCGGCGGGCATCCGTGCGCAGGCGGCATGGAATGACTGCACGTCGGCCTTGTGCTGCACCGCCACCCGCGGGCGGATCAGCGGCACGATCCACGACTTCGGCGGCGTGAGGTAGCGGTTCAGATCGACCTCGAGCACATGCCGCACGCCCGGCGCGTGCTGCACCGCCTCCGCCACCTTCTGCGGCAGGTCGGTCTTGGGGAAGGCGCGCAGGGTCACCACCACCTTCGCCCGGGTCTCGCGCAGGATGGCACCGATCTGCTCGGTCTCGAGCAGCGGGTTGATCGGGTTCACGATACCCGCGACCGCACCGCCCAGAAGCGCCACGGCGGTCTCGGTCGCATTGGGCAGGACGAAGGCCACCGTGTCCTCCTCGCCCACGCCGAGGCTGCGGAACAGGTTCGCCGCCTGCGTGACGCGGGCGTGGAGGTCGCTCCAGGTCAGGGTCTCTGCCGGATCGCGCGGCCCGGACTGCAGCTGGAAGCTCAGCGCCGGGCGCCGCGGATGCCGGTCGCGCGTGCGCGTCAGCAAGCCGTAGAGCGTGGCCGGAAGGTCGCGCGCCTCCCAGGGCATCGCGTTCTGGATCGCATCCCGGTCGGCGACTGTGGCGAAGGTGCCCATCGCTCTGTCCCCCCCCTGCTGCCCCGGTCGCCGGGCGCCTCGATCCGGCAAGGATGGGAAGAAACCTCCGCCCGCGCAAGCGCGCGGCGGCGCCGGACCCCGGGGCCGGCCTATTCCGCGGCCATGCCCTCGGTGAACTGAAGCCGCGCCAGCCGGGCATAGAGCCCGCCCTGGGCCACCAGGCTGTCGTGCGTGCCCTCGGCGACGATCCGGCCCCGGTCGAACACCAGGATCCGGTCGGCCCGCTTCACGGTGGCCAGCCGGTGCGCGACGATCAGCGTGGTGCGGCCTTCCGACAGCCGCTCGACCGCCACCTGCACCGCGCGTTCGCTTTCGGCGTCGAGCGCGCTCGTCGCCTCGTCGAGCAGAAGCACGCGCGCATCCCGCAGGATCGCCCGGGCGATGGCGATGCGCTGCTTCTGCCCGCCCGACAGCATCACCCCGCGCTCGCCCACATAGGTGTCGTAGCCCTGCGGCAGCTCGGTCAGGAAGCCGTGCGCCGCGGCCGCCCGCGCCGCCGCCTCGACCTCGGCATCGCTCGCCTCGGGGCGGCCGAAGCGGATGTTCTCGCGCGCGGTCGCGGCGAAGATCACCGGATCCTGCGGCACCAGCGCCAGCGCCCGGCGGAAGTCGGCCCGCGCCATCCGGCTGAGGTCGATCCCGTCCAGCGTGACCCTGCCGTCCTGGGGATCGTAGAAGCGCAGCAGCAGCTGCAGGATCGTCGTCTTGCCCGCCCCCGAGGGACCGACGAGCGCCACCGTCTCGCCCGGCAGCACGCGGAAGGTCACCCCGTCGAGCGCCGACTGGCCGGGCCGCGACGGATAGTGGAAGCGCACCGACTCGAACCCGATCTCGCCCCTGACCGGGCGCGGCAGCGGCACCGGATCGGCCGGATCCTGCACCGCGTCGGTGGCTGCCAGCAGCTCGGCCACCCGCTCGGTCGCGCCGGCGGCGCGCTGCAGCTCGCCCCAGATCTCGGACAGGGCCGCGACCGAGGAGGCCACGAGGATCGCATAGATGACGAACTGCACCAGCTCGCCCGCCGTCATCGTGCCCGAGCGCACCGCATTGGCCCCGAACCAGAGCACGCCCACGATCCCGGCGAAGACGAGGAAGATCACGATCATCGTCATCACCGCGCGGGTCGCCACACGGGCGCGCGCGGCGCCATAGCTCGCCTCGGTCATCGCGGCGAAGGCGGCGCGGCTTTCGGCCTCGTGGGTGAAGGCCTGCACCGTCTGCACCGCAAGCAGCGCCTCGGAGGCGTTGCCCGAGGATTGCGCGATCCAGTCCTGGTTCTCGCGGCTGAGGCGGCGCAGGCGCCGGCCGAGCACCACGATCGGCACGATCACCGCCGGCACGATCATCAGCACCAGGCCGGTGAGCTTCGGCGAACTGACCAGCATCAGCACCAGCCCGCCCGCGAACATCAGCGCGTTGCGCAGGAACCACGACGCCGACGAACCGATGACGGAGAGAACCAGCGTGGTGTCGGTGGTGATCCGGCTCAGCACCTCGCCGGTCAGCGTCCGCTCGTAGAAGGCGGGGCTCATGACGATCATCCGGTCGAAGACGGCGCGGCGGATGTCGGCCACGACGCGCTCGCCGAGGATCGAGACGATCCAGTAGCGCACCCCCGAGCCCAGGGCGAACAGCGCCGCAAGCCCAAGCGCCGCGGCGAAGTACTGGTCGAGCAGCGCCGCATCCTCGGTGTTGAACCCGTCCACCACCCGCCGCACCGCCATCGGCAGCACCAGCGACACGGCGGCGGTGAGGATCAGCGCCGTCCCGGCCGCCACGACCATGCCGCGGTAGGGGCGCAGGAAGGGCACGAGGGCGCGCAGCGCGCCGATGCGTTTCGAGCCCGCGCGTTCCTCCTCTGTCGTCACCGGCCGTCTGGCCATGCCGCTCCCTCTCGCTCCGTCCCGTCATAGGGGCCCGCTGCCGGGCGAACAAGCGGCGCCTTGCCACGCCGTCAGGGCGATGTCGCGAGGATGTCGAGCACGATGCGCCGCCCCGAGCCGAGGTTGACACCCTCGATCCGGCCCCGCGCCTCGGGGGCAAGCCCGAGGTCGGCGGCGCGGGCGGCAAAGGCCTCGGCCTCGCGCGGGGCGAGGAACAGAAGGGCGCAGGGTGCGCCGGCCATGGCCTCGGCAGCCTCGGCGCCGCGCGCGAGCCGGATGTCGCGCCCGAGCAGGAACACCGCCGAGGGCTCGCCGTAGCCCGACGCGATCACCAGCGGGTCGGGGCAGTCGGTGAAGGCCGCGCGCGCCTCGGCCATGGCGACCGAAGGCCAGATCGGCGCGATGCGGGCAAGGCCCGGATAGACCGCGACCGACAGGCCGAAGGCCAGCATCGCCAGGACCGCGAGCGCGCCCTGCGCACGACCCGCCGCCAGCGCCCGCCACAGCAGCAGCGTGGCCGCGGCAAGGATCGCGCCGCCCGCGGCGAAGGGCCAGGGCGGGGCGGACCCGAGGCGCAGGGCCGTGACCGAGAGGGCGACGAGCACGAGGAAGGGAACCGCAAGAACCAGCGCCGCCACCGCCTTCCGCCAGGGCGCGCCGAGCGGGCGCGGCGTCGCCGCCCATCCCGCCGCCGTCAGGATCGCAAGCGCCGGATAGAGCGGCATCGTGTAGTGCAGAAGCTTGGTCGGCACCGCCTCGAACACCACCCAGCCCGGCAGGGTCCAGCACAGGCAGAACAGCGCCCATCGCGCGCGCCGCGCGGCCCAGATCGCCGGGAGGGCAAGCGCGAAGGGCAGCGCGGCGGGCCAGAAGGTCAGCCAGAAGGTCACGAGGTAGCTGCCCGGCGGGGCGCCGTGCCCCTCCTGCCCCTCGGCGACCTTGCCCAGAAGATCGCGGCCGAGCGATTCGGCCCAGAACGCGCCGCCGGTGCGCAGCGTGATGGCCAGATACCAGGGCAGCACGAGCAGCAGGAACAGTCCGAACCCCGGCAGCGGCCGCAGCGCCAGAAGCCAGCCCGCCCGCCGCTCGACCGCGGCGAGAGCCGCGGCGGTCAGCGCCACCACCATCGGCCCGACCGGCCCCTTGATCAGCATGCCTGCCGCCAGCGCGCTCCAGAACAGCGCCACCGTGCCCGGCGGCAGCACCGGCCGGCCGCCCGCGGCCGCGGGCAGCGCCATCCACAACCGGGCGAGCACCAACTGCGCGGCCAGCGTGACGGCCAGCAGCGTGGCATCGGTCTTGGCCAGCCGCGCCTCGGCGCCGAGGATGAGGCTCGCCGCCATCAGCACGCCCGCGGCCAAGGCCGGCGCGGGCCCGACCAGCCCGCGCGCGATGGCCCAGGTCAGCAGCACCGACACGATTGCCCCGGCCAGCGACACCGCCCGGTAGGTGGCCATCGCCCCCTCGCCCGCGCCGCCGGTCAGCGCCACCGCGGCGGTCTGGAGCCAGTAGATGCCCACCGGCTTCTTGTGCCGCGGCGCGTCGTGCAGGCGGATGTCGATCAGGTCGCCGCTGTCGAACATCTGCCGCGAGGCCTGCGCGAAGCTCGCCTCGTCGCGATCGACCGGCGGCAGCCCGGCGAAACCCGGCAGATAGAGCACAAGGCAGAGCCCCACCAGGATCGCCGCCGCAGCCCAGGCCGGCGCCCGTCCGAGCGCGGTCACCAGAGCGTCAAGCCGGTCTGTCATCGCCGGCCGCAGGCGGGGAAGGTGGAGCGGGTGATGGGAATCGAACCCACGTCTTCAGCTTGGAAGGCTGCGGCTCTACCATTGAGCTACACCCGCGCAGCACCGGCTATACGCGGCATCGGGCGAAGCTGGCAAGGGCCGGGCGGCCTCATGCCGCGACCGGCGCGATCAGGTCCGGGCCCTGCGCCCGGTTCGAGTTCACCGCCGGGTCCACCCGCCAGGCGGACAGCACGCCCTCGGCGGCGGGCCGCATCAGCGCCGCGGCGCCGTGCCCCGCCTCGCCAAGCCAGAGCGCCCAGTCGGCCGGCTCGAGGATCACCGGCATCCGGTCGTGGATCCGCGCCATCGCGGCATTCGCCTCGGTGGTGACGATGGCGCAGCTGGCCACGGGCGCCTCGCCCTTGTCCCAGACCTGCCAGATGCCGGCGAAGGCCATCGGTGCGCCGTCGGTGCGGGTGATGTACCAGGGCAGCTTGCGCCCGTCCTCGGTCGTCCATTCGTAGAAGCCCGAGGCCGGGATCAGGCAGCGCCGCTCGCGCGCCGCCGCGCGGAAGGCGGGCTTCGCCGCGATCGTGTCGGAGCGGGCGTTGATCAGAAGCGGCCCGTCCGACGGGGTCCGGTACCAGGCCGGCAGGAACCCCCACCGCATCGGGCGCAGCCGGCGCAGGCCCGCTTCCGAGGTCACCGCCGCCACCTGCTGCGTCGGGCAGATGTTGTAGCGCGGCCCCTCGGGCAGGTCGTTCGCCGGCACCGCCGCGAACAGCCGCGCGAGCGCCTCGGTCGGATGCGTCAGGGTGAAGCGGCCGCACATCTTTGGCAGACTAGGCGCAGGCCCCGGCGGCGTCCAGCAACGCCTGGGCCCGGCGCGGCGCTATTCGGCGCGGGCGATCCGCCCGTCGGTCAGGGGCGCGATGCGCCCGCCTGCGGCGGCGATGTGGTCCACCACCACCTGCTCGAGGCCCGGTCCGTAGTCGTAGGCATCGGCCGCCTCGCGGAACATCGCATAGCCGTCGCCGCCCCTGCGGACGAAGTCGTTGGAGACCACCCCGTAGAGGCGCGCCTCGTCGAGCGGCGCCCAGACGCCGCCGGTCTCGACCTCGATCGCGCGGATGCGGGCGCCGGGGGGGGCGGCCGGATCCCAGGTGAAGCGCAGCCCGGCGACCTGCGGGAAGCGTCCCGCCCCCTCCTCGACCTGGCTCACTCCGTTCTCGAGCGCCGCACGGAGCGTTGCGCCGGTCACGCGGAAGGTCGCAAGCGTGTTCTGGAACGGCAGCACCGTCAGCACCTCGCCCATCGTGATCGGGCCTGCGTCGATCGAGGCGCGCAGGCCGCCGCCGTTCATCAGCGCCACCTCGATCCCCTGCCGCTTCACGCGCTCGAGCATCGCCCCGGCGACGAGGTTGCCCATCGGGCATTCCGCGCTGCGGCAGAGCTCGCGCGAGCCGTCGATGGTGGCGGACGCCTCGCCCACCACCTCGGCCCTCAGCGCCTCGACCGGTGCCGCGAGTTCGGCCACACGCGCCGCGATCTCCGGGTCGGGCGCCACCGCGGCGTCGAGCGGGATCGTGTCGCCGGCGGCGTGCAGGAGGTTGCCCGCATCGTCGAAGGTCAGCACCAGATGGCCGAGGTAGCGCCCGTGGGCGCCGGCCTGAACCACCGGCACCAGCGCGCCGCCGGGCCCGTCGGCCCAGGTCGGATAGGCCCCCGCCCGCCCGGGATCCGAGGCCGAGAGCCAGGTATGGCTGTGGCCGCCGATGATCGCGTCGATCCCCGGCACCGCCGCCGCCACCGCGAGGTCGTGCGGCAGGCCGAGATGGGTGAGCGCCAGGATGATGCCGACCCCTTCCGCCGCGAGCGCGGCGACGTCCTCGGCAAGGCTCGTCGCGGGATCGGCAAAGCGCACCTGCGGCCCGGGCGAGGCGATCTCGGCGGTATCCGGCGTCAGCGCCGAGACGATTCCCACCCGCAGACCGCCGCGCTCGAGCACCACCCGGTCCGCGACCCGTCCGGCCAGCAGGGGCACGGCCGAGACATCCACGTTTCCGGCCAGCACCGGGAAGCTGACCCGGTCGAGCAGCACCGCCAGCCCCTCGGGGCCGTCGTCGAACTCGTGGTTGCCGAGCGTCATCGCGTCGAAGCCGATCGCCTGCATGATCCCGGCCTCGGCCGCGCCCTTCCAGACGGTGTAGAGAAGCGAGCCCTGATACTGGTCGCCGGCATCGAGCAGCAGCACCGGATCGCCCCGTTCCGCCAGTTCGGCGCGCAGCGCCGCCACCCTGGCCGCAAGCCGCGCCGCCCCGCCGAAACACTCCCCCGCCGCATCGGCGGCGGCATCGCAGGTGCTTGCGAACCGGTTCACCGGTTCGAGGCGGCTGTGGAAATCGTTGATGTGCAGGACATGCAGGCGGGTCTCGGCGGCGGCGGCCCCGGCCAGCAAGCCGAGGGCGGCGACGGTCAGCATCGGGCGCATGGTCGCGTCTCCTCGTTTCCTCGTTGCGCGCGCCGCGGCGCCGGGGCCGGACCCGGCCGGTTCCGCCCGCAGCCTCCGGCGGCACGGGCATCCTGCACCGCGCGCATGACCTCCGCATGACCTCCGCATGACCGCATGACCGCATGACCGCGTGACCGCATGGCCGCCGCCGCCCCGCCGCCCGGCGGCACGCTTGACCCGGCGGGCACCCGGAGTCATCAGGCTGGGGATGCTCGTGTTCAAGATCCTGCGCCGCGCCGAGTGGGACGCCTTCCGCGCCGAAGGGGTGAGCCGCGGCGCCCCGGTCGATCTGGCCGACGGCTTCATCCACCTCTCGACGGCCGAGCAGGTCGCCGGGACCGCCGCCCGCCATTTCGCCTCCGAGAGCGACCTCGTGCTGGTCGCGCTCGATGCCGGGCGGCTCGGCCCCGACCTGCGCTGGGAGCCCTCGCGCGGCGGTGCGCTGTTTCCGCACCTCTACCGGCCGCTCCGGCTTGCCGACGTGGTCTGGGACAAGTCTCTGCCGCTCGGGGTCAGCGGGCACATCTTCCCCGAGGGGCTGGTGTGAGGACCCGGGCGTGCCGCTGATCGAGCGGGCGGGGCTTCTCGCGCTCCGCGCGCTCGACCCGGAAGCCGCGCACGCCCTGGCGCTGAAGGCGCTGGCGGCGGGGCTGGCGCCCCTGCCGGGGCCGGTCGCCGCGCCGCGACTGGCGGTGCGGCTGGCCGGGCTCGACCTGCCGAATCCGGTCGGCCTTGCCGCCGGCTTCGACAAGGACGGCGTGGCGGTGGCGGCGCTGATGCGGGCGGGCTTCGGCTTCGTCGAGGTCGGCGCGGTCACCCCCCGGCCGCAGCCCGGCAATCCGCGGCCGAGGCTGTTCCGGCTGCCGCGGGACCGCGCCGCGATCAACCGCTTCGGCTTCAACAACGCGGGTGCGGCAGCGCTCGCCCGCCGGCTCGCCGCCCGGCCGCCGGGGGTTCCGGTGGGCGTCAATCTCGGCGCGAACCGCGACAGCGCCGACCGGGCCGGCGACTTCGCCCGCGTGCTCGCCGCCGTGGGGCCGGTCGCGGACTTCGCCACCGTCAACGTCTCGTCGCCGAACACCGGCGGCCTGCGCGACCTGCAGGGCCCGGCGGCGCTGCCGGCGCTGCTGTCGCAGGTGATGGAGGCCAATGCCGCGCTTTCCCGGCCGATCCCGGTGTTCCTGAAGATCGCGCCCGACCTCGGCCCCGACGATCTGGCCGCGATCGTCGAGACGGCGGTGACCGCCGGCATCGCCGGACTGGTCGCCACGAACACCACGACCGCCCGCGAAGGCCTGAAAAGTGCAAGATCGGGCGAGTCCGGCGGGCTTTCCGGCGCGCCATTGTTCGAGAGGTCCACGCGCGTGCTGGCGCAGCTCGCCCGGCTCGCGGCCGGACGGCTGCCGCTGGTCGGGGTCGGGGGGGTCGGCTCGGCCGATCAGGCCTATGCCAAGATCCGCGCCGGCGCGACCGCCGTGCAGCTCTACACCGCGCTGGCCTACGAGGGTATCGGGCTCGCCGCCGCCATCGCCCGCGGCCTCGAGGCACGTCTGGCCGCCGACGGCCTGTCCTCGGTCGCCGAGGCGGTCGGGCGCGACATCGACCGCTGGCTCTGACCGCGCGGCGGTTTCCGGCCGGCGGCGCCGCGACGCGGTGCAGAGCAGCGGCGGCCGCCGGGCCCGGGGCGGTTCAGCCTGCGCCCACCTGCCGCTCGAGCCCGGGATAGAGCGCCGCCATCGTCGCGGCCCGCGCCAGGTTCAGCACCATCAGCCCCGCCCAGAGCCCGTGGTTGCCCAGCACCGGCACCAGCAGCGCCAGCGCCGCCGCATAGGCCGCGACCGAAACCAGCATCGCGTTGCGCATCTCGCGGGTCCAGGTGGCGCCGGTGAAGATGCCGTCGAAGGTCCAGCTCGCCACCCCGATCAGCGGGCCGATCACCAGCCAGGGCAGGTAGGACCGCGCCTCGGCGCGCACCTCGGCCGAGGTGCTCATCACGTCGATCACCGCGCCCCCCGCGACCGCGAAGCCCAGGGCCAGCAGCACCGCCCCCGCGCCGCCCCAGAATGCCGAGACCAGCGCCGCGCGCCGCACCGCGGCCCGGGCCGCGGCGCCGACCGCCCCGCCCACCAGCGCCTCGGCGGCGAAGGCGAACCCGTCGAGCGCGAAGGCCGTCACCTCGAGGAACTGCAGCAGGATCTGGTTGGCTGCCAGGGTGACGTCGCCCATCCCGGCGCCGAGGAACAGGAAGCTGGTGAAGGCCGCCTGCAGAAGCACCGAGCGGATCATGATGTCGCGGTTGACCGCGACCATGCGCCGGAGCGGCCCCGCCGCGAGGATCCCCGCCCGGCCGACCCGCCGTGCGGCCGCGGCGCGGTCGCGGCAGAGCCAGAGGCCGAGCGCAAGCCCGCTGCCCTCGGCGACGAGCGTCGCCACCGCGACCCCCTCGACGCCCCAGCCCAAGCCGAGGACGAACCACAGATCGAGGACGATGTTGAGCCCGTTCATCCACAGCTGCAGCGCCAGCACGCCGCGGGTGCGCTCGGCCGCGATCAGCCAGCCGGTCACGGCATAGAGCGCGATTGTCGCCGGCGCGCCCCAGATCCGGATCGCCAGATAGGCCCGCGCCAGACGCTCGACCTCGGCCGAGGCCGGGGCGATCGCGAAGGCGACGCGCACGAGCGGACCCTGGGCGAGGATCAGCACCAGTCCCGCGACGGCGCCGATCACGAGAGCACGAAGGAACACCGCCGAGGCCTCGGTGTCCTGTCCGGCGCCGCGGGCCTGTGCGGCGAGCCCGGTGGTGCCCATCCTGAGAAAGCCGAAGATCCCGTAGAGCGTGGCCAGGATCACCGCACCCACGCCCACCGCCCCGATCGGGGCGGCCTCGCCGATCTGCCCCACCACGCCGGTATCGACCGCGCCGAGCAGCGGGACGGTGGCATTCGACAGCACGATGGGCAGCGCGATCCGCAGCACGCGGCCATGCGTGACGGGCGCGGGCGGCTCCGCGCGGACCTGCTGCGAAGGCGTGTCGGTCATGGCGCGACGCTAGGCCGGATCGGGCGCCTGCGCCAGACCGCCGCCCGCGGCCGGCAGGCGGGTCGCGGCCCGGGTCAGTCGCGGGCCGGCGCGGTGTCGGGCATCAGGAAATGCCCCGTGGCCTGCGCGAAGAGGCGTGCCCGGTTGTCCTGCCAGGCCTCGACCTGCACGCTCGCATAGCGCCGGCCCGAGCGGTTGACGCGGGCCCGCGCATAGGCATCGCGCGGCAGGCCGGTGCGCAGGAAGTCCACCGTGAAGTCGATGGTCTTGGGCAGACGCGGCAGCGTCTCCGGCGTGAGCGTGGCGGCATCGAGCCGCCCCGACTCCATCGCCTCCCAGAGCATCGACCAGGAGAGCTCCACCAGCGCCGCAACCTCGAGGAAGGCCGCCGTCACCCCGCCGTGCAGCGCCGGCAGGATCGGGTTGCCGATCAACCGCTCGTCGAAGGGCAGGGTCGCGGTCAGCTCGTCGCCGCGCCGGTCGAACCGGAGTCCGAGGAAGGCGATGTAGGGCACGCCGCCCACCAGCGCCGCGAGCGCCCGGTCGCGGCGCTCCTTCACCGCCTGCACGGGCTCCGGCTGCAGCCTCACGCGCCGCGCTCGACGGTGAAGGCGCCGGTCGCGGTGGCGACCGGGCGGGCCGGATCGTCGTCGGTTGCCGTGGCCCGGACGAAGGCGACCGACCGGGTCAGGTGATAGACCTCGGCACGGGCACGGATGCGCTGGCCGGGGGTGGCCGGGCTCATGTAGTCGATCCTGAGGTCGAGCGTCGCGGTGCCCTGCGGCGCCTCGGGGTGGCTCATCACCGCCGCGCCGCCGCAGGTGTCCATCAGCGCCGAGACGGCCCCGCCCGCGATGACCCCGGTCCTCGGGTCGCCGACGAGGCGGGCGTCCCAGGGCATCGAGATCTCGGCGGTTCCCGGGCCGATCGACTCGACCCGCATGGCCAGCGCCCGGGCATGGGGAATCGCCGCGATGAACTGCCGGGCGATGCGGATGCGTTCGGGGGTCATGGCGGGTCGGTCCCTCGCCCGCTTATTCCCCGCCCGGCCCGCCGCTGCAAGGCCGGCGATTGCCCGCACCGGCCCCTGCCCCTAGTTTTGCCGCACGGGAGGACGGGGCGATGACCGACACGCGGCTCAGCTTCAGGGAGATGTGCGACCGCTTCGAGGTGACACCGCGAACCCTGCGCTACTACGAATACATCGAACTCCTGTCGCCCGAGAAGGTCGGACGCGCGCGCTTCTACGGGCCCCGCGAGGTGGCGCGCATGACGCTGATCCTGCGCGGCCGCCGCTTCGGTTTCAGCCTCGAGGAAATCCGGCAGTGGCTGCTGATCTACGACCGCGAGGGAACCGCGCCGCAGATGCGCGCCTGGGTCGCCCTCGCGGACCGGCAGCTGGGCGTGCTTGCGGCCGAGCGCGCCCAGCTCGACGAGACCATCGCCGAGCTCAGGCGCCTGCGCGACGAGGTGGCGGCCACGCTGGACACCGACTGAACGGCCCTGCGCACCGGCCGGCGCGGTCGTCGTGACGCGACGTTCCGCTTACGCGCGTGTCAGGTTCCCTTGTATGCTGTCCGCCGACGAACCTCTTCGCCGACAGATCCGACGCGAGCGGGGCCAGCAGCATGACCAGCCCGACCCGTGACGACCTGATGACGATCCGCGAGATGTGCGACACCCACGGGGTGACACCCCGCACCCTGCGGTTCTACGAGCGGTTCTACGAGCGGAAGGAACTGATCGCCCCGCTGCGCCGGGGATCGCGCCGCCTCCACACCCGCCGCGACCGCGCCCGGCTGACCCTAATCCTGCGCGGCAGGCGCTTCGGCTTCAGCCTCGAGGACATCCGCCAGCTGCTGAACCTCTGCGACCTCGGCGACGGCCCGGCCACCCAGTTGCGCCGCACCTGCGAGCTCGCGCTGGCGCGGCTGGCCGGGATGGAACGCCAGCGCGACGAACTGGACCAGACCATCGCCGACCTGAAGGACCAGATCGCGCGGGGCGGCCGGATGCTCGCCTCGACCGATCGCGCGACGTCCGCAGACCCGTCCGCCGAATGACCCCGCAGCCCCGGGAGCCCAGCCGATGCCGACCTATACCCCGCCAGCCGACGAGATCGCCTTCGTCCTGCACGAGCTTCTCGCGCTCGGGACGACCGGCCTTCCCGGCCATGCCGATCTCACGCCCGACTTCACCCGCGCGGTGATCGGCGAGGCCGGCCGGCTTGCGGCCGAGGTGCTCGCGCCGCTCAATCCCGTCGGCGACCGCCAGGGCTGCCGGCTCGAGAACGGGGTGGTGCGGACGCCGGCGGGCTTCCGGGCTGCCTTCGACACCCTGCGCGCGGGCGGCTGGACGGCGCTCGACTGCGATCCCGGGCATGGCGGGCAGGGCCTGCCCTACCTCCTGCACACGGCGGTGAACGAACTCTTCGTCAGCGCCAACATGGCGTTCAACATGTATCAGGGGCTGACCCACGGCGCCTATTCGGCCCTGCGCACGCATGGAAGCCCCGAACAGAAGCGCCTCTACCTGCCGAAACTCGCCTCCTGCGAATGGACCGGCACGATGAACCTGACCGAACCGCAGGCCGGAACCGACCTCGGGCTGATCCGCACCCGGGCCGAGCCGCAGGGCGACGGAAGCTTCGCGATCACCGGTCAGAAGATCTTCATCTCCTCGGGCGACCACGACCTTGCCGACAACATCGTCCATCTCGTGCTCGCCAGGGCACCGGACGGGGGCGAGGGCACGAAGGGGATCAGCCTGTTCCTCGTCCCGAAGATCCTCGTGAACCCCGACGGCAGCCTCGGCGCCCGCAACGCCGTCTCGGTCGGCAAGATCGAGCGCAAGATGGGCATCCACGGCAACGCCACCTGCGTGATGGACTACGACGGCGCGACCGGCTTCCTGGTGGGCGAGCTGCACCGCGGCATGCGCGCCATGTTCACGATGATGAACGAGGCGCGGCTGGGCGTGGGCCTGCAGGGCTATGCCCTGGCCGAGGTCGCCTTCCAGAACGCCCGCGCCTGGGCCCGCGAGCGGCTTCAGGGCCGCGCCGCGACCGGCGCGGCGAACCCCGCCGGGCCGGCCGATCCGATCCTCGTGCACCCCGACGTGCGCCGGTCGCTCATGGAGCAGAGGAGCTTCGTCGAGGGCGCCCGGGCGCTGACCTTCTGGGGGGCGCACCTGATCGACCGGGCCGAGCGGGCCGGCGACACCGCGGCGCTCGGGCTCGTCTCGCTCCTGACCCCGGTGATCAAAGGCTTCCTGACCGAGCGCGGTTTCGCGATGTGCGTGGCCGCCCAGCAGGTCTTCGGCGGGCACGGCTACATCGAGGACACCGGCATGAGCCAGTTCGTCCGCGACGCCCGGATCGCCATGATCTACGAGGGCGCGAACGGGGTGCAGGCGCTCGATCTCGTCGGGCGCAAGCTCGGTGCCGAGGGTGGCCGGCATCTGATGGCCTTCCTTGCCGAAGTGCAGGCGACTGTGGCCGAGGCGGGGGCCGAGGCGCGGCTGGCGGAGGGGTTCGCCCGCCCGCTCGAAGCCGCCGCGGCCGACCTCCGCGGCGCGGCGATGTTCTTCCTCGCCGAGGCCCCGAAGGATCCGAACGCGGCCCTCGCCGGCTCGATGGACTTCCTGCACCTCTTCGGGCACACGGCGCTCGGGCTGATGTGGACGCGCATGGCACTGGCGGCGCAACGGGCGCTCGACGCCGGTCGCGGCGACCCCGGCTTCCTCGCCGCACGGATCGCCACCGGACGCTTCTACATGGCGCGCGAACTTCCCGCGACCGGCCTGCACCGCCGCAGGATCGAAACCGGCGCGGCACCGGTGATGGCGCTCGACGCGGCGGAGTTCTGAGGGGCGCGCGGCGATGGCCACGGATCGGTCCCGCCTTCGGCCCCGGCACCTGGGCGCAGTCGTCGCCGCCGCGGAGTGCGCGGGGAAGGCCGCGCCAGGGGGGCTGTCTGCCCCCCTCGGCGCGCCGCCGGCGCGCCTTCACCCCCCGAGGATATTTAATGACCGGACATGTCTGCGCAGGAATGCCTCCATGTCCGGTCCGGAAATATCCC
>CALDYW010000209.1 GCA_937944395.1 uncultured Paracoccaceae bacterium | reverse complement strand
CGGGTGGCGGACATGTTCCACGACGCCCCGGGCGCGGCGAGGGTTGCCGGTGCGGTGACGGCGCCGGACCAGCGCTGGGGGAGGTTCGACGCTGCCGGCAGCGCTCATCCCGCCGGCAGCGAGGCGACCGAAACGGCCGGTGCCGCCCGGGCGCGGACCATCGCGGTCGACCGGACCGGTGTGTTCCACTGCTGCCGGGCCGGATCGCCGCGATCCGGTCCCGGGGCGGCTGCGTCAGAGTGAACGACGCCCCGAGCACGCGAATGATGGACCCGTGGCCGAGCCAGATCGCCCGGATCGCCGCAAGGTGGGGGGCGAGCGCTGTCACGCGACATCGCAATGGCCGATCCGCGCAGCGGACCCGGCGCCAACATTATCGCGTCGGGCGTGAGGCAGCCCGCCCTCGGCGGCCCGAGCGCCGCCGATCCGGCACCGCGGCCGGCCCCTGCCCCCGACGCCGCCACACCCAAGCGGTCGAGATCGCCCCCGGGGGTCGGGCGTCCTTCTGTCCGACGCCCGCTCCTGTATCACCATCCGGGACGTGGCGGTGGACGGCGGGCCGAGCGGTGCCTTCCTCTGCCCGCCCTTCCTTCGCCCGGGCGGGCGCGCCCCGGGCCCCCATCCCGCCGCCCGCTGCGCCTCGGACAGGGCGGCAGCGCCCTCGGGCAGACCCCCCAGACCGGCAGAAGCCGTGAACCATGTCAGGATGGTGCAGCGCCGGCATCGGCATGCCTGCGATGCGCAGCCGGTCGCTGCAGGCAAGCGCCGCGGTCGTGCCGGCAGGAACGGTCGGCGATGCGGTTCGGAGCGTCCGGGACCGCGCGCTGCGCGGCGAACCTTTCGGTTCAGTTGCCGTCCTGCGGCAGGTCCGGGTCGAACCGGTGCAAGGCGTCGATGCCGGGCACGACGCGGCACGCCCCGGAATGGCAGGTCCGGCGCGAGGGTGCGCCGACCCCGTAGCCGGCCTCGGGGATGCGGCCGCGCAGGCCCCGCCCGCGCACCCCGCGCGGCATGTCCTGGCCCGACACGCCCGCGCCGGCGATGGCCGGGTCGGTATCCGGGCCCGTTGACCCGCCGGGTGCCGCCTGCTGATCCGCCGCGGTCTGATTTGCCCCCCGGCAGAGGCCCGGCCGGCCCGACCCGCGCGCTGCGCTGCCGGCCAGGTCCGCCGCTGGCGCCAGCGCTGGCCGAAGCCCTCGGCGGCGGCCGGCCGCAATCGCCCCCGAACGGACCGATCAACCCGCCTGCAGGGCAGGACGCCGGACCGACCGTCATCGCGCCGCGCGCGGGCCTTTGCCGCGGCAGGGCGGCAACGCAAGCGCCGCGGCGGCTCCGGCAGCGGGCATCAGGCGCTGATCGCGTCGGACGTCGCCGGCAGCTGCGGCCGGCCCTGCGGCTGCAGGCCGACCGATTCGAACAGGCGCTGACCGATGCAGCCGGCCCGCTCGAGGCGGTCCCGATCGACGATCCGGAACTGCCGCGGATCGACGATCTCGATGATCCCGTCGCCGTGCAGGCGGCGCGTGACACGCGAGATCGTCTCGACCGAGGTGCGCAGGAGGTCGGCGATGTCGGCGCGCGGCAGCACCAGCTGGATCATGAGCGATCCGTCGGGCATCCGGCGAACGGGCATGTAGGCGGTTGCCAGCGCGAGGAAGGCGCAGATCCGCTCGGGCGGTGTCAGGACACCGATCATCCAGACGAGAACGCGCAGCCGCTCGAGCCGGCGATCCTCATGTGCCATGATCAGGCGACGGAATTCCGGATCGGCGTCCATTGCCCGGTCGAACACCCGGCGGTCGAAGCGGTGGAGGACCGCACGGGTGCAGGTCTCGACGCTGCTCTGGGTCGCTTCCCGCGCGCCGATGCCCACCATCTCGCCGGGCAGGACGAGGTTGAGGATCTGGCGGCGGCCGTCGCTGCCGACGCACTGCCTCCGCGCAAGACCGGCCTGCAGGAACCAGACCTCGCGCCGCATGCTTCCGGGCGGCAGAACCAAACGGTCCGGCCCGAGGACAACCCTGTGCCCCTCTGCTGCGCGACCGAACGGCCGGCCGCGAGAAAGAAACTGCCTGACGGCGGCGAGTGTCAGGTAAAGCCGCCCCCCCCACCCCTCAGAAATGGACATCGACGCAAGGTCGGCAACCGACCCGCCTGCAGCCATGGCGTTTCCCCCCTTGTCGGGACGTCGTTCAGCCGCGTCGGACGCGGGCAGAGCGCGATCCGCCGAGTCGCCTATCATGTCATATTCACGAAGACCTTGATGTGCATCATGGCGCGGCGGGAGTCCCCGCACCACAGCGGCCTTGACGGCCCGGGTCGCAGGGGCGAATCCTGCCGGGCGGGCAACAGCCGGCGGCAGCGAGGTGGGACCGGATGATCGCTCCGAAGATCGCTGACGCGTCGTCCCGGTCCGCGGGTTCCTTCGACGATCTGGCCGCCGTCCTTGGCGAGAGTGCGACCGGGCGTCTCCTGCCGCTGTCGCAGATCCGCCCCGTGACCGCCGGCACCGTTGTCCTGCCCGAGGGGGAGGAGGCCGACGAGGTCGGCTTCGTGCTGGAAGGGATGCTCGGGATGATCAAGTCGCTGCCCGACGGGCGGCGGCATCTCATCGGCCTTCTGGCCAAAAGCGATGCCTTCGGGCGCATCTTCGACGGCCCGACGAGCTACCGCCTAGAGGCGCTGACCGACGCGCGCCTGATCACCGTGCCGCGGAAGGACCTCGAGGCGATCCTGCGCGACGAGCCCGAGGTGGAACGGCGGCTGTTCGTCCGGCTGCTCGACGAAATCGAGACGGCGCGGGAATGGGTGCTGCTGATCAGCGGCACGCGCGTGATCGAACGGGTCGCCGCCTACCTGCTGGTGCTGCTTCGGCGCGCCGACCGCGGCGCCTCGGGCGGCCCGATCGAGATCCACCAGCCGCTGTCGCGCCGCGACCTCGCGCAATTCCTCGGCACGCGACGCGAATCGATCAGCCGGGCGCTGCGCCGCCTCGAACGGGACGGCGCGATCCGGATCCTCGGGCCTGACCGCTTCGTGGTGGCCGACATCCGCCGCCTGCTCCGCTACGCCGGCCAGGATCTGGTGCTGGAGGCCGGCAACCGGCGCGTCACCGAGTGACCCCGGCCTCAGGCGCCGGCCGCGGCAAGATAGCGCGCGATCGAGGCGACCGAGGTCAGCCGCGGGAAGTCGGTCTCGGGGATCGGGCGATCGAAACGCCCCTGCAGGGCCGTGACGAGGTTCAGGAAATCCATCGAGTCGATGCCGATGTCGTCCATCAGGTGCGCCTCGGGATCGAGCGTCGCGGCATCGAGGTCGGGTGCGATCGCCAGAAGCTCGCCGGTCACGGCGGCACGCAGGTCCTCCGGTGTCATCGCCTGGATCTCCCTCCGGTTGCCGATCCGCACCGCACACCGCGGCTCGGGCACGGGCACGGGCACGGGCAGGATGGCGGGATCGGGAAGACCGTGCATTGACCGGCGTCACCGGGCCGCGGGTTCGGGCGCGAGACCCTCGATCAGGAGCGCGCCCAGATACCCCTCGAGGAAGGCCCGCGCGCCGGCGCGGTTCAGATGGTCGGGGTCGAAGTAGAAGGCGGGATCCGGCAGGACCGCCGTGAAGTCGTGCAACGGCACGCCGAGCCCCGAAAGCCGCGCCGTCAGCGCGGCATCGAAGATCGCCTGGTCGGGCAGGAGCGCGGCGAAGCGCGCCGGCAGCGGCGGCTTGATCACCGTCACACGGGCCCCCGCCGCCTGCGCAACCGCCACCAGCGCCGACAGATGGTCGAGATAGCGCGCCTGCGCCGCCGGATCGGGCGGGCCGGGATGGAGGTAGGCGATGCGGTCGCGGTCGGCCTGGGCCGAGGGGCGCGCGGTGCGGTCGAACCGGTCGGCGCCCTCCCAGCGGTCGGGCTTCAGGCGGTCGCGATCGTTGATCTTGGAAAAGCCCGTCGCATAGTCGATCAGCGCGCGCGGATCGACGCCGTAGCGCAGGAAGCGAGCGTAGAGCCCGAGCGCCGGGCCGTCGAGCGGGGTTCGCGCCAAGAGATCGCGGTCGCCGAAGCGGTCCTCGTTCCACTTCGGGCTGTCGAAGGCGAAGCTGTCCGCCACGACCAGCACGCCGCGGGCGCGGCGCGCGGCGAAGAACCTCTCGGCGAGGAACCGGTGGTAGAGAGGCCCGGTCCCCTGCGCCGCGAGGTTCAGGATCCTCAGGCCGGTGGCCGCGGCGATCTCCTCGCCGAAGCCGCCGAAGTCGAGCGGCAGCGCGTGCGAGGCGCCGAGCACGATCCAGTCCGTGCCCGCCTCGGGCGCGGCGCGGATCCGATGCACCGGGTTCTGGTCGGCGGTGTGGCGCACCCAGGTCTCGGCCGCGGCGAACAGGACCGCCCAGAGCACGACCGCCCCGGCCAGAAAGGCTGCCACCACCCGCGGGCGCAGGTCGGCCGGGGCGGCGGCGGCAGCAGCAGGGCGGCGGCGGGCGGCCGGGCGCGTCATCAGAACGCCATGTAGATGAAGGCCGATTCGCCCCAGCGCCCGAGCAGCAGCAGGGCGGCGAGGCCGGCATACCAGAGCCCCCAGCGCAGCGGCCGCGGCCAGCCGGCCACGCGCTCGAGGATCGGCCGCCGCTCGGCCACGAGATCCGCCAGCACCAGCGCGCCGATCAGGCCGGCGCCGAGCGCGTGGTCGAAGCCGAAGGGATAGCGCGAGATCAGCCCGGGAATCTCGGCCAGTCCGCCGGCGATCCGGCGCAGGATCACGAGCGCATCCGACAGCGTCGCGGCCCGGAAGAAGGCCCAGGTCACGAGGATCAGGTGAAAGGTCAGGACGGCGCGCAGCGCCGCCGTCGCCCGGTGCCCGGCGATGCCCGGGAACCGCGCGGCGAAGCTCCGCCCCGCCGGCTGCAGCAGCCGCTCGACCGAGACATAGAGGCCGTTCAGCAGACCCCAGGCGAGGAAACCCCAGCCGATGCCGTGACCCTGCCCGGCGTGCCAGAGCCCGCTGACCGCAAACACCGAGAGCAGCGCGAGGTGCTGGCGCAGCGCCCCCGCCCCGCGCGACCCGGTCAGGGGGAAGAACAGGTAGTCGCGGAACCAGGTGCCGAGCGAGATGTGCCAGCGCCGCGACCAGAACTCGGCCACCGTGAGCGACAGGAACGGGCGGCGGAAGTTCTCGCGCAGGGCGATCCCGAACAGCAGCGACAGGCCGATCCCCATGTCGCTGTAGCCCGAGAAGTCGCAGTAGAGCTGGAAGGCGAAGAAGTAGAGCGCGATCAGAAGCTCGAGCGGCGGCGCATAGGCGGGAATCGCGAAGGCGCCGTCCACCACCGGCGCCAGATTCTCGGCGATCACCACCTTCTTGACGAGGCCCCAGAGGATCAGTTGCAGCCCGAGCGCGGTCTGGCCCGGGTTCGCCCGCATCGCCGCCCCGAGCTGCGGCAGCAGGTGCCCGGCGCGTTCGATCGGACCGGCGAGGAGCTTCGGGAACCAGGCGAGCTGCAGCGCCGTCCGCAGCAGCCCCGCCGGCGCGTGAAGCCCCCGCCCGACATCGACGACATGGGCGATGGCCATGAAGACGTAGAACGAGAACCCGGGCGGCGGCGTCAGTCCCGTGCGCAGGGCGGGCGTGCCGGTCAGCCGGGCGAGTTCGGCCAGGGCGGCGTCGCCGAACTTGCTGATCGCAAGCCCGGACACCAGCACCGCGACGCCCAGCCAGACCGCGCGGGCCCTGGCCGCGGGCGTGGCGCCGGCGCCGGCCCGCAGCGCGGAAAGATGCGCCACGGCCACCACCGCGACGAGGTGCAGGAAGCTGCCGATCCCGTAGCTGGCGGCGAATCCGGCCGAACCGAGCAGCAGCCAGGCCGGCCGCCACCGGCCGGGCAGGGCCAGGAACCCCGCCAGCACCCCCGCAAGGAAGAGGAAGAAGACCAGCGAGGTGAACCCCATCCGCCCGGCTCCCCCGGCGGCTCAGTACGAGGCGCCGCCCGCGCGCAGTTCGGGCGGCACCTGCTCGATCGGGATGCCGCCGTTCAGCACCAGCCAGTCGGCCATCTCGCTGCGCTCGGCGGCGTCGATCGGCACCTCGACGTGGCTGGGATTGCCCAGCGTGCCGAGCCAGGCCTCGCGCGTCTTTTCCTGGGTCACCACCACGGTGATGATGTGGCAGGACTGGCAGTAGCGCATCACCAGGTCGCGCCCGTCGCGCGGCAGCGGATCGGGCAGCGGCCCCCCGGCGGCGGCGCCCGGGACCGGCGCGACATTGGCAAGCCAGGCCGCCAGCGTCCGCCGGTCCCAGTCGTCGAGCGCGGAGAGCCCGGGCAGCGCGGCGCCCTCGGCGGCGAACCAGTCGATCCAGCCCTCGGCGTCGCGCGCCTGGGCCAGCAGGCCGGAGAGAAGGCCGGGATCGGCCCCGGCCTCGCGCAGGCCGGCGAACAGGCTGCGCCCGCCGGGCGGAACGAATCCGAACACCGGATCCTCGGCAGCACGGGCCCCGACCGGCGCAACCGCCAGCAGGGCGAGGAGCGTGAGGGGGGCAAGGGGCAGGCGCATCGGGGGCACTCCTTTCCGGGGCGCCGGGCTCAGAACCTGAGGTCCGGCGGAACCGCCTCGATCGGGATCGGCAGGTTGGCCGCCGAATAGGCCGCGAAGGTCCGCCGTTCGGCGGGGCTCATCCGGATCTCGCTATGGAACGGCGAGTTGAACACCACCAGCCAGCCGTTCACGTCGCGGTCGTGGCCGAGGTAGCCGCTGTAGAAGCCGTGGCAGAACTGGCAGTGCCGGATCGCCAGATCCTTGCCGTCGGGCGGCAGCGCCGAGGCGAGCTCGTCGGGGGACAGACCCGCCAGCGCGGCGGGGTCGGGCAGCGGCAGGTTGAGGGCGAGGTAACCGGCAAGCGTCGCCGCCTCGGCCTCGGACAGGTCGGCCCCGCGCTCGGCGAGCAGCACGCCCCAGCCCTCGGCGTCGAGGCTCAGGGCGGCGAGGTCGGCCAGCGTCGCCGGATCGGGGCCGAAGACGCGCAGGACCAGCCCCCGCCCGCCGTCGGGCATGAAGGCGAAACCGTCCTCGGCGGCCGCCGCGGCCAGCGCGACCGCCAGCATCACCGCCAGCGCGCCGCCCGCCCCCGGTCCGCGAAGCGGGGTCATGCGGGCTCCTCCGCCTCGGTCGGGAAGGCATAGACCGGCACGCGCAGGTGCCCCGCCGGCGCGCCGGCGGCGAAACCGTCGGCCCGCATCAGGTCAAGCCGCATCACCGTCGCATCCTCGAAATAGCGCTCGCGGCAGCCGTCGCAGACCAGCGCCGGCACGTCGCGGATCAGCACCAGGTCGCCCCCCTGCCACAATGCCGTCATCACCCGCGCCGGCGCCAGCCTTGCGCCGCAGGCCGGACAGGCGGCACCGGCCGCCTGTCGTGCCCCCGTTTCGGGTCGTGCATCCATGTCGCGCCTCCCGCAGGGCCGACGCCCCCGGGGCCTGCGGCGCAGGGCCCGGGGGACGCCCGCCGCGCCCCTCAGCCGATCAGCCGCTTCGCCGCCGCCACCACATGGTCGGCGTTCGGCCGCATCCACAGGAACATCTCGGGCGAGGCGGGAGGCGGGGCATCGGGGAAGGCGATCCGCTTGTAGCGCGCCCCCTCCACGTTCTCGGCCGTGCGCGCGATCACCTCGGCACCCGGACAGAGCGTGTAGTAGGACATGTCCACCGTCAGCAGTCGCCGGGTCTTGGCCACCGAATTGACGAAGGTCTCGGTGTCCATCTCCTTCAGCGCGCGCAGGTCGATCGCCTCGACCCCCACGCCTTCGGCCTGCAGCCGCGCCGCCGCCTCCATCACCACGGGCATGCCGGGCCCCGAGGAGACGATGGTGATGTCGCCCCCCGCGGTGCGCACCGCCGCCTTGTCGAGCGGCACCTCGTAGGGCTCGTCGGGCACCTCCTCGGTCAGCATCCTGAGCCCGGCGGGGTAGAGATAGACCACCGGATCGGGGCTGCGGAGCGCGGCATGCATCAGCCCCTTGGCATCGTAGGGCGTGGAGGGCACCACCGTGCGGACCCCCGCGATGTGGGCATAGGCCGTGTCGAGCTCGTAGTCGGAATGCTGGCCGGCGAAGCCCGGGGTCTGGCCGGTCAGCTCGATCACGTAGACCACCGGGATCGAGGCCTTGCCCCCGGTCATGTGCCGGAGCTTCCCGGCGTGGTTCTGGATGATCTGGAACGGCATCCCCGCCCCCTGGTAGGGGATGTAGGTTGCCGCCCGCGACCCCGCCAGGCCCGCGCCGGTCACCGCGGCGGCCATCCACATCTCGTCGATCCCGGTGTTGACCACCCGCCGGCGGCCGAACTCGGTCTCGAGGTTGATCACCGGCATGCCGGGGTTCGAGGCGACCGGCGGGGTCAGCTCGAAGATCCAGGTCATGGCGGGGTCGGCACGCATCTCGGCCTGAACGGCCTCGAGCACGGCATACATCCAGCTCTTCTCGGTCATCGCAGTCTCCTCCCTCGCGCGCGCCGGTCAGCCGAACTGCCGCGCAATCACGGTGCCTTCGGCGAAGACGTGCCGCAGGCCGTCCTCGGGGTTGCAGAGGGGTTGCCGGGCCGCCCAGGCGAAGGCCTCGGCCACCTCGGCACGGACCTCCGCCTCGATCGCCTCGGCGCGGGCCGCGTCCAGCACGCCCCAGTCGATCAGCGTCGCCCGCGCGATGTCCACCGGATCGCGCTGCATCCACGAGCGCAGCTCGCGCTCGGGGCGGAAGGACGAGATCGCCAGCGGGTCGTAGCCGAAGGCACCGAGTTCGCCGACCTTGGCACCCGGAGCGCCCCAGTGGTTGTAGTAGCGGTAGGTCTTGGCCTCGATGAAGCCCGGTCCGCCGCCGGCGCGGGCGCGCTCCACCGCCTCGTGCATGGCGTTGTAGACCTGGAACACGTCCTGCCCGTCCACCACCCGCGCCGGAATGCCGTAGGCACGCGCCGCCTCGGCGATGTCGGTATGCGGGCAGGAGAAGGAGTAGTGCGCATACTGATGGTAGAGGTTGTTCTCGAGCACGTAGATGAACGGCAGGTCGAGCAGCCTGGCGTTGTTCAGCGCGCTGTGGAAATGCGGCGTGGCATAGGTTCCGTCGCCGCCGAAGAACACCACCACCTGGTCGCTGCCGCGGGCGCGGATCGCAAAGGCCGAGCCGGTGGCCAGAACCGGACCGGGGCCGATCATCCCGTCGGCGCCGATGAAGCCGACGGCAGGGTCGCTGAGGTGCATCTGCGCCCCGTAGCCGCCGTTCAGGCCGGTCGCGCGGAAGTCGTTCTCGGCGCACATCTTCTTGAGATCCACCCCCTTGGCGATGGCATGCCCGGTCGGCCGGTGGGTGGAATAGACAAGGTCGATCTGCTCGAACGGACCCTCGTTGCGCAGCGCCGCGCAGGCGCCGGCCGCCACCGCCTCCTGCCCCGCGTAGAAGTGGTTGTAGCCGCGATAGTCGGGATCGCTCAGCATCTTGTCGGCCATCGTGCGCTCGTGCCAGCGGATGCGCAGGATGGTGCGGAACATCGCGGTCAGCTTGTCGTCCGGCAGATCCTTGGCGAAGAAGCCGATGTCGGCCTCGGCGCGGCGCGCCGCCGAAACCAGCGACAGGCTGACCCCCGCCAGTCCGGCGATGCGAAGGAACCCGCGGCGCGAGGTGGCGGTCGGATCCGCCTGCCGGGCTTCGGCCGGGGCAAGGTCACGTTCTGGGCGCATGTCGACTCCTCCCTTCCATGCCCGGGCCGCGACCCGGGCCGGCTGACTGTGCCCATCCTGCCGGGCAGGTGCCGGCGCGTCATTGACGGCGGTCATCGCCCCGCGGCGGAACCGCCGCCGCGTTGATCGCGGTCATGGTCGGCGGCAGCGGCCCTGCGCTACCCTCGCCCCGGGGCCAGGGCGCATCGCGGCGCCCGGCAGTCCCCGGGAGCCGGAGGGAATGCAGATGTCGGAACCGATCACCGGCACGGCCGCGACGGAAGCCGCCACCGGAGCCGCCACCGGGGCCGCGACGGAAGCCGCCACCGGGGCCGCCACCGGAGCCGCCACCGGGGCCGTGCCAGCGGGCGAGCCGCCGGCCGAGGCCGCCGCCCGCGCGGCGGTCTGGGCAGCGGCACGGGCGCGGCTGCAGGGACTGCCGGGGGGCGGGCTCAACATCGCCCACGAGGCGGTGGACCGGCATGTGGCCGAAGGCAACGGCAGCGAGGCGGCGATGATCTGGCTCGGCCGCGAGGGGCAGCGGGCGGTGCTGACCTATGCCGACCTCGCCGGGCAGGCGGCGCGCTTCGCCCATGTGCTGCGCGCGCACGGGATCGCCCCGGGCGAACGGCTGTTCCTGCTGTCGGGCCGGGTGCCCGGGCTCTATGCCGCCACGCTGGGGGCGCTGAAGGCGGGCGTGGTGGTCAGCCCGCTGTTCGCCGCCTTCGGCCCCGAACCCGTGCGCGCGCGGATGGAGATCGGCGAGGCCGCCGTCCTCGTCACCACCGCCGCGCAGTACCGGCGCAAGGTCGAGCCCTGGCGCCAGGCCATGCCCGGCCTGCGGCTGGTGCTGATCCTCGGCGACGAGGCGCCCGCGGGCTGCGTCGCCCTCGGACCGGCGATGGCGGCGGCGCCCGACCGGTTCGACACCCATCCGACCGGCCCCGAGGACATGGCGCTGCTGCACTTCACTTCGGGGACGACAGGCAGGCCCAAGGGTGTCGTCCATGTCCACGAGGCGGTGGTCGCCCACCACGTCACCGGCAAGCTGGTGCTCGATATGCACCCGCAGGACGTCTTCTGGTGTACAGCGGACCCCGGTTGGGTGACCGGCACCAGCTACGGCATCATCGCGCCGCTCACTTGTGGCATCACGAACCTGGTGTGCGAGGCCGAGTTCGACGCAGCGCTGTGGTACCGCATCCTCCAGGAGCAGCGAGTCACCGTTTGGTACACCGCACCGACCGCGATCCGGATGCTGATGAAGCTCGGAGGCGACCTGGTGCG
>CALDYW010000208.1 GCA_937944395.1 uncultured Paracoccaceae bacterium | reverse complement strand
CCGGCGCGGAAGGACCGGCAGCGGAACGGCCGGCCCCGCCGCGCGAAGCCGGCCGCCATGTCCGGTCGCGGTCATCGGCGTCCCCGCCTGTACCGCAAGGTCAGCGTCGCAGGGGCGGATGAACGAAGTCTTAACGCGCCTCATGTCCGGTCGCGAAATATCCTCGGGGGGTGAAGGCGCGCGGCACGCGCGCCGAGGGGGGCAGACAGCCCCCCTGACGGCGGCCGCGGGTCTCATGCGCCGAGCGGCCGCAGGAGTTCGCGGCCGATGATGTGGCGCTGGATCTCGCTGGTGCCGTCCCAGATGCGCTCGACGCGGGCATCGCGCCACCAGCGTTCGAGCGGCAGGTCGTCCATCAGCCCCATGCCGCCGTGGATCTGCAGCGCCGCGTCGGTGACGCGGCCCAGCATCTCGGAGGCGAAGAGCTTGGCGGAGGCGATCTCGCGGTTGGCGGGCAGGCCGCGGTCGAGCCGGTCGGCGGCGGCGAGCGTCAGATAGTCGGCGGCGTCGATCTCGGTGATCATGTCGGCGAGCTGGAAGGCGACGCCCTGGAAGCGGCCGATCGGCTGGCCGAACTGCTCGCGTCCGGCGGCGTAGGCGAGCGCGGTGTCGAAGACCCGCCGCGCGCGGCCCACGCACATCGCCGCCACCGTGATGCGGGTGGCGTAGAGCCAGGTGTTCATCACCTCGAAGCCGCCGTCCACCGCGCCCAGCACCTGCGCATCCGGCAGGCGGCAGTCGTCGAAGTCGAGGATCATGTTGTGATAGCCGCGGTGGCTGACCGAGCGGTAGCCGGGGCGGATGGTGAAGCCCGGCGTGCCGCGGTCCACCAGGAAGGCGGTGATGCGCTTCTTCGGGCCCTTCGCGGTCGTGTCCTCGCCGGTTGCGGCGAAGACGATGACGAAGTCGGCGGTGTCGGCGCCGGAGATGAAATGTTTCTGCCCGTTCAGCACCCAGTCGCCGCCGCTGCGGCGGGCGGCGGTGCGCATCGAGCGGATGTCGGAGCCCGCGCCGGGCTCGGTCATCGCCAGCGCGTCCATCTTCTCGCCGCGCACCGCGGGCAGGAGGTAGCGGTCGCGCTGCTCGCCCTCGCAGGCCATCAGGATGTTCTGCGGCCGGCCGAAGAAATGGGTCAGCGCCATCGAGCCGCGCCCGAGCTCGCGCTCGACGAGGGCGAACTCGAGGTGGCCGAGGCCCGCGCCGCCGACCTCGGCGGGGAAATTGCAGGCCCAGAAGCCGAGCTCGACCGTCTTGCGCCGGATCTCGGCGGCAAGCTCGGGGGGCACGCGCCCGCTGCGTTCGACCTCGGTCTCGTGGGGGTAGATCTCGGTCTCGACGAAGCGCCGCACGGTGGCGGCGATCATCTCGCGTTCCTCGGTCAGGCCGTACTGCATGGCATTCCTGCGCTTCCCCGGGCGGCAGGCTAGGCCGGAGGCGGCGGCCTCGGCTTGCCCGTTTGCGACGCCTCCGGACGCCGGCGCGGTCGGAGCCGCCCGGGCGCCGGCGCGATGCCCTGCCCGCCGCCTTGCGGGTGGACGCGGGCCGGGTCGAGCCCCGGCGCCTCGGCCGCAGCGGCGCGGGCCGGAACCGGCGCCGCCCGCGCCGCGGGCAGGCCGTCTCGGCATCGCCCGCCGCCCCCGCCCGCGCCCTTCGAGCCCGGTCGCCCCCGCCCGCGCCCTCGGCATCGCCCGCCGCCCCCGCCCGCGCCGTCGGCGCCGGCCTCGGCGTCATCGCGGCGCATCGGCCGGTGCGCGCGGGTCCGGTCATGGGCGCCGCGCCGCCCGCGTTCCGGCCCGGCCGGGGCGGCGTGCCGCCCGGAACCGGCCCCACTGGCGGCGCGACCGGCGCGGGACTAGATCCCGGGGATGCCCTGCCGGGAAAGGCCGACCCGTGACCAACCCCCTGCTCGCCCCCTGGGATGCGCCCTTCGCGCTGCCGCCCTTCGCCGCCATCGCCGACGACGACTTCGCCCCCGCCTTCGCGGCGGCGCTGGCGGAGGCGCGGGCGCGGATCGCCGCCATCGCCGCCGACCCCGCCCCACCCGACTTCGCCAACACCGTCGCGGCGCTGGAGACGGCCGAGGAGACGCTCGACCGCGTCGCCGGCGTGTTCTTCAACCTCGCCGCGACGGACGCCAACCCGGCGCGCGAGGCGCTGCAGCGCGACCTCGCGCCGCGGCTTGCGGCCTTCCGCAGCGAGGTGCTGATGAATCCCGCGCTCTGGGCGCGGGTGCGGGCGGTCGAGGAGGCGGCCGAGGCCGCGGGGCTTTCGGCCGAGCAGCGCCGGCTCGTCACCCTCACCGCGCGGATGTTCCGCCGCGCGGGGGCCGAGCTCGAGGGCGCGGCGGCCGGGCGCTTCCGTCAGCTGGCCGAAAGGATGGCCAGCCTCGGCACCGCCTTCGCGCAGAACCTGCTGGCCGACGAACGCGACTGGGCGCTGCCGCTCGAACCCGGCGACCTCGCGGGGCTGCCCGGGGACCTGGTGGGCACGCTTGCGGCGGCGGCGGCCGAGCGCGGGCGCGAGGGCCATGTGCTGACGCTGGCCCGGTCGGTCGTGGTGCCGTTCCTGACCCATTCCCCGCGCCGCGACCTGCGCGAGCGGGCGTTCCGCGCCTGGACGGCGCGGGGGGCCGGCGGCGGGGCCACCGACAACCGCGCCATCGCCGCCGAGATGCTTGCGCTGCGGGCCGAGAAGGCGCGCCTGCTCGGCTTCCCCTCCTACGCGGCCTTCAGGCTCGCGCCCGAGATGGCCGGAACGCCGGACGCGGTGCGCAACCTGCTGATGCGCGTCTGGGGCCCGGCGCGGGCGCGCGCCGAGGCCGAGGCCGCGGCGCTGACCCGGCTGCTGCATGCCGACGGGATCAACGGCCGGCTCGAACCCTGGGACTGGCGCTTCTACGCCGAGCGCCGCCGCCGGGCCGAGTTCGCGATCGACGAGGCCGAGGTGAAGCCCTTCCTGTCGCTCGAGGCGATGGTCGCGGCCGCCTTCGACGTGGCCGGTCGCCTGTTCGGCCTGTCGTTCCGGCCGCTCGACGTGGCGCTGCACCACCCCGACGCCCGCGCCTGGGAGGTCCGGCGCGGGGGGCGGCACATGGCGGTGTTCCTGGGCGACTGGTTCGCGCGCCCCGGCAAGCGGTCGGGGGCATGGTGTTCCACCTTCCGCGGCCAGCGCCGCCACGGCGGCGAGCGGCGGCCGGTGGTGCTGAACGTCTGCAACTTCGCAAGGCCGGCGGCGGGGGCGCCGGCGCTGCTGTCCTGGGACGACGCGCGCACGCTGTTCCACGAGTTCGGCCATGCGCTGCACCACATCCTGTCCGACGTGACCTACGGCTTCCTCGCCGGCACCAGCGTCGCGCGCGATTTCGTGGAACTGCCCTCGCAGCTGTTCGAGCACTGGCTCGAGGTGCCGCAGGTGCTGGACCGGCACGCCCGCCACGCGGCCAGCGGGGCGCCGATGCCGGCCGACCTGCGCGACCGGCTGATCGCCGCGCGGAACGCCGACACCGGCTTCGCGACGGTCGAATACCTGGCCTCGGCGCTGGTGGACCTCGCCTTCCACGAGGGCACGCCGCCGGCCGATCCGGTGGCGCAGGAAGCCGCGGTGCTGGCCGGGATCGGGATGCCGCCCGCGATCGTCCCGCGCCACGCCGCGCCGCACTTCGCCCATGTCTTCGCCGGCGAGGGCTACGCCGCCGGCTACTACAGCTACCTGTGGTCGGAGGTGATGGACGCCGACGCCTTCGCCGCCTTCGAGGAGGCGGGCGATCCCTTCGACGCGCAGACCGCCGCGCGGCTCGAGCGGCACATCCTGTCGGCCGGCAATTCGGCCGAGCCGCAGGCGCTCTATGCCGCCTTCCGCGGGCGGATGCCGGGGGTCGAGGCACTGCTTCGCGGCCGGGGACTGGGAGAGGCCGCCTGATCCGGGGAGAGGCGCCCTCCCCCCGGGGGGCGCAGGCCGCGGCGCCGGGCGCAGGCCGCGGCGCCGGGCGCGGGCC
>CALDYW010000207.1 GCA_937944395.1 uncultured Paracoccaceae bacterium | reverse complement strand
GACCGCCGCCGCCGCCTCGATGCCGCCGCGCCCCGCGGCCAGCGTGACCGTCGCATCGAGGCCCGACAGCGACACCCCGAGGGTCGGCGCCACCACCCGCGCGCCCGCGGTCCGCAGGCTGCCCGACAGCGCCGCAAGGCCGGGCGGGCCGGCCAGGGGGAGGTCGAAGGCGGCGCGACCCTGCACCGCAAGGGGCGGGATGAAGGCGTTCGCCCGGCCGAGCGGCGCATCGCCGGCGATGCGCAGGTCGGCGCCGGCGAAATCCGCCGCGACGGTGCCGGCGACGGTCGCCTGCGTGCCGCCCGGCCCTTCGGCCGCAAGGTCGAGCCCGAGCCGCCCGTCGGCCTGCCGGGCGAGCCGCCCGGTGACAGCGAGGGGCCCGGGAAACTCCGGCACGAACAGCCCGAGATCGCGCAGTGTGGCACGGCCCGACAGGTCGGCCGTCGCCGGGCCCAGCGCACCGGCCGCCTCGGCCGTGACCTCGCGGGTGGACAGGGACATCCGGCGCAGCTCGACCCGCTCGCCCGCGCCCGACAGATCGGCCTCGAGCCGCAGCGTGCCGCCCAGCAGCCGGTCGGCCCCGGCCTGACCGATGCCCAGGCCCTCGCCGGTCGCGGCGAGGGCGGCGCGGAACGTTCCCGCGGTGATCCCGGCCTGACCGGTCGCCTCGGCCGAGAGACGGCCGCGCAGCGGCAGGCCGGCAAGGCGCGCGAAGGCGTCGAGCCGGCCGACCTCGGCCGCAAGCCGCCCGTCGGCCGCGAGCGACCCGTCCGGCCCCTCGGCCAGCCGGCCGGTGAAGCCGATCCGCGCCGCGCCCGGCCCGCTGCCCCGGATATCGGCCTCGTAGAGCCCGGGGCCGGTTTCGGCCAGCCGCGCCGACAGCTCGGCCGGACCCGAAAGGCCGGGCAGAACCTGCCCGACCTCGGCCAGCCGCACCTCGGCCGACAGCGCACCGGCACCCGGCGCGAGGGTGCCCTGGGCGGTCGCCTCCAGCGCGTCGGTGGTCAGGCGGAAATCGCGCAGGATGATCCCGGTCTCGTCGCGGCGGGCGTCGAGGCCGACCCTGCCTGCCCCGGCGATCAGCCGGTCGAGCGTCTCGATTCCGGCCGAAAGGTCGCGTCCCGCCCCCGCCGCGCGCAGGTCGAACCGGCCGTCGAGCAGGTTGGTCGTGCCGTTGTAGGCCAGCACCAGCCGGCCGCCCAGGTCGCGCCCGGCAAGGGCCGAGAACGGTGCCAGCGTCTCGGCGCTGGCGGTGCCGCGGGCGACAAGCGGCAGCCCCTCCGCCACCGCGCCCAGCGTTCCGGCCAGGGTCACGCGGGCGGTCGTGGTCTCGGCGGTCAGCCGCACCAGTTCCAGCGGCCGCCCCTCGGCCCAGACGATGCGACCCTCGGCGTTCAGGCCGTCGCCCAGGGCGGCGCGCAGCGCCGGGTCGGCCAGCGCCAGCCCCTCGACCGCCAGGGTGATGTCGGCCCCGACGCGGCGCAGGTCGATCGCGCCGGCCGGGTCGCGGCCGATCTGGCCGCCGGCGCCGAGCGTGACCCGGCCGAGGCCGAGGACCGATTGCCGGAACCCCTGCAGGATGACCCGCCCGCCCCACTGCTCGCCCGACTTCGCGTCGAACACCACGGCCAGGTCGGCACGCTCCACCGTTACCGGGTCGCCCGGCACCGGCAGGCGCACCGGCCCGCCGCCCGGCGCCTCCAGCCGGCCGGTGAGGGTGAAGCTCTCCGGCAGGCCGTCGGGCGCCAGCCGCACCCGCCCGCGCAGGCCCGCCGAGGCGGTGGCCAGCTCGAACCGCGCCAGGTCGGTCGTGCCGTCGGCCAGCCGCCGCCCCTCGGCCCGCAGCGCCACCTCGGGCCCGAAGAAGTCGCGGAACTCGGGCAGGATCAGCGCCGTCACATCGCCCGAGACGTCCAGCGCAAAGCCGCGCTCGCCGCCGTTGCCGGTCAGCCGCAGGTCGCCCGACAGCCGCGGTCGCCCGTCGGACGACAGCGCCAGCGCCGCCGCGAAGCCGGTCAGCGGCCCGTCGCCGCGCAGGCGAAGGTCGAGCGACGGCTCGCCCGGCAGGCCGATCAGGCGCGCGGCGATCCCGCCCGCCTCCTCCTCGGCGCGCAGGTCCAGCATCAGCCGGGTGGTGGCGTTGTCGAACGACGCCTTCAGCGTCACCGCGGCCCGGCGCCCGTCGGTGCGGATCAGCGTCAGTTCGCTCGCCCCCTCGCCCCCGGAAAGCCTGAGGCCGCCCTCGGCCGCAAATGTCGCCGCCTCGCCCAGCAGGGTCTCGCCCAGCCGGATCTCGGCCGCCCGCAGGCTGCCGATCTCGACCGAAACCGGCAGATCCGGCAGCCGGAAGGGCCGGGCCGCGGCCGCGCCCAGCGCCTCGCTCGGCAGCGGCACGGCGGCCGGGTCGGGCAGCGGCGCGCGGGCGACCTCGATCTCCTCGGCGGCGAGCTCGCCGATCTCGACCCGCCCGCGCAGCAGCGCCGCGCGGTTCCACTGCATGGCGACCCCGCGCAGCGTCAGCCACACGCCCGCGGAATCGGCGATCGTCAGTTCCTCGATCGTGGCCCGCGACGACAGGGCGCCGGCGAACCCCTCGATCCGCACCGTGCGCCCCGCCCCGGACAGGTTGTCTTCCAGAAGCCCGGTGATGAAGCCGCGGTCGTCCTGCGCCCGCGCGCCGCCCGCCATCGCGGCGAGAAGGATCAGGGAAGGAAGCAGCCGGCGCATCAGAATGTCTGCCCGATGCCGATGTAGACCTGCAGACCGGTCTTCTCGCCGCTGACCGGAAGGCCCAGATCCAGCCGGACCGGGCCGATCGGGGTGCCGTAGCGCAGGCCGAGCCCGGCCCCGGCGTGCCAGTCGCCGGCGTCGTCGCCGAAGCCCGTGGCGCCGACGAAGCCGGCATCGAGGAAGGCGACCGCCCCGAGCGATCCGGTGATCCTGACCCGCGCCTCGGTCTGCAGGCCGGCGAAGGCCTGGCCGCCGGTCTTGACGTCCTCGCCCAGCACGAAGACGCCGAGCGCGTTGTATTCCTGCCCGCGCACCGTGCCGCCGCCGCCCGAGTAGAACAGGAAGTCGCGCGGGGTCTCGGCCAGCGTGGTGCCCAGCACCGCGCCGGCCTGCAGCCGTGCCGCCAGCACCAGCCGGTTCCCCTCGCCGAGGCCGCGGTAGGCGCGGGCATCGGCGGTCAGCCGCCAGCCCGAGCCGGTGAAACCGAAGCCGAGGAAGGGCCGTGCCTCGCCCGACAGCCAGAAGCCGCGGGTCGGGTTGAACGGGTCGTCGCGCCCGTCCCAGGTCAGCGTCGCCGGAAGCGACAGCGACCGGAACCCGCGGTTGCCCAGCCGGTCCTCGACGCGGGTCTGGCGGTAGGCGGCGCGGATCGAGCCCGAAAGGCGGTCGGAGAACACATGGTCCAGCCCGCCCGAGGCCTCGAACCCCAGGAGGTCGTAGGAAGGCTCGTCCTCGTAGGCGAGGCCGAGGCCCAGCGTCAGCGTGGTGTCCGGCGTCAAGGTCGCCGGGCGCGTGAAGGTCGCGCCCAGGCGATAGTCGATGCCGCCCGTCCGGGAGCCGATCTGCGCGATCTCGCCGTCGAACCGCAGCCGCTCGGCGCCGCCGCCGAGGTTGCGGTGCAGCCAGTAGCCGGTCAGCCGCAGCCCCTCGAAGGTGGACAGTTCGGCGCCGAACCCGAAGCGGCGCAGCTTCTCCTCCTCGACCCGCGCGGTGATGCCCAGCAGGTCGCCGGGGCCCGCCCGCTCGGCCTCGATCAGGCTGACCGAGCGGAACGCGCCCGACCGGCGCAGGCGGCCCGCCGCCCGGTCGAGGTCGGCAGGCGAGAACACCTCGCCCTCGGGAAGCCCCGCGATGGCGCGGATGCGCTCGGCCCGCATCCGGGCGTTGCCCTCGACCGCGAGCGCCCCGAAGCGCAGCCGCGGGCCGGGAACGATCTCGACCGCGGCATCCAGCGTCGCACGCGGATGGTCGGCCACGATCTCCTGCCGGCCCGGCTCGGCCCTGGCGTGGCCCGCGTCGCGCCAGCCCTCCACCGCCGCCGCCACCGCCGCACGCACGCTGCCCGCCCGCGCCGGCGCGGCGGGGGCGAACGCCGGCGGCAGCACCGTGCCGGGGGCGAGCGGGGCCACCTGCGTCCGGCCGA
>CALDYW010000206.1 GCA_937944395.1 uncultured Paracoccaceae bacterium | reverse complement strand
CCTCGGCGACCTCGCCGCCGCCGAGGCCGGCCACCGCGGCCGCGCCGATGCGCTGTCGGCCGAGCACCTGACCGACGAGACCCGCAGCGAGGAGGACCGCGTCGCGCGCCGGCGCTTCGTGCTGACCTGGGTGCAGCCCGGGCTTGCCGGTCTCATGGACGGGTCGGTCTCGACGCTGGCACCGATCTTCGCCACCGCCTTCGCGACGCAGGACACGCACACGACCTTCCTGGTCGGCCTTGCCGCCTCGGTCGGTGCGGGCATCTCGATGGGCTTCACCGAGGCGGCGTCGGACGACGGGGTGCTGTCGGGGCGCGGCTCGCCGGTCAAGCGGGGGATCGCGGCGGGGGTGATGACGGCGCTGGGCGGCCTCGGCCACGCCCTGCCCTATCTGATCCCCGATTTCTGGACCGCCACCGTGATCGCCTTCGCGGTGGTGTTCGTCGAACTCTGGGCGATCGTCTGGATCCAGAACCGCTTCATGGACACGCCGTTCCTGCGCGCAACCTTCCAGGTGGTGCTGGGCGGTGCGCTGGTGTTCGCGGCCGGGGTTCTGATCGGCGGCGGCTAGGAGACCTGACGGATCCCGCGGCGACCGGCCCCGCCGGCCCGACGCGCCGCAGCCCGGCGCCGCGCCGCCCGGTCAGTTCATCAGCCGGCCGCCGACCCCGAGCGCGGTGCCGAACAGGCCGAGCGCCACCTGTGCCGAGGTGACCAGCGACTCGGTCACCAGCACGAGATCCTGCGGCTCGATCCGGAACCGGCCGGCGCTGAACAGCCCGTCGGCCGAGGTGAGGTCGATGACGAAGATCACCCGGTCGCGCGTGGGACCGCCCTGCCCGTCGAGCCGGACCGCCGACAGCGGATACTGCCGCAGGATGAGGATTCCCTTCGGATTGGCGCGCGTGTCGGTGAGCCCGCCGATCAGCGTCATCGCGTCCAGCGCGGTGACCTGTTCCTTGGGGAAGACCACGGTCTCTTCCTTGCCCGCGGCCCCGAGGGCAAGGAAGCTGCGGCTGTCCTCCTCGATGATGATCCGGTCGCCCGGGCGCAGCGCGGTGTCGAGCTCGGGGGACTCGAACAGCCGGCGCACCGCGATGCCGTAGGTCCGGTCGCCCCGCTGCAGCCGCAGTTGCGGGTTCTTCAGCTGCGTTGCAGGGCCGCCGCCGATCGACAGGACGTCGAGAACCGTCATGTCGCGTTCCTGCAGCGGAACCGGGCCCGGACGGGCGACCCCGCTGACCAGGTGGACCGAGTGCCGCGATCCGGGTTCGGCCGAAAGCTGCACCTGCGCCGATTGCGAGATCGCCGCCAGCGCATCCTGCACGCGCCCGCGCGCACCGTCCTCGGTCATCCCGGCGATGCGCACGGCACCGACATAGGGCACGAAGATGTCGCCCCGGGGCGAGACGGTCACGTCATGCAGCGTGGTGGACTTCTCCGCCGGCGCGGTCAGCAGCGAGTTCTCGTCGGCGTCCCAGATCGCGATGTGGATCTTGTCGCCCGGCAGGATCGTCCGGCCGACGGCGCCACCCTCGCGCGGCAGCCAGCTGTAGCTGCGGGCATGCCCGGTGCCCGGCCAGGACGCCACGACCGGCAGGAACTCGCGCGACACCTCGTGCACGACGAAATCGGCATCCATGTCGTAGCGGTTGCGCAGGATCTCGGACTCGAGCGCCGCGCCGCGCGGCAACTCGCCGCAGGCGCCCAGAAGCGCGGCGGCCGCCAGAAGGGCGACTGCGCTTGTCCTGATCCCCATCCTGTCCCCCGTCGGCGGATCGATGGCGCCCCGGGCCTGGCAGGGCCGGCACGCACCCGCGAAGCAAGCATGGATCGCCGAGCCGGTCAATCGCGGCCCCGCCGCGCCGGCCGCGGCGCGGACGTTGACAAGCGGCCTTCGGCGCAGCAGGCGGAAGGCGCCGCGTGCCGGAGTCGCCGCCCTTGCCCGAATCCGCATCCGACCCCGCCGAAGCCCCGCCGCCCGCCCCGCCCGGGCGGCCGCCGGTGACGGTGCTGCTCGCGCTGCACAACGGCGGACGCTACCTGCGCGCCCAGCTCGACAGCCTGTCGGCGCAGACCCTGCGCCCGCTGCGCGTGATCGCCCGCGACGACGGTTCGACCGACGACAGCCGCGAGATCTTCGCCCGCTGGGCGGCCGAAACGCCCGGGATCGACGCGGTGCTGATCGCGGGGCCGCGAATCGGGGCGGCGGCGGGGTTCGACGCGCTTGTCGGGGCGGCACCCGCCGACGGCGGGCTGGTCGCGATGTCGGACCAGGACGACGTCTGGCTGCCCGGAAAGCTGTCCCGCGCGGCCGCGGCGCTGGCGGGCATGGACGGCGTGCCGGCGCTCTACGGCGCCGCGACTTGGGTCTGCGACGAGACGCTCGACCGCCGCCGCCCGGCGCACCGGCCGCGGGCGCGGCTGGGCCTGTCGCACGCGCTGGTGCAGAACTTCGCCGGCGGCAACACCATGGTGATGAACGCCGCCGCGCTGGCGCTGGCGCAGGCGGCCCTGCGGCGCGGGGCGCGCTTTCCGGTGCACGACTGGGGGCTCTACCAGCTGGTCGCCGCCGCCGGCGGGCGGATCCTCTACGACCCCGAACCGGTCGTGCTGTATCGTCAGCACGGGCGGAACGCCATCGGCGCGAATCTCGGCGCGCGGGCGGCCTGGCGCCGGGCACGGGCGATGCTGGGCGGCCGCTACGGCGAATGGAACAGGGCCAACCTTGCGGCGCTGGCGGCCGCCGGCGACCTGCTGACGCCGGAGGCGCGGGAAGCGGTGATCGCCTTCGCCGAGGCGCGCCGCGCGCCGCTGCCGCGCCGGCTGGCCATGCTGCGCCGGCTCGGACTGCACCGGGGAAGCCTGCTCGGCAATGCCGGGCTCTGGGTCTCGGCGCTGATCGCACGGCTGTGACGGCGCCGGCCGCCGCCGCGGCGGCACCCCCCTGCCGGAGCGGTTCCGCCGGCAGGCGGCCGCGACGCCGGGGCGGGTGACATCTCGGCGCAGGCGTGCTAGGCGCCGCTGCCGAGTCGCCGGGGACCCGGCGCGTCCATGCTCGTGCGGGCCGGCCGGGTGCGGCGACAGGCCCGAGCTGCCGACGGAGATGCATGTCATGGAGATCGAACCGACCGCGCTGGACGGGGTGCTGATCCTCACTCCGAGGCGGTTCGGGGATGCGCGCGGTTTCTTCTCGGAAAGCTGGAGCCGGCGGGCGTTCGAGTCGGCCGGTCTGCACTACGACTGGGTGCAGGACAATCATTCGCTCTCGGCCCGGGCCGGCACGGTGCGCGGCCTGCATTTCCAGGCGCCGCCGCACGCGCAGGACAAGCTGGTGCGCTGCGGCCGCGGGCGGCTCTTCGACGTGGCGGTGGACATCCGCCGCGGCTCGCCCACCTGGGGGCGCTGGGTGGGGGTCGAGCTCAGCTTCGAGAACGGCCGGCAGCTGTTGATCCCGAAGGGCTTCCTGCACGGTTTCGTCACCCGCGAGCCGGACACCGAGATCATCTACAAGTGTTCGGACTACTACGCGCCCGAATGCGACGGGGCGGTGCGGTTCGACTGCCCCGAAATCGGGATCGACTGGGGTCTGGACGGGGTCGAACCGCTCCTGTCCGAGAAGGACCGCGCGGCGCCCGGTCTGCGGGAATTCGCCAGCCCCTTCGTCTGGGAGGGGCCGGGCTGAGATGGGCTCTGGCCCCGGCCGCCGGGCCGTGATCTAGTCCTGCGCCGGGGATGATGCGCGTGGCTGTCGGGGGCGCGAGGATGCGGTTGCGCAAGCTGGCCGGGATCGGGCACAGCCATTTGTCGTGTTTCCAGCGGGCGCATGCCGCGCAGGCGCGGGCCGGTGCGGCGGTCTGGCCGGAGGCGTCCTTCCTGCGCCTGAACCAGCCCGCGCTCCAGCCCAACTTCCGGACCGGCCCCGACCGGTCGCGCCATCTGACCGAGGAGGTGACCCGGCGCATCGCGCATTTCCTGCGCCGCGGCGCACCCGACGCGATCCTGCTGGCCGCGATGGGGAACGAATACAACGGGCTGGCGCTGCTGCAGCATCCCGAGCCCTTCGACGTGCCCTATCCGGGCGAGCCCGACCTCGACCCCGCACGAGGGGGCATGCGGATTCCGCGGGCACTGATGGCGGCGCAGATGCGGCTTCTGGCCGACCGCAACGTGCTGATGTTCTGGCGCCATGTCGATGCGGTCGCCGGGGCGCCGGTGTTCGTGGTGCCGCCGCCGCCGCCGATCGCCAGCACCGACCACATCCTGTCCCACCCGGGCGCCTTCGGCGAGCGCGCGCGCCGCTTCGGGGTGGCGCCGGCGGTCCTGCGCCGCAAGCTCTGGCGCATCTATTGCGACACGATCGCGGCGGCGATCGCCGCCGAGGGCCGGCGCTCGGTCTTCCTGGCGCTGCCCGCAGCGGTGTTCGAGGACGGGTTCCTCGCCCGCCGCTTCTGGCAGGGCGATCCCACCCACGCCAACGAGGCCTACGGGGCGCTGATGCTCGGCCATCTTGCCGCCGTCGCCGGCGCCGTCCCGGCCGCCGAAGGAGCCCTGCCATGACCGCGACCCGCACGCCCTACGGCGCGCTTCCCGACCATTGCTTCTGGTCGCGCAGCCACCGCGGCCGGACCGCGGCCGAGATCGACCCGGTGGTGCGCGGCGCCTTCCGCATCTCGCCCGCAACGCGGATCGCCACGGCGGGAAGCTGCTTTGCCCAGCACATCGCCCGCCACCTGCGCGAGGCCGGTTATACCTACCTCGTGACCGAACGGGCGCATCCGCTGATCTCCGAGCCGGTGGCGAGGGACTGGGGCTACGGCGTCTTCACCGCGCGCTTCGGCAACCTCTACACCGCCCGGCAGCTTCTGCAGCTGGTGCAGCGCGCCTACGGCGACTTCGCCCCGGTCGAGGACGTCTGGCAGGCGCCTGACGGCAGCCTGATCGACCCGTTCCGCCCGAACATCCAGCCCGGCGGCTTCGCCGACCGCGCCGAGTACGACGCCGCGCGCGCGGCCCATTTCGCCGCCGTTCGCGAGATGGTCGAGACCTGCGAGGTCTTCGTCTTCACCTTCGGGCTCACCGAGGCCTGGATCTCGCGCGAGGACGGGGCGGTGTTCCCGCTCGCCCCGGGCGTGGCGGGCGGCGACTTCGACCCCGGCCGCCACGCCTTCGCGAACTTCACCGCCGCCGAGGTGGCGGCCGATTTCCGCGCCTTCGCCGGCCTGCTGCGGGCCCGCAACCCGGGCGCGAAGATCCTGATGACGGTGTCTCCGGTGCCGCTGATCGCCACCGCGCGGGCGGACGAAAGCGTCATCGCCGCCACCGCCTATTCCAAGGCCGCGCTGCGGGTCGCCGCTGAGGAGCTGCGCGCGACGCTGCCGGATTGCGCCTATTTCCCCTCCTACGAGATCATCACCGGGGCGCATGCCCGCGGCGCCTACTTCGCCGAGGACCTGCGCGAGGTGCGCCCGGAGGGGGTGGCGCATGTGATGCGGCTGTTCATGGAGCACTACACCGAAGGCGCCGCCCCGCCCCGCGCCAAGCGGCGCGCGGCGACCGAAGCCGACAGCTTCGCCGAGCAGGTGCAGGGCGCGCTCGACGTGATCTGCGACGAGGAACTGATCGACCGGCCGCGGCGCAGGTCCGGTGCGCGGACCGGCGCGGCCCCGGCCCCGGCCCCGGGCGGGGGCGGGGGCGGTCGCCTCGGGGCGCGAACCGCGGCCGGACGGGGACCGGCGGCATGACGGAGACCGTCCTCGTCACCGGCGGCGCAGGGTTCATCGGCTCGCGGCTCTGCGCCGCACTGGGCGGCGGCCCGCGGGTCGCGGTGTTCGACAACTTCCACCCGCAGGCCCATGCCGGCAATCCCGAGAACCGCGCGCGCCTCCTCGCCCACGGGGTGCGGGTGATCGAGGGCGACGTGCGCGACGCCCCGGCCCTGACCCGGGCGATGGCCGAGGTGCGGCCGCGGCTGGTGGTTCATCTCGCGGCCGAGACCGGCACCGGCCAGTCGCACGACCTTCCGGCCCGCTACTGTGCCGTGAACGTTCAGGGCACCGCGCACCTGATCGAGGCGATCCGCGCCGCCGGCGGGGTGCGCCGGGTGCTGCTGGCCTCGTCCCGGTCGGTCTACGGCGAAGGCGCCTGCATCGACGCCGAGGGGCGGCCGGCGCAGGCGGTCGAGCGGCGGGCCGAGGATCTCGCCCGCGGCGACTTCGCGCCCAAGGATGCGGCCGGTCGGAGGCTCCGGCCGGTGCCGACCTCGGCGGCCTGCCCGGTCGCGCCGGCCTCGATCTATGCCTCGACCAAACTCATGCAGGAGTATCTGCTGACCCAGGGCTTCTGGGGCTCGGATATCGAGGTCGGGGTGCTGAGGCTCCAGAACGTCTACGGCGTGGGCCAGTCCCAGCACAACCCCTATACCGGGGTCCTGTCGATCTTCTGCCGGCAGATCCGCGAGGGGCGGACGCTCGAGATCTTCGAGGACGGCGAGATCGTGCGCGATTTCGTCGAGGTTGACGACGTGGTGGCGGCCTTCCTTGCCATGGCCCGCGCGCCGGTCTGCCCGGTCGGACCGATCGACATCGGCTCGGGGGCGGGTGTGACCATCCGCGCCGCGGCGGAGATGCTGCTGGCGGCCTTCGGGCGGGGGCGCGACGGGCTGAGGGTGACCGGCGCCTTCCGCGCCGGCGACATCCGCCATGCCGTGGCCGACATTTCGCGCGCCCGGAAGACGCTGGGCTGGGTGCCTCGGGTGCCGCTGGACGAGGGGCTGGCGCGACTTGCCCGGTGGTCGGGCGCCGTCCACACCGCGGTGGCGGAATGAGCCCGCGCGAAGCCCCAAGAGGTTGACATTCCCGGCCCCAGACCCCAAAGCGCGAGAAAAGGGGCCGACCGGCCGGCAGCGCGCCGGGCCCATGGCATCCGCCCCGATCCAAGAACGACGGACGTGCCTGACGTGAGCCAACCCGCCCTTTCCCCGCAGGTGACCCGCATCGTGGGGCTCTACTCGTTCCCGAAGAGCGGCAACACCTGGCTCAGGGCGATCATCGCCGGCATCATGGAGATGCCGGGCGGGCCCGGGGTGCTGCAGCGCTATGTCACCGATACGCACTACGGCCCGGCCCTGCGCACTGCCTGGAACTTCCAGGGGCGCGACTGGTACTTCTACAAGTCGCACCTCAAGACGCTCCTGCGCGAGCATCACGGCCAGACCATCGACACCGACACGGTGATCTACATCTACCGCCACCCGCTCGACGTGTTTGTGTCGTACCTGAACTTCGCCAGCGGCAACGTCTCGCCGAACGCCGGCAAGGATCTGCCCTTCAGCTACCAGAGCGTGGACGACCTGACCCCCGAGCAGATGGAGACGCTGTTCGCCATCTGGCTCGAGCACGTCACGCTGCAGCCGAGCAACAAGGCCTTCGGCAACCTGTTCGAGCATGTGGCGTCGTTCAAGGCGCTGAAGGCGCAGGGCGCGCAGGTGCACATCCTGCGTTACGAGGATCTCTACGACCGCTTCAACCGCGAGGTCAGCCGGATCTGCAGGGTTCTCGAGGTGCAGGACGTGCGGCTCGGCGCGGTGTTCCGCAGGGCCGACCGGCGCACCCAGCAGAACGGCAAGTTCTTCTGGAAACGCCAGAAGGAGAACTTCCGCAACTACCTGACCGCGGACCAGATCGCCCGCTTCATGGCGCGCTACGGCGCCGAGATGCGCGATCTCGGCTACGCGACGGAGTGACGGACCGGCGCGCGCGGCTCGGCGCGGGCGGAAGGGACAGGGTGGCCCGGTGACGACCGCGATCTACGTCATCACGCCGGGACAGGCGCGGGCGCCGCACGTCCGGCTGGCGCTCGGACGGCTTGCCGCGATGGCCGACCGGGTGCTGGTGGTGGCCGACGGCGCCGACGCCGCAGCCGCGCGCGCCGTCGCCGGCGACGGCGTGCTGCTGTTCCGCGGCGGGACGCTGACCCCGGGCGCCGGCTACCGCCACGCGATCCTGCATCTTGCCGAGACCGGCGAACTGGGCGGCGAGGGGCTGATCCTGACCGGCTCGCAGGCCTTCGGACCCACCGGGGCGGCACCTCCCGTCGCCGGCGACCTCGAGGCGCAGGGGATCGGGCTCTGGTCGGCCTACTGGCATGCCACCGGGCTCGACCCGCGCCTGACCGGCCGCCCGAGGGACGAACGGGTGCCCTATCTCGACTTCGCGGTGATCGCGGCCGGGTTCGCCGCCCGACCCGCCTTCGCCGGCTTCTGGCGCGACCTCCGGCTCGACGGGAATCCCTGGGCCGAGTTCCAGGCGCTGTCGATCGGGATCGGCGAGCTTCTGCTGCGCGAGGCGCTGCGTGCGGACTATGCGCTGCCGCCCGACGCGCTCGAGACGATCGATCCCCGGCTGTTCGAGGTGCACCGGCTGGTCCGCGCCGGTGCGCCCTGCGTGGCCGCGGCGGTGCTGACGCTCGATCCGCTGTTGCAGGATCTGAACGCGATCGAACTGCGCCCCGCGATCGACCATCTGCGCGGGGCCGATCCCGAGCTCTACGCCGCGCTCATCGACTTCGCGCTGAGGAACGTGCCGCTGCGCGACTTCTGCACGGTGGCCGACCAGGTCGAGGTGATCCCCGAAACCGATGCCCGGCCGGGCCGCAACAGCTGGGCGATGGGCGAGGTCGCGGTCTTCATCCACGCCTACTACGCGCAGATGATGCCCGAGTTCTGGCGGCTGGTCGAACGCCTGCCCTGTGCCCATCACCTCTACATCACCACCGCGAGCGCCGAGAACCGCGAGCGGATCGCCGAATTCCTGGCCGGCAAGGGCCTCGCGCCCGACCGCTGCACCCTGCGGGTGGTCGAACAGAACCGCGGGCGCGACATGTCGTCCCTGTTCATCACCTGGCGCGACATCGTGCTGTCCGGGCGGCACGAACTGGCGCTCAGGCTGCATTCCAAGCGCACGCCGCAGGTCTCGCCGCGGGTGGGCGAGAGCTTCAAGGACCATCTCTTCGACAACCTCGTGGCCGGGCCCGGGCATGTGGCGAACCTGCTCGACCGGCTCGAGGCCGAGCCCGACATCGGGCTGGTGATCCCGCCGGCGATCCATGTGGGCTTCGGCACGCTCGGCCATTCCTGGTTCAACAACCGTGCGCAGGTGCAGGCGGAACTGGCAAAGATGGGCATCTCGGTCCCGCTCGACGCGCATACGCCGGTCGCGCCCTACGGCACGATGTACTGGTTCCGCACCGCGGCGCTGCGGCCGATGTTCGAGCGCGCCTGGACCTGGACCGGCTACAACCCCGAACCCCATCACGTGGACGGCGGCCTTGCCCATGTGCAGGAACGCATGATCGGCTATGTCTGCGCCGGCACCGGCTTCCGCGTGCTGCAGGTGATGACCCCGCGTGCCGCGGCACGGGGCTATGCCCGGCTCGAATACAAGACCCAGAGGCTGGCGGCCTCGCTCCTGTCGGGAAACGTGGTTCTGCAGGTGGCCGAACTCGAGGCGCGGCAGGCCAAGCAGAGGGTGCGGGTCTATCTGGGCCTGCAGCAGATGTACGGCCGGCTGCTCGCCCGCTGGCCGGGATTGCGCGACACGCTGGGCCCGGCGCGGCGGCTGGTGCAGCGCCTGCTGCTGCCCCGGCCGATGCGCTGAGCCGCCCCCCGCGCGCGGCCGGGGGCTTC
>CALDYW010000205.1 GCA_937944395.1 uncultured Paracoccaceae bacterium | reverse complement strand
CGCGGTCGGGCATCGCCGGGGGCGATCTGCGCGATGGAACGGCGCCGCGCCCGCGTGGCGCCGCGGCTGCCGGACGGGCCGGCGAGGGACAGGACCGCATCGCCGCGGGATCGGCGCAGGCTTCGTCGGTTCGGCGGCGCTGACGCTGATCGTGGCCGGCAAGATGTCGAGCGGAACCGGGCATCTTGCGGGCACGCCGGTCGCCGGCAGGGCGCTTCACCGGCAGGACGCTGCCGCGGTTCGGATGGTCCGATGAGGTCGCCGATCTCCGTCCCGCGCATGCCCTGTCGCCGCACGCGAGGCAGATCCCGCCGCGCGCCGGACAGATCGGCCCGGCCGTCAGGGGTCAGCTCCCGCAGCGGCGCGGCGCGGTGTGGCGGCGGCGGCATCGTCCGGGACGGCCAACGGCGTCTCGGTCGGTTTCGTCGCCGGTTGCGTCGCGGGCTTGATCGCCATTGCCTCGTCTCGTCAGGTTGTCTCGGCGTCGTCGAGCGCGACGGCCATCTCGTGGATGAGCGCGCCGCCGGCCAGGCCGCGCAGATCGGCCGCCTCGAGCCGCAGAACGCCCGGCGTCGTCTCCTCCGGGGTCCAGCCGGCCAGCGCCGGCGAGGACCGCCTCGGCCAGCGCCTCGAGCGCGTCGGCGCCGCGCAGCGGGGCGGGCTCGGGGGCGCGCGCGACCGCCAGCACGCCGGCGCGGTCGGTCAGCGCGACGCGGAGCTGCGCGCCGCAGCGGTCGTTCAGGTCGGCGAGGCATGAGGCGCCCGGGGGTCGGCGTCCAGCGCGCTCCCCTTCGAGGGGCGGCCGCCGCGAGGTCAGAGCAGCGGCGCGAGGTGTCCCCCCGCATCCAGCCGCGCACGCAGCCAGAGGATCGGCAACGCGGCGACAAGACCGACCCCCGCCAGAACGGCCAGCGCGGCGTCCAGCCCGAGGCCCGCCATCAGCATCGCAAAGAAAACCGGCGCCCCGGCACTGGCAAGCGTGCGGATCAGGGCCAGCCGGCCGAGGCGCGCTCCATAGCCCGTCTCCCCGAACAGCGCCAGCGGCACCGACCCGCGCACGATGCTCGCCAGCCCCTGCCCGACCCCGAAGAGCACCGCAAGCGCCGGCCCCGCCAGCCAGACCGGCAGCCCGCTGACCAGGCCTGCCACCGCCGCCGGCAGCGCCAGGGCCGAGATCGCGGCAACCGTCAACGGGTGCAGGCGGCGCCAGAACAGCGCATCCACCAGCCGGATGCCTACCTGCGCCGGCCCCATCAGCATCGCCACCAGCGTCGCCTGTGCACCGAGCCCCGCCGCCGTCAGGATCGGCACCATGTGCACGCCCAGCGCCGAGATCAGCACGGCCGAGAGGGCGAAACCCGAGGCGACGGCCAGAAAGGCCGCCGCGCCCATCCCGTCGGGCAGCGCCGACACCGCGGCGACCGGCCGCGGCGCCGGGTCGCCCGCGGCGACCGGCACGGCAACGGACGGGCCGAGCCGGCGTTCCCGGCCGGCGAGCCAGAGATGCAGCCCGAGGCCCAGGGTCAGGTGCAGACCCGCGAAGACCGCCCAGGTGCCGCGCCAGCCGAAGGTTCCGGCCAGCGCGTCGGTCAGCGGCCAGAACAGGGTCGAGGCGAAGCCGCCGACCAGCGTGAGCCGCGTGATCGCACGCCGCGCGCCGGCGCCGTGGATCCGAGCCAGGCTTGCGAAGGCCGCATCATAGAGCACGGTCACCGACACGATCTCGAGCACCAGCACGAGCCCGGCAAGACCCCAGGGCCCCGGCGACAGCGCCAGGGCGGCCAGCAACGCCCCGGCGGCGGCGCTGCCGGCGGCCATGATCCGCGGCGCGCCGCGGCGATCCATCAGCCGACCGGCCGCCGGAGCCGCGAACCCGCCCAGAAGGAACCCGAGCGAATAGACCCCAAACAGCCAGGGCTGCGACACGCCGAACTCGGCGGCGATGCCGGGCACGAGAAGCGGGAAGGCATAGTAAAGCGTGCCGTAGCCGAGGATCTGGCTCGCCCCCAGGGCCGCCACGGCGCCCCTCATCGGCGCGACCCCGGCAGGGCGGAAGGGAAAACCGGCATCGCGGCGACGGAGCTCATGGCCGGCGGCCTATCGCCACCGGCATGACGACGCAACGACGATTCCGGTCATCTCGGCATCAGTCGGCCGCCAGCACCGCGCCGGGGTTCATGATGCCCGCCGGATCGAGGGCGCGCTTCACCGCCCGCATCGCCGCCAGCTTCACCGGATCGCCGTAGCGTTCGAGATCGGCGACCTTCAGCCGGCCGATCCCGTGCTCGGCCGCAACCGATCCGCCGAGCGAATGGACCAGATCGAACACCGCCCGCTTGATGCCCTGCCGTGCCGCGGCATGATCCTCGCGGCGGCCACCCTTCGGCGGAAAGACGTTCCAGTGCAGGTTGCCGTCCCCGACATGGCCGAAGACGTTGATGCGCAGCGGCCCGAACGGAGCGATCGCCGCCGGCGCCTCGGCCACGAACCGCGGGATCATGGCCAGCGGCACCGAGACATCGTGCGACGACACCGCACCGATGCGCCGGTTTGCCTCGGGCAGGGCTTCCCGCAGCGCCCAGAATTCCCGGCGCTGCGCTTCCGAAAGGGCCAGCGCCCCGTCCGTCGCCAGGCCCCGCGCCTCCGCCGCTTCCCAGAGGCCCGAAACCGTGGCCTCCGGATCGACGAAGGGCGGCAGTCCGAGGTCGATCAGCACCGACCACTCGGGCACCGGGTCGAGCGGCCGGCGCACCGCGGGACCGACCTCGTCGAGGAAGTCGAACCCGGCCCGATGGATCAGTTCGAAGGCCGAGACCGCGCCCCCGGTCCGCTCCTCCGCGAGAGCCAGAAGCTCAAGCGCCGCGGCCGGCGAGGGCACCGCCAGGAACGCCGCCACCATCGCCGCGGGCCGCGGCGCCAGGCGGAGCGTGGCGGCGGTGATCACGCCCAGCGTGCCCTCGGCACCGATCAGAAGGTCGCGCAGGTCGTAACCCGCATTGTCCTTGCGCAGGGAGGTCAGCCCGCGCCAGAGGCTGCCGTCGGGCAGCACGGCCTCGATCCCGAGGCAGAGCGCGCGCGCGTTGCCGTAGCGGAGCGTGTTGACGCCGCCGGCGTTGGTCGAGAGCACCCCGCCGACGGTCGCCGACCCTTCCGAGGCCAGCGACAGCGGGAACAGCCGCCCAGCCGCCGCCGCCGCCTCCTGCACCGCCCGGAGCGGCACGCCCGCCTCCGCGGTCAGAGCGTGTTCGATCCGGTCGACCGAACGGATCGCCGCCATCCGTGCCAGCGACAGGATCACCGGCGCCGGACCCGCGGCGAGCAGCTGTCCGCCGACCAGACCGGTCCCGCCGCCGTGCGGCACGACGGCGACCCGCGCCGCGGCGCAGGCGGCCACCACGAAGGCCGTTTCCGCGGCGGTGGCCGGTGCGACCACCAGACCGGCCACGCCCGGCCGCCCTCCGCGCGGCTCCTCCACATGACGCGGTGCCAGAGGCGGAAGCGCGGCAGGTGGCAGCCGCTCGGCGAGGCGGGCGCGCAGCGCGTCATCGGCGGGGTTCAGCATCGGCAGTCCTCTCCGGGGCGAGCGTGAAGCACGCGCCGCAGCCCTCCGCAAGGGTGCGCGAAGCGGCGGCGCCGGGGCCGCGGGGGGCTGTCTGCCCCCCGGCGGCGCGCGCCCCGCCGGGG
>CALDYW010000204.1 GCA_937944395.1 uncultured Paracoccaceae bacterium | reverse complement strand
CCGCGCCGCCGACAGCAGCGCCGCCCGCGCGGGCGGGGCCAGGATCGCCAGCGTGATGCCCGAGAAATACAGAAGGTCGATCCCCGCCAGAACCTCCGGCCCCGGCGGCAGGCCGCCGAACAGCTCGCGCGCCGCCGAACGCTCTCGCCAGTAGAGGAAGCGCCGCTCGCCGCGGTCGTCGAGATCGACCGCGTAGAGGCCGGGCAGCCGGTCAGGATGGCGGCCGATCAGCGCGGTGTCGATGCCGCGCGCCGCGATCTCGGCGCGCATCCGCTCCGACAGCGGATCGGCGCCGAGCAGCGTCACGTATCCCACCCGTGCCCGCGCCCCCATGGCCCGCGCGAGGTGGACGGCGGTGTTCAGCGTGTCGCCCGCGGTCGTCCGCCGGATCCGGCCGCCCGGTGCATCGAGATCCGACAGCTCGACCATGCACTCGCCGACGCAGAGGATGCGGAGCGGGCGGGTTGCGGCGGCCGGGTCGGGCATCGGCGCGATCCTCGCCGCCCCGCCCGCTGCCGTCAACCGCCCGCTGCCGTCAACCGCCCGCCGCGGCGGCCTCAGCCGAGGCGATAGACCCTGCGCGCGGTGCCCTGCGCCACTGCCGCCCGTTCCGCTTCGGACAGGCCGGCGAGGATGTCCCGGGTGATCGCGATCCACTGGGGCAGTCCGGCACCGAGGTTGACCACCGGCCAGTCGCTGCCCCAGAGCGTGCGGTCGGCGCCGAAGCAGGCCAGCACATGATCGACCCAGGGGCGCAGCGTGTCGAACCCCGCCCCGGGTTTCGCATAGGCGGTGATCCCCGACAGCTTGACATGGACATGCGCCAGGCGCGCCAGCGCCGCGATGTCGGCGGCCCAGGCGTCGAAGGCGCCGCCGGCGATGTCGGGCACGCCGCAATGGTCGAGCACCAGCGGCCCGCCGTCGCAGGCCGAGGCGAGCGCCAGCGCGATCGGCAACTGCCGGGCAAGGAAGCACATGTCGAAGGCGAAGCCGCGCCGCTGCAGTTCGCGCAGGTTGCGCCGGAACTCCGGCGTCTGCGACAGCTCGTCGGGCACCACGTGCAGGACGCGGCGGAACCCCCGGACACCCAGCGTCGCCGCCTCGTCGAGCCAGTCGGACAGGCCGGCCTCCTCCTCGGGCCGGCAAGAGGCGATCTGCCCCAGAAGGCCCGACCCGGGCTCGGCCATCAGGCGCGCCACCATCCGCGCCTCGTCGCGGTAGCCGGGGTCGTCCACCGCGCATTCCATGTAGAGCGTTCCGGCGATGCCGAGGCCCGCGGTCAGCGCCCGGTAGTCCGCCAGGGTGAAGTCGCCTGCCGCCAGGGCCGGGATCCCGGCGGTCCAGCCGTAGCCGAGCGCGCCGCGGTAGATCAGGTGCTGGTGGGTGTCGATCAGATCCATCTCACGGTTCTCCTTCTGCGGGGATGCGCCGCCGGCCGGTCAGACCGGCAGGCAGGCCGGGCCGATCGGGTCGAAGCTCTTGTAGGTCAGGATGAACTCGCGGTGCCCGAGCGCCTCGGAGGCGGTCGGGCGCCCCGCGGCGGTCTCGAGCACGCGCGCGAAGATCTCCGCGCCGACCTCCTCGAGCGTCGCGCGGCCCTCGAGGATGCGGCCCGCGTCCACGTCCATGTCCTCGGCCAGGCGGCGGTAGGTCTCGGGGTTGGCGCAGATCTTCACGACCGGCGCGATCGCCGAGCCCACGACCGAGCCGCGCCCGGTGACGAACAGCGTGCAGTGCGCGCCCGAGGCCATCATCTCGGCGATCTCGGCGTTGTCGTTGATGTTCGGGAAGCCGAAGCGCACCTCGCCGTCGGGAACCACGTCCATCAGGTAGAGCCCGCCCCGGGGCGGCAGGTCGCCCGGCTTGATCAGGCCCGAGATCGGCGACTGCCCCGACTTCATGTAGGCGCCGAGCGACTTCTCCTCGATCGTCGTGAGCCCGCCCTCGGCGTTGCCGGCCGCGAAGCTGCCGTAGCCGAGGGTGGCGTAGTAACGCGCGGCCTTGGCCACGCTCGCGCGGATCTCGTCGGCAAGCGCCGGGGTGGCGGCGCGGGCGGCCATGATCTCCTCGCAGCCGATGAGCTCGCCCGTCTCCTCGAAGATGCAGGCGGCCCCCGCGGCCACCAGCCGATCGAAGGCGATGCCCGCGGCGGGGTTGCCGGTCAGCCCCGAGGTGCCGTCGGACCCGCCGCAGACGGTGCCGACGACGAGCTCGGAGACCGCCATCGGCACGCTGGGCGCGGCGGCAAGCTCGGCCGCGCGCGCCGCCACCCAGGCGCGGCCGGCGGCCACCGAGGCCCGCGTCCCGCCGGCCTGCTGGATCACCAGCGTCTCGACCGGCCGGCCGCTTTCGGCCACCGCGCGCGCGAGCGCGAAGCGGTCGAAGCTCTCGCAGCCGAGGCTGACCAGGAGCACCGCGCCCACGTTCGGATGGGTGCAGAGCCGCTCGAGCATCCGCTGCGCATAGGCGTTCGGGTAGCACCCCGGGAAGCCGATCACATGCGCCCCGTCGGGCACGGCGGCGGCGACCTCGCGGGCCACATGGTGGGCACATTCGACGAGATAGGCGACCGCCACGAGGTTGCGGATGCCCTTGCGCCCGTCGGCGCGCGGCCAGCCCCGCAGCGCCGGGGCGCCGGTCCCTGCTGTCATGCCTTGCGGTCTCCCTGTGCGGCCTCGAAGGCGCCGCGCGCCTCCTCCAGCGAATGCGTGGGGGTGTAGTCGCTCTTGAGGTTGTGCAGGTGCACATGCGCGCCCGGTGCGATCGCCTCGGAGGCCGAGCCGATGGGGGCGCCGTACTTGATCACCTTCTCGCCCGCCGCGATGGGCCGGCGGGCGATCTTCTGACCCATCCCCAGCGCCTTCGGCACCCGCACGCGCAGCCCCTCCACCAGGATCTCCTCGCCCGCCTCGACGGGCGCGCGCAGCACGAGCACGCTGTCGCCCGGGGCGAGCAGCAGCAGGCGCGGGTCGGTCGGGGCGGTCACGGGATCACCGCGAAGGTGGCATCGGCGATCGCCCCGGCGTCGAGCGCAAGTCCGAGCCCCGCCCCTTCGGGCATCCGCGCCATTCCCCCGGCAATCGGCAACGGGTCGCCCAGGCCGAAGGCGAAGGGCGCGAGCGGCCAGAGCACCTCGAGGAAGGTCGAGTTGCGGATCGCGCCGCAGACATGCAGGTTCACCGCCTCGAGCGGATGGAAGATCGCGGTGTGCAGTTCGCAGTTCATGTGGAAGGCCTCGGCCAGATGCGCGGTCCTGAGCGTTCCGGTCACGCCGCCGGTCCAGCTGACATCGGCGCGCACCGCGTCCACCACGCGGCGGGCGCAGAGGTCGGCGACCGAATAGGGATGATGCGGCAGCACCTCGGCGCCGACCACGGGAATGTCGAGCGTGCGCGACAGTTCGGCCAGCGCGCCCGTCGCCTCGTCGGGCAGGGGTTCCTCGAGCCAGTGGAAACCCAGCGCCTCGAGCGCGCGACCGAGCCGCAGCGCCTCGTCGAAGGTGTAGGGCTGCACGGGATCCGACATCAGGACGAAATCGTCTCCGGCGGCATCGCGCACCGCACGGTGGATCGCGATGTCCTCGGCCAGGCTGCGTCCGGGTGGATGGATCTTGTAGCCCTTCAGGCCCGCCGCCCGCACCGCCCGGACCTCGTCGGCATAGGCGTCGGCGTCGGGCAGCACGAGCGACGAGGCATAGACGGGCACCTCGGCGCGCGCGCCGCCGAGGAAGCGCCACAGCGGCTGCCCCGCCGCCTCGGCGGCCAGAAGCCACAGGCAGCAGTCCACCGGCCCGAAGGCCCAGATCGGCAGGTGGTGCCACCAGCGGTCGGCGCGGCGCCAGTCGTGCCAGATCGCCTCGCGGTCGCGCGCGTCGCGGCCGATCAGGAACGGCCGGAGCGAGGCTGCGGCCATGTGCCCTGCGCCCAGTGCCGACCGTCCGGCGAAGCCCAGCATCGCCGCCTCGCGACCGTCGGCGGTGACCATGCGGTAGGCGAGCGCCTCCATCGCCCCGCCCGCGCCCCCCCTCAGCGCCCCGGCATCGGGCAGGGGCGGCAGACGCAGGCACCGGATCTCGAGCGCCGCGATCCGCATCAGAACTTGCCGTGCCGCAGATAGGCCTCCTGCGGATCCATCCCCGCGAGGATCGCCTTGCGCACGAGGCTTTCGGTGGCCATGGCCGTCTCGCCCTGCTCGATCACCTCGGCGACCCGCGCCGCGGGGATGCGCACCATCCCGTCGCGGTCGCCGTGCAGCCAGTCGCCGGGTTCGATGCGCACATCGTCGATCTGGATCGGCACATCGGTGCCGGTGGGCAGCCACATGCCCACCACGTCGCGCGGGGTGTGGAAACTGCCCCAGCAGGGAAAGCCGAGGCGCAGGATGAAGTTCGCATCCCTGAGGCCGCCGTCGATCACGCAGCCGAGCACGCCCTTGCGGTGCAGCGTCTCGGCCGAGAGCTCGCCCATCTGCGCCACCGTCCGGTCGTGCGGCTGCGCCGTCCAGACATGCCCCGGACGCGCCCGCGACAGCAGCCCGGTCCAGGCCAGGAGCGTCTCGTGGGCGCCCGCCGTCTCGTCGATCCGGCCCTCGACCGTGAAGGCAGGCCCGGCGAGCACGCCCGCGGGATCCAGCGGGCGGATGCGCGGCGGCAGGGTGAAGTTGCGCAGGCCCATCGCCCGCATCACGTCGTGCAGGACGCTGGTGTAGCAGCCGCGGGCGCGGGCGAGGAGGTCAGTCATGGTGAAAGACTTCCTCCATCATCGCCCACCATTCGCCCTCTTTCCGGGTCGGCAAGGGCTCCTGGCAGGGCATGCACACCGCCCACCATTCCTGCGTCCGGGGATCGGCGGCCATCTTCGCGGCATCGGCGGCGAAATCCTCGCCGACATATTCCCAGTAGCCGAACAGCAGGTTCTCGGGCTCCTTGAGGAAGATCGAGTAATTCGTGATGTTGCATTCGCTGATCTTCGCCAGGATCTCGGGCCAGACGGCGGCGTGGAGCCGCCGGTAGGCCTCGACCCGGTCGGGCTTGAGCCCGATCACCATGCCCATGCGCTGCATGTCTCACCTTCCCTCTCTGAACACTGCCGACGCGCCCGGCACCGCACGCCGCGCGATCTCGGCCCGGTCCCAGTCGATCCCGAGGCCCGGCGTCGCGGGCGGATGCGCGCGGCCCTCGCGGATGTCGGGGCGCGAGGTCGCGATGGCGTCGAGCTGGGGGATGTATTCCAGCATCCAGCCGTTCGGCACCGCGCACACCAGGCTGACGTGCAGCTCCATCAGGAAATGCGGGCAGACCGCAAGGTTCGCCGCTTCGGCCATGTGCGCGACCTTGAGCCAGGGGGTGATCCCGCCGACCCGCGCCACATCGGCCTGCACGATCGCCAGCGCGCCCGAGCGCAGGTAGTCGGCGAACTGGCCGGGCGAATAGAGGCTTTCCCCCACCGCGACCGGCACCGGCGAGGCGGCGGCGAGGCGCGCGTGCCCGGCCACGTCGTCGGCCGGCATCGGCTCCTCGAACCAGGTCACGCCGTGGTCGGCCAGCATCCGCGCGCGCAGCAGCGCCTCGTGGAAGGCGAAGGCCTGATTGGCGTCGACCATCAGGCGGAAATCGTCGCCCACCGCCGCCCGCACCGCGGCGAGGCGCCGCGAATCCTCGGCCAGCGCCGGCCGACCGACCTTGATCTTGGCCCCCGCGAAGCCGCGTTCGCGCACCGCCAGCGCATCCTCGACCAGGGCGGGGGTGTCGATGTGCAGCCAGCCGCCTTCCGTCGAATAGAGCGGAACCGACCGCTGCGCCCCGCCGGCCATCCGCCACAGCGGCAGCCCGGCGCGGCGGCAGCGCAGATCCCACAGCGCGGTGTCGATCGCGGCCAGCGCCAGCGAGGTGATCGCGCCCACGGCGGTCGCGTGGGTGGCAAACAGCAGGTCGCGCCAGATCGCCTCGACCTCCTCGGCCTCGCGGCCGACGAGCCGCGGCGCGAGGGTCTCGCGCAAGAGGCTCATCACCGCGGGGCCGCCGGTGCCGATGGTATAGGAATACCCCGTCCCGGTCGCGCCGTCGGCATCGGTGACGGTGACAAGCGGCGTCTCCTGGCTCTGGAAGCTCTGGATGGCATCGGTCCGCACCGCCTGCGGCGGCAGATCGACCATCTCCAGAGCAACGCGGACGATGCGCGCCATCAGCCTGCCTCCAGCGCGCGCCCGGTGGCGGCGTCGAACAGATGCGCCCGGTCGAGCGCGATGCGGAAGGTCAGCCGCTCGCCCGGGGCGACGAAGCGGGGGCCGTACAGCTTGGCCTGCACCTCCTGCCCCCCCAGCCGCGACAGGATCAGGCTTTCCATCCCGAGCGGCTCGGCGATCTCGACCGTCATCTCGACCTCGGCCCCCTGCCCGGCCTCGATCAGCCCGTGGCCGACCGGCGACAGGTCGTCGGGCCGGATGCCGAGGATCACCTCGGCGCCCTCGGGCGCGCGACCGGCCAGCCGCTCGGGCAGGGCGATCCCGGTTCCGTCGGCCAGCCGCAGCGCACCGCCCGAGACGCGCGCAGGCAGCATGTTCATCGGCGGCGAGCCGATGAAGCCCGCGACGAAGGTGTTGACCGGGTGCGAGAACACCTCGATCGGCGTCCCCGTCTGCTCGATCCGGCCGTCGCGCATCACCACGATGCGGTCGGCCAGCGTCATCGCCTCGACCTGGTCGTGCGTCACATAGACCACGGTCGTCTCGACCTTCTGGTGCAGCTTCTTGATCTCGGCGCGCATCTGGCCGCGCAGCTTGGCATCGAGGTTCGACAGCGGCTCGTCGAACAGGAAGGCATCGGGATGGCGGACGATGGCGCGGCCCATCGCCACGCGCTGGCGCTGACCGCCCGACAGTTCGCCCGGCACCCGGTCGAGCAGCTCGGCCAGCCCCAGGATCGCCGCCGCCTCGGCCACCCGCTCGGCCACCACCGCCGGCGGCTGGCCGGCGATCTTCAGCCCGAAGCCGAGGTTCTCGCGCACCGTCATGTGCGGATAGAGCGCGTAGTTCTGGAACACCATCGAGATGTTGCGCTTGCGCGGCGGCAGGTCGTTCACCAGCCGGCCGCCGATCCGGATCTCGCCGCCCGAGATCTCCTCGAGCCCGGCGATCATCCTCAGCGTCGTGGACTTGCCGCAGCCCGAGGGGCCGACCAGCACCACGAACTCGTTGTGCGCGATCTCGAGGTCGATGCCGTGCACGGCCGTCACCCGCCCGTAGCTCTTGACCACCCCGGAAAGCGTGATCGCCGCCATGGTTCACCCCTTTACGCCGCCGAAGGTCAGACCCGAGATCAGGTGCCTCTGCACGAGGAACGTCAGGATCAGGGCGGGGACGATGATGATCACCGCCATCGCGCACATCCCCGCCCAGTCGATGGTGAACTGCGCCGTGAAGTCCATCAGCCCGACCGGCAGGGTCTTGGAGGCGGTCGAGCGCGTGAGCTGGCTGGCCAGCGCGAACTCGTTCCACGAGGTCAGGAAGGCGAACACCCCCGCCGCGGCGATGCCCGAACGCGCCAGCGGGAACTCGATCCGCCAGAACGCCTGCCAGCGGGTGCAGCCGTCCACCAGCGCCGCCTCGGACAGGCTTGCCGGGATCTGGCGGAAGAAGCCGTCGATCAGCCAGACGGTGAAGGGCACGTTCAGCGAGACATAGACGATGATCAGCCCGGGCCGCGTGTTGATCAGCCCGATCCAGCTCCACAGCATGAAGATCGGCAGGCTGAGCGCGATGCCCGGCACCGCGCGGAACAGCATCAGCCCCAGGAACACCGCGTTCTTGCCGCGGAAGCGGAAGCGGGCGAAGGCATAGCCCCCGGCGATGCCGACCGCCAGCGCGATCACCGTCGAGGTCATCGCGATGACCAGCGAGTTCAGGAAGTAGCTGCCGACGGGAATGGCCACCTGCTCGGCCCCGAAGCCGAAGATCTTGCCGAAGTTGTCGAGCGTCAGCCGCTGCGGCACCCAGATCGGCGGCTTGGCGAGGATCTCGCGGTTCGGCCGGAACGCCGAGAGCACCACCCAGAGCCCGGGCAGGCACATCACCAGCATCAGCAGGAAGGTCGCGACCCAGAGCCCGGCCGCCTTCAGGCGCCGCGCGCTCATTCCGCGCCCCCCATCGTGCGCCGCGCCGCGATCAGCTTGCGGGCGAAGTACCAGGTGAACAGCACCGAGAGCACCGTGGAGACATAGGCCATGGCGTTGGCCTGCCCCATGCGGGCGTTCTCGTAGCCGGTGCGCGCGATCAGCGTCCACAGCAGTTCGGTGCGCCCGGCCGGCCCGCCGTCGGTCATCACCTTCACGATGTCGTAGGCCCGCGCCACGTCGAGGCTGCGGATCGTCATCGCGATATAGACGAAGGGCATCAGGAACGGCAGCGTGATGTGGCGGAACACCTGCCAGGGGTTGCAGCCGTCCACCTTCGCCGCCTCGATCGGGTCGCGCGGCATGGCGAACAGCCCGGCGAGCAGCAGGATCGCGAAGACCGAGGTGCTCATCCAGACCTCGGCGAAGATGATCGAGAACATCGCCAGCCGCCCGTCCACCAGCCAGGGGATGGCGAAGTCGATCAGCCCCAGCGACTGCAGCGCGTTGTTGACGATGCCGATGTGGTCGTTGAACAGGAACTTGAACTGGAAGCCCACCAGGATCGGCGAGAACATCATCGGAAACATCATCACCGTGCGCAGGGTCCGCTGGCCCCAGGTGATGCGGTTGATGAGAAGGGCGATGCCGAGCCCGAGCAGAAACTCGACGTTGAGCGCGATGACGAGGAACAGCAGGGTGCGGCCGAAGGCGGCCCAGAAGGCGCCGTCCGAGAACAGGCGGATGTAGTTGCGCAGGCCGATGAACGCGCCGATCGTCTCGGGCCGGGTCAGCCGGTAGGGGGTGAGGCTGGTCCAGAGCGAGAAGACAAGCGGCAGCGCCACCACCGACAGCATGACGAGGACCGCCGGCGCGAGCAGCAGGAAGGGCGCGGGGTCGGTGCGGTGGGTGCGGAGGAGGGCGGTCATCTCGGGCGGTGCGGCCGGTCGGCGGGTGCGGGGCGGCGGCGCGGAAACGCCGCGCCGCCCGGCGGTTCGGGCCCGGCGGCGGGCGCCGCCGGGCGGGGTGCGGGGGCCCTCAGCGGTAGCCCGCGTCCTCCATGATGGCCAGCGCCTCCTTCGCCGCGACGTCGAGCGCCTCCTGCGCGGTCATGTCGCCGACGATCGCCGCCTGCAGCCGCGGCCAGAGCACGTTCGACACCTCGATCCATTCCGGGATCAGCGGCGGGGTGAAGGCATCCTCGGCCATCGAGGCCTGGAAGGTCTCGAACACCATCACCATGAAGTCATCGCCGGCGGCGGCGAACTCGGCCTTGATGTCCTCCCAGACCTGGGTGCGGGTGGGCAGAAGGCCCTTGCGCGCCTCGATCATCTGCCGGTCGTAGTCGGTCAGGAAGGTGATGAACGAGGCCGCCGCCGCCTTGTTGTCGCAGGTCTCGGTGATCGAGAAGGTATGCGATCCCGACCAGCCGGTGCGGCGGCCCGACGAGCCCTTCGGCGCGCGCACGAGGCCGATGTCGCCGGCGACCTTGGAATTGGCCGGATCGTTGAAGAAGGCCGACCAGCCGCCCCAGTCGAGGTTCATCGCCACCGTCCCCGAGGCGAAGCCGAGGCCGGTGTCGTCCCAGAGGTAGTTGGGCACGCCCGCAGGCACCGCCTTGGCCTGGTAGAGATCGACGAAGAACTGCAGCGCCCGCACCCCGGCCTCCGAGTTGAAGGCCGGCGCCCAGTCGTCGGTGAACATCTGGCCGCCCTCGGCCACCAGCATCTCGTAGAAGCGCCCGTTGACCGCCTCGTCCTTGCCGACGAACTGGAAGCCGAAGAAGTCGGGCGGATCGGCGAAGAACATCGCCATGTCCTTCACCTGCGCCCAGGTCTCGGGCGGGGCGAGGTCATAGCCGTACTCGGCCCTGAACCGGGCCTTGTTGTCCTCGTTCTCGAACAGCGACCTGATGTAGTAGAGGTTCGAGACGTCCGAATGGCGCGGAAGCTGCACGAGGCGCCCGCCGACGGTCGAGTGCTCCAGCACCAGCGGCACGAAGCCGGCCAGCGTCTCCTCGGGGATCAGCTCGCGCAGGTCGGCATAGATATTGCCGTACTGCGGCGCGAACGAGGTGTGGTTCGAGCCAACGCACCAGTCGAGCGTGCCCGCCGCGATGTCCTGCTTGATCTCGCGGTCGAGCTCGAAGTGGTTCTTCCGGCTGAGGATCTCGACCTTGGCGCCGGTCATCTCCTCCCACTTGCCGATCTCGGCGTAGAGGGGTTCGTACTGCGCGCCCCCGATCAGCTTCACCTTCAGCGTGTAGCCCGGAAAGCTGCCGTAATCGGCAGCCGCCGCCACGCTGCCGAGCGCTGCGACCGAGGCGCCGAGCGCCAGCGCCGTGAGTGTCCGTTTCATCCTGCGTCCTCCCTTGTCCGGCGCGGCCGTCCGCGCCCTCCGCCGTCACGACGCGCGGCTGCGCGCCGGGTCCGCCTCCGCATCGAGGCCGAACTCGGCCACGATCGCGTCGGTGTTCTCGCCCAGGCCGGGTGCCGCCCGGCCGTTCGCCGGTCGCACCCCGTCGATCCGGAGCGGCCCGGCGAGTGTGTCGAGCGCGACGCCGCGCCCTGCGATCCGCTGCACCATGCCGAGGCGCCGGAACGCCTCGGAGGCGAACAGCGCCGGCCAGTCCAGCACCTCGGCACACCAGACATCCGCCGGCTGCAGGATCGCCAGCCACTCGGCCGTGGTCCGGGTGCGGATGGCGCGGGCGAGGATCGCCTTGATCTCGTCGCGCGCGGTCATCGCCTTGCGCGGATCGTCGAGGAAGGGGGCGAGGTCGGAGACCCCCATCAGCTCGGCCAGACGCGCGAGCGAGGGCGTCATCGCGAGCGCGAGCCAGCCGTCGGCGGTGGCATAGACGCCGTAGGGGGCGGCGAGGTAGGCATGCGCCCCGTTCACCGCCGACCGCCGCGGCAGGCGGCCGCCGTCGTTCAGATGCGTGGTCAGCACCTCGAACTGGAAGTCGATCAGTGCCTCGAGAAGCGAGGTCTCGACCCGGGCCCCCTGCCCCGTCCGGCCCCGGCCGACCAGAGCCGCAAGGATGCCCTGCACCAGAAGATTGCCGGCCAGCATGTCGGCGACCGCCAGGCCCATCGGCATCGGCGGATCGCCGGCGCTGCCGGTGAGCCACAGCAGCCCCGAGCGCGCCTGCGCCAGCAGATCCTGCCCCGGCAGCTCGGCCCAGGGCCCGGCCTCGCCATAGCCCGAGACCGAGGCCCAGACGAGGCGGGGATTGAGCGCATGCATCTCGTCCCAGCCGAAGCCCTGCCGCGCGATCACGCCGGGGCGGAAGTTCTGGATCATCACGTCGGCGCGGGCGAGCAGCGCGCGCAGCCGCGCCCGGTCGCGCGGATCGCGCAGGTCGGCCGCGAAGCTTTCCTTGTTGCGGTTGATCGCGTGGAACAGGCTGTTGGTGCCGCCGATCTCGGTGTCCGACAGATAGAGCGTGCGGCACAGGTCGCCCGTGCCGGGGCGTTCGACCTTGATCACCCGGGCGCCGAGGTCGGCGAGCTTCAGCCCGGCCAGCGGCCCGGACAGGAACTGGCTGAAATCGACCACGAGCAGGCCGTCGAGCGGTCGCGCGGCGGTCATCGCCGGCTCTCCCGGTAGGCGGCCTCGAGCGCCTCCAGCGCCGCCCGGGGGGCCGTGTCGCCGCGCAGGCAGGCATGCAGGATGTCGCCGCCCCGGTCCTGGAACCGCATGTAGCCGTCGTAGCGCGGGCGGACCCAGGCGGACTCGAGCGTCGCCCGCGTGTTGCGGAAGAAGTCGGCGCAGAGCGCGTTGCAGGCGTCGTCCTCCCAGGCGGCGGCATGGGCGGGCTGGCCGCCCGCGGCAGTGTAGAGACCCTTCTGGCACTCTGCCCCGGCGATCCAGAAGGCATAGTCCACCGCGACCTCGGGCGCCCTGGTGAAGGCCGAGACGGCGATGCCGGTGCCGCCCAGAACGGTGCCGCGCGGGCCCGCGCCGCGGATGCCCGGCGCGTCGTGGAAGGTCAGAAGGTGGGGGCGGAAGCCCGTGCGGGAGTAATTGGTGTAGCCGTAGCCCCAGGGCGAATAGGCCGGCGCCTCGGCGCTGCCCGACATCCAGTCGTAGATGCCGATCGGCTCGAGCGACAGGCAGCGCGGATCGACCGCGCGGGCGAGCGCGAGGAGATGGTCGAGCACCTCCTCGGCATGGTCGGGCGCCATCAGCCGCTCGTGGCCTTCGGCCACCGCATGGCCGAGGTTGCGGGCGATGCCGAAGAAGGTCATCAGCACGTTGACCGGCCAGAGCGCGATCGCCACCCGCCCGTCGCGGGCCAGCGCCATCACCTCGTCCCACTCGGTCGGAACCTGCCCCAGCAGGTCGGGCCGGCGGCAGGCCACCGGCGTGGCCGCATCGATCGCCAGCGCCCACTGGTGCCCGCCCCAATGGTAGGACTCGTGGCTCTGCCCGACCGACCCTGCCGCGAGCGCGGCAAGTTCGGCCGCGCGCCCGACCGTGTCGAGCGCGATCAGGTTGCCCTGGCGCGCCACCTCGCCCACATGCGGATGGTCGATCACCATCAGGTCGTAGGTGCCGGCCATCTCGGCGATGGGGCGGTCGGCGAAGGCCTGCAGCGAGCGCTTCTCCCATTCGATCGTCACCCCGGGGTGGCGCCGCGCGTATTCGGCCGAGGTCGCCAGCATCGGATCCCAGGCGCGGGCGTGGTCCCAGGTCATGCCAAGCAGGCGCAGCTCAGCCATCGCCCCGCCCCCGGCGCGCGGCCCGCGCCGCCTCGGCCGCCGCGGCCTCATCGGCGAAGGCGGCGGGGTCGCGGTAGAGCGCGGTCAGCAGGTGCTCGGCATAGAGCGCAAGCTCGCCCTCGCCCTTGTAGACCGAATAGCTGACGCGCAGCATGCCCATGCGGGCATCGCGCACCTCCTTGGAAAGGTTCTCGCGGATCGTGTAGATCGTGTCGCCGATGAACACCGGGCGGATGAAGCGCAGCCGGTCGTAGCCGTAGGAGAAGGAGTTCAGGCAGTTCGTGGCGCAGAGCCCGAGCCCCAGCGAGAACACCAGCGCGCCCGCCACCAGCCGGCGGCCGAACACGCCCTCCTCGACGGCGAAGCGCTCGTCGCTGACATAAGGGTGGTGGTCCATCACCAGACTGTTGAACAGCATCGATTCGCCCTCCGAGATCGTCCGGCGGATCGAGCGGATGCGGTCACCCACCACGAAGTCCTCGAAGTACCAGTCCTCGGCGTTCCAGACCGGGATCCGCGCATGTTCGGCGGGCAGTCCCGGCAGGCCGCGGGCATGGACCCCGACCTCGGCCATCAGCGCCACCCCCGGGCGCGGGCCCGGCAGCAGGGTTGCGGACAATGTTGCGGACAATCTGGCATCGGCACCTCCCCGTTCGCAGCCGCGGGCGTCGGTCGGACCTGCCCGGGTGTTGTTGCGGAGGATAATTTCATCTATCAAAGACTCTCGCAACGGTAAAATGCAGGGAGGAGCGATGGAGCGCGAACAGTTCTACGAGGACTACGAGCCCGGAGCGGTGCGCGAGACCCTCGGGCGCACCATCACCGAGGCCGACATCGTCTTTCACGCCGGCCACACGGGCGACTTCTTCCCCCACCACATGGATGCCGAATGGTGCCGCACCCAGCCCTTCGGCCAGCGCGTCGCCCATGGCACGATGACCTTCGCCATCGGCATCGGACTGACCGCGCAGGTCATCAACCCGCGCGCCTTCACCTATGGCTACGAGCGCCTGCGCTTCCCCGCCCCGGTCCATGCCGGCGACACGATCCGCACCCGCGTCACAGTCGCCCGCAAGGAGGACGACCCCAAGCGCCCCTCCCATGGCCGCGTGGTCGAGCTGTGCGAGACGCACAACCAGCGCGGACAGACGGTGATGGCCTGCGAGCACATCCTGCTCGTCGAACGCCGCGGGGTGCCGGCATGACCGCCCCCCTGCCCGAGCTCCCGCAGTCCTGGCCGGCCCCGTCGCGGCCGCTGCCGATCGTGCTGATCGGTGCCGGCGGAATCGCCCGCGATGCGCATCTGCCGGCCTATGCGAAGGCCGCCCTGCCGGTGGCGGCTCTGGTGGACACAGACCCCGCCAGGGCCGAGGCGCTGGCGGCCGCCGCCGGCGGCGCGCGCGTCTTCGCCGACGCGGCGGCGGCCGCCGCCGCCTTCGGCAACGGCGCCGTCTACGACCTCGCCGTGCCGCCCGACGCGATCCTGCCGGTGCTCGCCGCGCTGCCCGAGGGCGCGGCGGTGCTGATCCAGAAGCCGATGGGCCGCGACCTCGCCGAGGCGCGGGCGATCCTCGCCCTCTGCCGCGACCGCGGGCTCAAGGCGGCGGTGAACTTCCAGCTCCGCTTCTCGCCGATGATGCTCTGGGCGAAGGCGGCGCTGGCGGGGGGGCATCTCGGCGCGCCCCTCGAGGCCGAGGTGCACCTCAACATCTTCACGCCCTGGCACCTCTTCCCCTTCCTGCTGCCGATGCGCCGGGTCGAGATCCTCGTGCACTCGATCCACTATCTCGACAGCCTGCGCGCGCTGCTCGGCACCCCGCGCGAGGTCATGGCCCGCACCCTGCCCGACCCGCGCGCCGAGGGCTTCGCCCAGACGCGGACGAGCGCGATCCTCGACTGGGGCGACGCCCGGCGCGGGGTGATGAGCATCAACCACAACCACGGCTTCGGGCGCCGCTTCCAGTCGGCACGGATCCGCATCGAGGGCACGGAGGGAGCCTTGATGATGAAGCTCGGCGTGCTCTACGACTACCCGAACGGCGAGGCCGACGAGCTCTGGTTCTGCCCGAAGGGCGGCGACTGGGCGCAGGTGCCGCTGCAGGGGCGCTGGTTCGTCGACGCCTTCATGGGCCCGATGCGCAACCTCCAGCGCCACGTCGCGGGCGAGGACGCGATGCTCTATTCCGACGTCGCCGATGCGGCGCAGACGATGGCGCTGGTCGAGGCGCTCTATGCCTCGGCGGGCAAGCCGGGCGAGAGGGTGCCCGAGCCCTAGGGCGGGCGCGGCCGCGCCGCCCCGGCGCTCAGGCGCGGCGGAACACCTCGGGCAGCGCCGAAAGGTCGGCGCCGCCGCCGAGACTGCGCGTGAGCCGCGCCGCCGCCTCGATCGTCAGCCGGCAGCAGTCGGTGAAGCTCACCGGATCGCCGTAGCGTTCGAGATGCGGCACGGTCAGCGCCGCGACGGCCAGCCCCGTATGGTCGATGACGGGCGCCGAGATGTTGACGATCCCGCGCAGGACGAAACTGTCGACGATCTCGTGGCCGCGGGCGCGGATCGCGGCGAGGTCGGCGCGCACGCGCGCCTCGCTCATCCCCTCGGGCAGGGGCGCGCGCGCGAGCACCTCGGACAGAACCTCCTCGGGCTGGAAGGCCATCATCACGCGGCCCGACGAGGCGCGCCAGAGCTCGACGCGGGTGCCGAGCCGGATCGAGAAGACATGCCGCGCCGGGGGGTCCACCTGCCCGACGATCAGCACCGAATCGTCGGCCAGCACGGCCAGGTGCACCGACTGGTTGATCCGCCGCGCCAGCTCGCGCATCAGCGGCCCCGCCGCCTGCGTCAGCCGCCGGATCAGCGGTGTCCGGTTGGCAACCTCGAACAGAAGCGTCGTCAGCCCGTAGCGATCGGTCGCCGGATCCTGGGCGACATAGCCGCGCTGGGTCAGGACGACGAGCATCCGGAAGATCTCGCTGACCGAGCGGCCGAGCTCGCGTGCGATCTCGGCCTGGGTGAGCCCGGTCTCGCTGCGCGACAGCAGCTCGAGGATGTCGAGCCCCTTCTCCAGAGCGGGCGCGGTGTACTTGGGCGGGACGGCCGGTTCGGGGGCGTTCATTTCACCAGTGAAACCCGATCGGCGGGGGTCCGCAAGCCCGAAGGACGCGTTCCGGGCGATCTCCGGTTGCGCGGCCGCGCTTCCGTTTATCCGGCGGGCCGTTCAGGAATGTCGTAGATCCGGAGGACCCGCTTGTGGTTCCAGACATGCCCCTTGACGTTGCGCAGGTGCAGGAAGCACAGCCCGAAACCCCAGGTCTTGCGGACATTGGTCAGCCCCGCCGGCAGGTCGGCGATGATCCCGTTCTCTTCGTCGCGCTTCGGGCCGTAGCGGAAACAGGTCTCGCCGACGCCAGACGCCCGGCAGGCCAGCGCGATGCTGTCCCCCCCCTCGTCGCCACCGCCTTCCCGGCCAGCTCGCGGCGCCGAGCTGGCCGCGCCGCTTTTTTCCAAGAGCCTCGCGAAGCAGGTCGGCCTGCATGCTCAGGTCCGCGAACATGCGCGTCAGCCGCCGGTCCTCCGCCTCCGGCGCCTTCCGCCGCCTGGCGCCGGAGACCTCCCTCCCGCCCTGCTTCGACGTCCGGGCGTGAGACACGTGGCCGGTGACATGCCGTGCGGGCGGCACACCTCGGCCACCGTGGCCCCGGCCCCCTGCTTCCGCAGAACGCCGATGATCCGCTCTTCCGTGAACCTGCCGCGTCTCATCCCGGTCCCTTCCCGTCGGTCGGGATCCCAGCACGGCGTGGAGGAGAAACAGGCGGGTCCGGTCACGGGGTGATCGGCCCCGCGACCACCACCCAGTGGAAGATCTCGAGCTGGCGGAGCGTGATGTCCGAGCGAACCCGTCACCGCGGCAGGCACTCCGCGGTGCGGTCTGCGCAGGCGAACCGCCCGGCGCAAGCATTTCACGCCCCCGTCGGGAACGTTCCGAGGGGCGGAACTGGGTTGTGCCGCCCCGCCGACCTTCGGCTCAGGGGGCCCGCCCGATCGCAACCGCGCAGTTCTCTGCCGTGACCGGAACCGCGATCAGCCCGGGATCGGCCGGATGGGCCGGATCGGCAGCCGCCGTCGCAAGCGTCGCCTGCACGGGTGCCGCGCTGCCCCGCCTCTGGTGCAGCAGCCGCCCGGTGGCCCGGTCGGAGACGATCACGCCGTGCGCCCCGCCGGGCGCGAGCCCGTCGGGTAGCCCGATCGGCTCGGCCGCCGCAACGGGCGCGGCGGCGCCGGCGGCGTTGACAGGCGGACGGGGTGCGAGGGAACAAGGCGCGAAGCGGCGGCAGGCCGGGACCCAGGGCAACGCGTCCCGGTTCCGGGAGGAAAGGCAGGGCGGGATGGGCGACACGCAGCAGCGCGACCGGGCGCTCGGCGCGCTGGCGGGTGTCGCGGTGGGCGATGCGCTGGGGATGCCCGGCCAGACGCTGCCGCGCGCGCGGATCGCCGCGCTCTACGGCCGCATCGCGGGCTTCGTGGCGCCCGCGCCCGGACATCCGGTGTCGCGGGGCCTCGCGGCGGCGCAGGTCACCGACGACACCGAGCAGACGCTCCTGCTTGCCCGCCGCCTCGCCGCCGACGCCCCCGGTTTCGACGAGGCCGCCTGGGCCGACGACCTGACCCGGTGGGAGGAGGGCGTGCGCGCGCGCGGACTGGCCGACCTGCTGGGCCCCTCGACCCGCGCCGCGCTGGCCGCCTTCCGCGCCGGCACCCCGCCCGACCTCTGCGGCCGGGCCGGCACGACCAACGGCGCGGCGATGCGGATCACCCCTGTGGGCATTGCCCTGCCGCCCGAGCCCCTCGGCCGGCTCGTCGCCCGGGTCGAGCGGGTGTCGCGGCTGACCCACAACACCGCCGAGGCGATCGCGGCCGCGGCCGCGGTGGCGGGGGCGGTCAGCGCGGGGGTCGGCGGGGCGGATTTCGAGGCGGCGCTGCCGGTTGCGCTGGCCGCGGCCGGCGAGGGCGCCGGGCGCGGGGCGGCGACGGGCCTGCGCGACATCGCCGGACGGATCGCGCTTGCGCTCGATGCCGCCGCCGCGGGGGAAGCGGCGCTGGCCCGGCGCGTCGGCACCTCGGTCGCCGCGCACGAGTCGGTCCCCTGCGCCTTCGGCGTGGTGCGCCTGGCCGGCGGCGACCCCTGGGCCGCGGGCCTGATCGCCGCCAACCTCGGCGACGATACCGACACGATCGGCGCCATCGCCTGCGCCGTCGCGGGCGCCTGTGCCGGGCTTTCGGCCTTCCCCGGGGCGGCGGTGGCGCAGGTCCTGGAAGCCAACGCGCTCGACCTTCCGGCCGCGGTCGCCCCGCTGCTCGGGCTGCGCGCCGCCGCCGCGACCGGCACCGCGACCGACACCGCATGACCGGGCGGCTGATCCAGCTTTCGGGCGTGGTGATCGACCACGTCTATCGCGTCGCCCGAATCCCCGGACCGGGCGAGGAGGCGGTGGTGCGCTCGGCCCTGCTGACCCCCGGCGGCGGGTTCAACGCCATGGTCGCCGCCCGCCGCATGGGGCTTGCGGTCGCCTATGCCGGCACGCTCGGCACCGGGCCCTTCGCCGATCTCGCCGCCGCGGCGCTCGCCGCCGAGGGGATCGCCGTGCTGCGCCCGCGGCTGCCGGGGCGCGACCAGGGGGTGTGCACGGTGCTGGTGGATGACGCAGGCGAGCGCAGCTTCGTCGCCCTCGAGGGCGCCGACGGGGTGATGACCGATGCCGACCTTGCCGGCCTCCGCCCCGGGCCGCAGGACTGGCTGCTGCTGTCGGGCTATGCCCTGCACTACCGCGAGAGCCGCGAGGCACTGACCCGCTGGCTCGGCACGCTGCCGCGCGGCACGCGGCTTGTGTTCGATCCCTCGCCGCTGGTGGCCGAACTCGCGGCGCCGGCGCGCGAGGCCGCGCTGGCCGCGGCGCTCTGGGTCAGCGCCAATGCGGCCGAGGCGGCGGTGCTGACCGGAACCGACGCGCCGGCCGCTGCCGCCCGCGCGCTGGCCGCCGGCCGGCCGGCCGAGGGGGGCGCGCTGGTGCGCCGGGGCGCGGCGGGCTGCGTGCTCGCCCGACCGGGCGGCGAACCCCGGGCGCTGCCGGGCTTTCCGGTCGCGGCGGTCGATACCACCGGCGCGGGCGACACCCATCTCGGCGCCTTCGTCGCGCTGCTGGCGCAGGGCGAGGCACCCGAGGCGGCGGCGCGGCTGGCCAATGTCGCGGCGGCGCTGTCCGTCACCCGGCCCGGCCCGGCGACCGCGCCGACCCGGGCCGAGGCCCTCGCGGCACTGGACGCCGGCCGCGGCTTTCCCGAAACTGGCACGACCCTACAGCGAGGTGACCCATGACACGCCTTCTCGCCGCCGTTGCCGCCGCCGCACTCGTCGCCCCCGCCGCCCTGGCCGACGAGATCCGCGTGCTGAACTGGCAGGGCTACGGCACCGATGCCGACTGGGCGGTGGCCGCCTTCACCGCCGCCACCGGCCATACCGTGGTGCACGACTACTTCACCTCCGAACAGGAGATGCTGACCAGGCTGCGCACCAACCCCGGCGCCTACGACGTGGTGCTGATCAACTCGGCCTTCACCCCGCAGGCGGCGGCCGAGGGGCTGATCCGGCCGATCGATCCGGCGCTGGTTCCCAACCTCGCCAATGTCGATCCGGCGCTGTTCGCCAACGAGGATCTGAACCCGGGCGGGGTGCTCATGGGCGTGCCCTGGACCTGGGGGCTGACGTCCTTCGCGGTCAATACCAACGACTTCCCCGAGCCGCCCGACAGCCTGGCCGTGTTCTGGGATCCGGCCTGGAAGGGGCGGGTGTCGATCCGCGACGACGCGCTCGAGGCGGTGCAATTCGCCGCCCTCGCCCTCGGGCAGGACATCAACGCCATCGACGATCTCGACGCGGTGCGCGCGAAGCTGGCTGCGCTCATGCCCCAGATCGCGACCTTCTGGAGTTCGGAGAACGACTGGAACCAGAACATGGCCTCGGGCCTCTTCGCGGTGGCGACCTACTGGTCGGGCTCGGCCGCGCGGTCGATCTCCGAGGGGCTGCCGATCGCCTTCGTGGTGCCGGAGGAAGGCGCCATCGGCTGGCTCGACGGGCTGTCGGTGCCGGCCAGCTCGACCCGGGTCGAGGCGGCGCATGCCTTCATCGACTGGATGATCGACCCCGAATTCTACATCCGCTGGGACGCCGAGGGCGCGCCGGCGACCTCGAACACGCTGGCCGCCGCGGCGCTGCCCGAGACGAGCTTCAACCGCGCCGTCCTCGGCGACCCCGAGGTGGTGGCGCGGGTGCAGTTCATGCGCCCGGTCGATGACGCCACGCGCGAGGCCTACCTGCTGCTGTGGCAGGAACTGAAGGCGGCGCAGTAGCCCGCCCGGCCGCACGCTGCGCCGGCGTGGCGGGCATGGCCGACCGCGGCGAGAGGGCCGCCACCGGGCGGGCGCTGGCGATGCTGGCGCCGGCCTATCTGTGGCTGCTGTTCGCGGTGTTCCTGCCGCTCGCGGCGATGGCCTGGTTCAGCCTCCTGTCCGATCTGCCCCTGCGCGGCCGGGAATGGCACCTGACGCTGGCCAACTATCGCGCCTTCCTGGACAGCCCCGCCTACCCGGCGCTTCTGTGGAAGTCGCTCAGGATCGCGGCCGTCGTCACCCTTCTCTGTCTGGTCGCGGGCTTTCCCTGCGCGCTGGTGCTCGCCCGCGTGATCCGGGGGCGGTCGCGCGAGGCGCTGTTGCTGCTGGTGATCCTGCCGTTCTGGTCGAACGCGCTGGTCAGGGTGTTCTCCTGGACGATCCTGCTGCGCCCCGGCGGCGTGCTCGATGCGGCGCTGTCGGCGGTGCTTCCCGGCGAGGTGCGCCTCGGCCTTGCCTTCACCGAGACGGCGGTGGTGATCGGGCTTGTGCATTCCTACGTGCCCTATGTGATCCTGACCGCCTACCTCGCGCTGCAGGCGATCGACCAAAGCCTGATCGAGGCGGCGCGGGCGCTGGGGGCGGGGCGGCTGCGCATCCTGCGGCGGATCCTGCTGCCGCTCGCGCTGCCCGGGCTGATCGCCGGGGCGGTGCTCGTGTTCGTGCCGGTGGCGGGATCGTTCATGGAGCCGCGGCTTCTCGGCGGGCGGATGGGCACGACCTTCGGCACCGTGATCGAGGACCAGTTCGTGGCCGTCTTCAACTGGCCGCTCGGGGCGGCGCTGTCGTTCATCCTGCTGGCGGTGGTGCTGGGCATCCTTGCCGCCGCCAGCCCGGCGCTGCGCCGGAGCCTCGGATGAGCGCCGCACCCCTTGCCCTCTCCGGCCGCCTCTGGCTCGGGCTCATGCTCGTCTTCCTCTACGCACCGATCCTCGTGATGGCGGCGATGAGCCTGAATGCCTCGCCCTTCTACCAGCTGCCGTTCGAGGCCTCGACGCGCTGGTACGCGAAGCTCTGGACCAACCGCGAGATCCTCGCCGCCGCCTGGCGTTCGGTCTGGATCGCGCTCGCGGTCGCCGCGATCGCCACCCTGATCGGCTCGATGGCCGCAATCGCGCTCTGGCGCCACGCGGTTCCGGGCAGGCGGCTGCTGCAGGCGCTGCTGTTCCCGCCCATCGCCGTGCCCTGGCTGATCACCGGCACGGCGATGCTGGTGTTCTTCTTCGGCATCGGGCTCGACCGCGGCTCGCCCGCGGTGATCCTCGGCCATGTGGCGCTGGCGCTTCCCTACGTCATCGTCGTCGTCACCGCGCGGCTGCAGGGCTTCGACCCGACGCTGGAAGAGGCGGCGCGGTCGCTCGGCGCCCGGCCGCTCACGGTGACGCTGCGGATCACCCTGCCCTTCCTCGCCCCCGGCATCGTCGCCGCGGCGCTCTTCGCCTTCGCGGTCAGCTTCGACCAGTTCGTGGTGTCCTACTTCCTCGCCCGGCCCGGTGACACCACCCTGCCGGTGCTGATCTACACCGCGATCCGCAAGGGCTTCACGCCCGAGATCAACGCGATCTCGACGATCGTCATCCTGGTGTCGATGGTGCTGATGCTGCTCGTCGCGCGGCTCGCCCGTTTCGGGGGCGAGAGGTGAGCGGGGTCTCGGTCTCGGGCCTCGTCAAGGCCTGGGGGCCCGTGCGCGCCCTCGACGGCCTCACCCTCGACTTCCCCGAGGGATCGTTCTTCGGCCTGCTCGGCCCTTCCGGCTCGGGCAAGACCACGCTCCTGCGCGCGATCGCGGGCTTCGTGACCCCCGATGCCGGAACGGTGCGCATCGGCGGGCAGAGCGTGGACGGCGTGCCGGTCGAGCGGCGCGAGATCGGCATGGTGTTCCAGTCCTACGCCCTGTTTCCGCACATGACGGTCGCGGGCAACCTGTCCTTCGGGCTCGAGGTGCGGCGGGTGCCTGCGCGCGAGCGCGCGCGCCGCATCGACGAGGCGCTGGCGCTGGTCCGGCTCGAGGGGTTCGGCGGGCGCAGACCCGCCGAGCTCTCGGGCGGTCAGCGCCAGCGGGTGGCGATGGCGCGGGCGATCGTGACCCGGCCGCGGGTGCTTCTGCTCGACGAACCGCTCTCGGCGCTCGACCGCGGGCTCAGGACCGAGATGCAGATCGAACTGCGGCGCATCCAGCGCGAGGTCGGCATCACCGCGATCTTCGTCACCCACGACCAGGAGGAGGCGCTGACGCTGTCGGACCGCATCGGGATCCTGCGCGAGGGGCGGCTCGTGCGCGAGGGCCCGCCGCGCGCGGTCTGGGACGATCCGGGCGACGCCTTCACCGCCCGCTTCCTGGGCGCGGCCAACCTGTTCACCGGCACGCCCGAACCCGGCGGCCTGCGGCTTGCCTCGGGCGCGCTGCTCGCCGGACCGCCCGGCAGGACGACCGGCTGCCTGGCGGTCCGGCCCGAGGCGATGGCCCTCTCGCCGGTGGAACCCGGGGCGCCGAACGCGCTGCCCGGGCGCATCGCCGCGCTGGTCTTCGCCGGGGCCACCGTCACCGCGCTGGTGGAGGCCGCCGGGCAGCAGGCCCGGGTCACCGGCGCCCCGTCCGCCTTCGAGGGCCTGGCCGAAGGGCAGCCGGTCTGGCTGGCCTGGCCACCCGGGCGCGCCGCCTGGGTCGCCCCGGACCGACCGGGGGTCGCGACGGGGAAGTGACCGCGGCGGCCGTTCCGGGCGGCATGGCTCCGGCCGGTTGCGCCCCTGCGGAAGCCCCCAGCCTGCCGCCGGACCAGGCGATGCCCCGCCCGGCGCGCATCGACCCGACCGGCGACCCGACCGGCGACCCGACCGCCGACGCGACCGCCGACCCGACCGGCGACCCGACCGGCGACCCGACCGGCGACCCGACCGGCGACACCACTTCCGAAACGCCCTCCGACCCCCGGAAGCAGGCCTGCCCCCCGCCCGCATCCGACCGGCACCCTGCCCGACGCGCTGCTGCCGCGCGGGCTCCACCCCGGTGCCGGGCCCGACCTCCGGGCGCCCCAGGCCGGGGGCGTGCGGTTTCGCCCGCCGGCCCTGTCGGCAAGCCGGGGCCGGCCGGTCACCCTGCGCCGGGAAAGGACGCCGGGGAAGGACGTCGGGGATCCTGTCGCGCCACCGCCGTTTCGGGCCCGTCCACGCCCTCCCCCCGCGCGGCCGCTGGCGCGATCTCGGGCACGACCGGAAGGCCGTTCCGGGCTCCTGCGCCTTCGCCCCCCGGGCGAGACCCACGCGCGCCTGCTGCCCGACGACGTGGACGACCGGATCAGGCTGTTCCACGTCACCGGCGGCCAGGTCCTGTCGATCCCGGGGACCGCGCCGGGGGCGACGAGGACGTGTTCATCACGATCAAGTTCGCCAGGATCGGGGCCCCGCACCGGCACCCGGCCGCCCCCTGCCCCGCGCCCGGGCTGCTCGCCGCGCCGGTTCGCCGATCCCCCGTCGCGCGCGCGGTGCACAGCCGCCCCCGCTCGAGCCGCTCGATGGTCCTGTCCCCCCGTCGCGCGCGCGCTGCACAGGGTCGCGCGGGCGCGGCGCCCGGGGCGGAATGCCCCCGCGGGCGCGGGAAGGGGCCGGCCGCCCTGCGCCTTCCCATGTCCGGTCGGCAAATATCCTCGGGGGGTGAACGGACCCGCAGGGTCCGGAGGGGGGCAGACAGCCCCCCTTTTCCGGGTCACCCCGGCAGGGCCGCCGCCATTGCCTCGAGCCGCGCGGCCACGCGCTCCAGCGCCGCCGCTGCCTCGGGGTCGGGCACGGGTTCGGGGGGCGGAGCGGATTCCAGGGCCGCGATCCGCGCGATCCGCGCCGCCAGATCGGCCTCGGCGCCCCGCAGGCGGTCCTCGAGCCCGGCCGTCCGGTCCGCCAGCATGAGCCCGGCCATCAGCAGCATCTGCGACTCGGGCATCCGGCCGAGCTGGCCGACGAGCGCCGAGGCCTCGGCATCCAGCATCCGCGCGGCGGCTTCCAGGAAGGGCTCCTCTCCCGCCTGGCATGCCACCATGAAGCTGCGACCGCCGACCTTGATCGTCACCTCAGGCATCGGCAGGCTCCTCGGCAAGCGGGGCGAGATCGGCCAGGATCGCCGCAACCTCGGCCCGGTCGGCGGCCTGCGCCGCGGTCACGGCGGCAAGCTCGGCGGCCATCGCGCGGTCGATGTCCGCCGGCGAAACCGCGCCGGCCAGCGCCGCGGCGCGCAGCGCCGCCGCCTCGCCGCGCAGCGCGTCGTTCACCCGGCGCAGCCGCTCGGCCTCGGCCGCCCGCGCGGCCAGCTGGTCCTGCAAGGCGCGCACCCGGCGTTCGAGCTCGGCCACCGTGCGATCCTGCTTCTCGCGGATCGCGCGCACCCGCTCGGTCAACTGGGCATTGGCCACGCGTTCCTCCTCGAGCCGCGCCTCGAGCGCGGCAACGGCTTCGGCCGCCCCGTCCCCGCCCCCGCGCGCGGCCGAGGGCGCGGCCGAGGGGGCGGCCGAGGGGGCGGCCGAGCGGGCGGCCGCGTGCGCGGCGAGTGCCGCCTCGATGCGCTCCAGCGCGGCGGCGATCCGCGCCTCGATCCCGGCGATCGCGCTCATCGGTCCATCCCTGTCATCGGCCCTCCCGCCGGACGCTCCGTCCCCATGCGGCGGCGTCGCGCGAATCACGCGCCGCCACCGGCTTGCCAGTCTAGCCAAGCCGCACCCGAAATGCGCCCCCTTCCTTTCCGCACCGTTACCCGCCGCGCTTGAACTCGGGGATGAGCCTGCTATCACCCGACGGCCCGATCCGGACAGAGCCCGAGGAACCGCCCCGTGGACATCGCCGACCTCAAGTCCCGCCACCCTGCGCACTGGGATCTCGCCACCGCGCTCAGGATGCTTGCCATCGACGCGGTCGAGGCCGCGAACTCGGGCCATCCCGGCATGCCGATGGGCATGGCTGATGTGGCCACCGTGCTGTTCACACGGCACCTGAAGTTCGACGCCGCGGCGCCCCGCTGGCCCGACCGCGACCGCTTCATCCTGTCGGCCGGGCACGGCTCGATGCTGCTCTACGGGCTTCTGCACCTGACCGGGCACGCCGACATGACGCTCGACGAGTTGCGCGCCTTCCGGCAGTGGGGCTCGCGCACCGCCGGGCACCCGGAATACGGCCATGCCGCCGGCATCGAGACCACGACCGGGCCGCTCGGCCAGGGGCTGGCCAACGCCGTCGGCTTCGCCATGGCCGAGGCGCATCTGCGCGCGGTCTTCGGGCGCGAGGCGGTCGATCACCGGACCTGGGTCATCGCCGGGGACGGCTGCCTGATGGAGGGAATCAGCCACGAGGCGATCGGGCTGGCGGGGATGCAGCGTCTCAACCGCCTGATCGTGCTGTGGGACAACAACGGCATCACCATCGACGGCAAGGTGGCGCTCGCCGACCGGACCGACCAGCGCGCCCGTTTCCGCGCCGCCGGATGGACGGTGCTGTCCTGCGACGGCCACGACCCCGACGACATCGACCGCGCGCTGACGGCCGCCGCCGCCGCGACGGCGCCGGTGTTCGTCGATTGCGCCACCCGCATCGGCTTCGGCAGTCCCAAGAAGGAAGGGACGGCCGCCGCCCACGGCGCGCCCCTCGGCGCGGCCGAGGTGGCTGCGGTGCGCGAGGCCTACGGCTGGCCGCATCCGCCCTTCGAGATCCCCGCGCCGATCCGCGACGCCTGGGCCGCCGCCGGCGCCCGCGGCGGTGCGGCGCGCGCGGCCTGGGAGGCGCGCATCGCCGCGATGCCGCCGCGCCGGCGTGCCGAGTTCCAGCGCCGCCTGTCGGGCGCGGCGCCGCGGCGGCTCGCGGCCGAATTGCGCAGCTTCCGGAAGTCGGTGATCGCGGAGCGCCCGAAGGTCGCCACGCGGAAGGCCTCCGAAATGGCGCTCGAGGTGATCAACCGCACCTGCCCCGAGACCTTCGGCGGATCGGCCGACCTGACGGGATCGAACAACACCCGCACCGCCGACCTCGGCGTCTTCGCCCCCGACAGCCGCAAGGGGCGCTACGTCTATTACGGCATCCGCGAGCACGGCATGGCGGCAGCGATGAACGGCATCGCGCTGCACGGCGGGCTCAGGCCCTACGGCGGCACCTTTCTGTGCTTCGCCGACTACGCCCGCGGCGCCATGCGGCTGTCGGCGCTGATGGGCCTGCCGGTGACCTATGTGATGACCCACGATTCCATCGGGCTGGGCGAGGACGGGCCGACGCACCAGCCGGTCGAGCATCTGGCGATGCTTCGCGCCACCCCGAACCTGCGCGTCTTCCGCCCGGCCGACGCGGTCGAGACGGCCGAGGCCTGGGAGCTTGCGCTGACCGCCACCGGCGCGCCCTCGGTGCTGGCGCTGACCCGGCAGACCCTGCCCACCCTGCGCGAGCGCGCCGGAGGGGCGAACCTGACCGCGCGGGGGGCCTATGTGATGGCCGAGGCCGAGGGCGCGCGCCGCGCGATCCTGATCGCCACCGGGTCGGAGGTGGCGGTGGCGCTGGCCGCGCGGGGGCTCCTGCAGGCCGAGGGGGTCGGCACCCGCGTCGTCTCGATGCCCTGCTGGGAACTGTTCGAGAGCCAGCCCGCGGCCTGGCGCCGGAAGGTGCTGCCGCCGGGGCCGGTGCGGGTGGCGGTCGAGGCCGGCGTGCGCCAGGGCTGGGACCGCTGGCTTCTGTCCGAGGGCGGGCGCAGCGGACGCGCGGGCTTCGTCGGCATGACGGGTTTCGGTGCCTCCGCCCCCGCCGAACGGCTCTATGCCGAGTTCGGGATCACGCCCGAGGCGGTGGCCGAGGCCGTGCGGGCGCTGCTCTGAGCCGGGCCGGGGCGCGGCTCAGACCCACCGGCGCAGGAGGCGCGCCGCCGGCGCGATCAGGAAGGCCGCGACCGGGATCAGCCCGAGCCCGAGGATCAGGCCGGCGCCGGCGTCGAGCACGACCCTGGCCAGCCAGCCCGCCGGCGCGGCGAGTGCCCCGGGCAGGGCGGCCGCGGCGGCGGCGGCGAGATCGGCCAGAAGCTGCTCGGGCGCGTCGAGGCCGACCTCGGCCAGACCGTGCAGCACGATCGCCCCGCCCACCCAGAGCATGGCGACCGTGCCGACCGCGGACAGGAGCGCCATGAACCCCGGCATCGCCGTCACCAGACTGCGGCCGAGCGCCCGGGTGGCCGCAAGGCGCCCGCGCCGGGCCAGCGCGAGGCCCGCGTCGTCGGCCTTCACGATCAGGGCCACCCCGCCGTAGACGAGAAGGGTGATGCCGACGCCGACGAGGGCGAGCGTGGCCGCCTTCTCGGGAATCCCGCCGGCCGGCACGGCGGCGAGCGCGATGGTCATGATCTCGGCCGAGAGGATCAGATCGGTGCGGATCGCGCCGCGCACCCGCGTCGCCTCGAGATGCGCCGGATCGGCCGGGGCGGCCGCGCCCGGATCCGCGCCATGGGCGCCGGCAACGCCCTGCGCCCCCGGGCCGTGCAGGCTGTGCCAGAGCTTCTCGGCCCCCTCGAAGCACAGGAAGGCGCCGCCGAGCATGAGCAGGGGCGGGATCGCCTGCGGCAGGAAGGCCTCGAGCAGAAGCAGCCCCGGCAGCAGGATCGCGAGCTTGTTGACGAGGCTGCCGCGGGCGATCTTCCAGACGATGGGCAGCTCGCGCGCCGCCGGCAGCCCGCCGACATAGCGCGGCGTCACCGCGGCGTCGTCGATGACGACGCCCGCCGCCTTCGCCCCCGCCTTGGCCGCCCCCGCCGCCACGTCGTCGAGCGAGGCGGCGGCGAGCTTGGCGATGGCGGCGACGTCATCGAGAAGCGCCAGAAGCCCGCTCATCCCGCTTCGCCCCTGCCGGTCCGGCACCGGCGCGGACGGCTTCTGGGAAGCTAGCCCCACCGCGCGCGAAAGGAAACGGGCGCCGCCGCGGCTCCTGCCGCCGGGCGCGGCGCCGGCGGCGGCGGAGG
>CALDYW010000203.1 GCA_937944395.1 uncultured Paracoccaceae bacterium | reverse complement strand
GCCCCATGTCCGGTCCGGAAATATCCCGGGGGTGCGGGGGCAGCGCCCCCGCGGCCCGCCGCCGCCGCCCCGCCCGCCGTCCGCAGGCGGGAATGCGGTCGGCCGATGCCCCCCCGCGGCCGGGGTCGAAGGGCGCCGCGGCAGTGCCGGACTGCCGCGGTTCCGGGCCCAAAAGCCAGCGCGAACCCGTTGTCCTTCGCGCGGTTTGCTGCAAACTCGCGGTCGGGGGTGCGATGATGCCGAAGTCGGCGCTGACCGGAAGCCGGATCCGCGACCGGCGGCTCGCGATGGGTCTGCGACAGGCCGATCTCGCGCGGTCGGCGGGCATCTCGGCGTCCTACCTCAACCTGATCGAACACAACCGCCGGCCGGTGGCGGGTCGGCTTCTGTCCGATCTCGCCGCTGCCCTGGGCACGACGCCCGGCGAGCTGGCCGGCGGCACCGAGGCGGCGCTGATCGCGCTGCTGCGCGAGGCGGCCGCAGGTCCGGCGGCCGGCGGCGCCGCGACCGCGCCGGAGATCGACCGGACCGAGGAGTTCGCCGGCCGGTTCCCCGGCTGGGCGATGCTGCTTGCCGACCGTCATGCCCGGGCCGAGCACCTGGCACGCGAGGCGCGGGCCTTGTCCGACCGGCTGGCGCACGACCCGCACCTGTCGGCCACGCTGCACGGCCTGGTGAACACGGTGACGGCGATCCGGTCGTCGGCGGCCATCCTTGCCGAGACCCGCGACCTCGATCCCGCCTGGGCGGCGCGGTTCCTCGGCAACATCGGTGCCGATGCGGCGCGGCTGGCCGAAGGAGCCGAGGCGCTGGTGCGGTTTCTCGACCCGCCGGCCGACGCCGCGCCGGCCGCGCTCACCCCCGCCGAGGAGGTCGAGGGCCTGTTCGCCGCGCACGGCTGGCACCTCGCGCCGCTCGAGGCGCCGGAAGCCGATGCCGGCACGGTGGCGGCGCTGGTCGAGGCTTCGCCGGCGATCGTCACCCGCGCCGGCGCCGAGCTGGCCCGGCGCGCCCTTCTGCGCTGTCTCGACGATGCGCGCCTGCTGCCGCTCGGGACGCTGCTGCCGCGCGCCGACGAGCCGGCCGACGCCCTGGCGGCGGCCTTCGCCGCACCGATCGCGGCGGTGTTGCGGCGGCTTGCGCTTCTGCCCGGGCGCGAGGCCGGCCTGGTGATCGCCGACGCCGCGGGCGCGATCACCTTCCGCCGGCCGGTTGCCGGCTTCGCCTTGCCCCGTCACGGGGCGGGCTGCCCGCTCTGGCCGCTGTTCGCGGCCTTCGCCCGGCCGATGGTGCCGCGCCGAAGCGTGCTGGCGCTCGCCGGCCCGGGCACGCGCCGCTTTCTCGCGCAGGCGGTGGCGGCCCCGGTCCTGCCGCTGCGCGCCGGCGAGGAACCGCTGTTCGAGAGCGTGATGCTGCTGCTTCCCGATCCGCCGGGCACCGCGGGCGCGCCCGAGACCGTGGGACCTGCCTGCCGCATCTGTCCGCGCGCGCCCTGCCCGGCCCGGCGCGAGCCCTCGCTTCTGGCGGCCGACACCGCCTGAGGCGCCGGGGCTTTGACAGAGCGCACCACCCGCGCGATAGTGGCCGCAAAGAATGCGTGCGAAGGCGCGCCGCCGGCAGGACCGGCAAATGGGGGGGAACGGCGGATGCAGAGGCGCGTGCTTCTGATCGAGGACGAGCCCAACATCATCGAGGCGATCCGCTTCATCCTGTCGCGCGACGGCTGGGACGTCGAGACCCTGGCCGACGGCAGCACGGCCGCCGAGCGGGTCCGCACCGCGCGGCCCGACGTGGTGATCCTCGATGTGATGCTGCCCGGCCGCTCGGGCTTCGACATCCTCGACGAACTGCGCGCCGACCCCGCCACGGCGGCGCTGCCGGTCCTGCTGCTCACCGCCAAGGGCCAGACCGCCGACCGCGCCCGCGCCGAGGCGGCGGGCGCCAGCCGCTACATGACCAAGCCGTTCTCGAACGCCGACATCCTGGCTTCGGTGCGGGCGCTGGCGGGGGCCGCATGACCCGCGCCCGCCCGCCGCTGTTCCTCGAGCGTGACGACTACCGCCGACGGCGGATCATGGATGCGGCGCGGATCCTGCCGGTCCTCGGCGCGGTGCTGTTGCTGCTGCCGCTGCTTTGGGAACCGCAGCAGACGCCGGCCCCCGACACCGCCGCGGGCGGGCTCTACCTGTTCGCCGTCTGGGGCCTGCTGATCCTCGCGGCGGCGCTCCTCTCGCGGCGGCTGATCGAGCGGCCGGCCGCGCCGGCTCCGCCGACCGCCGGCCGGGAGGGTCCGGGCGCCTGAGATGGTGCCGTTCAACACCCTCGTCCTCGTCTGCATCGGCTACGTCGCCTTCCTCTTCGTCCTGGCCTTCCTCGCCGAGCGCTCGGCGGCGCGCGGGGCGGGGCGTTGGCTGCGCTCGCCGGTCGTCTACACGCTGTCGCTGTCGGTCTACTGCACCGCCTGGACCTTCTACGGCGCCGTCGGATATGCGGCGCGCTCGGGGCTCGAGTTCATCACCATCTACCTCGGGCCGACACTGGTGATGGCCGGCTGGTGGCTGGTGCTGCGCAAGCTCGTCCGCATCGGCAAGGCGCAGCGCATCACCTCGGTCGCCGACCTCGTCTCGGCGCGCTACGGCAAGTCGAACCTGATCGCGGGAATCGTGACGCTCTGCGCGGTGGTGGCCTCGACCCCCTATATCGCGCTGCAGCTGCAGTCCGTGACGCTCGCCTTCTCGGTCTTCGCCGCCGAGGCGCCCGAGGCGGTGCGCGGCGATGCGCGCGAGACCGCACTCTGGGTCGCCGCGGGGCTGGCGCTGTTCACCATCCTGTTCGGAACCCGCAACCTCGATGCCGACGAGCGCCACCACGGCGTGGTCCTGGCGATCGCGGTCGAGGCGGTGGTCAAGCTGTTCGCGCTGATCGCGGTGGGCGTGTTCGTGGTCTGGGGGCTGTCCGCAGGTCCGGCCGAGATCCACGCCCGGATCATGGCCTCGCCGGTCAGCGAATGGCGGCTCGATCCCGGGCGCTGGGTGGCGCTGACCTTTCTCGCGGGCGCGGCGATCCTGTGCCTGCCGCGGATGTTCCAGGTGATGGTCGTCGAGAACGCGGACGAGCGCCAGCTTGCCACGGCGTCCTGGGCGTTCCCGCTCTATCTGTTCCTGATCTCGCTGTTCGTGATGCCGATCGCGGTGGTCGGGCTTGCCCATCCCGGCGCCGGCGGCAACCCCGACATGTTCGTGCTGACCCTGCCGCTGGCCGAGGGGCGCGAGGGGCTGGCGATGCTCGCCTTTCTCGGCGGATTCTCGGCGGCGACCTCGATGGTGATCGTCGAGGCGATCGCGCTGGCCACGATGGTATCGAACCATCTGGTGCTGCCGATCTGGCTCCGGCTGCGGCCGGCCGGCCACCGCATGGGCGAGGACGTGCGGCGGATCGTGCTGAGTGCCCGCCGCATCTCGATCGCCGCGATCCTGGCGCTCGGCTGGCTCTACTATGCGCTCTCGGGCGGGGGCGCCGCGCTGGCGGCGATCGGCCTGATCGCCTTCGTCGGCGTGGCGCAGTTCCTTCCGGCCATTCTGGGCGGGCTGTTCTGGCGCGGGGCCACGCGGTCCGGGGCGGCGGCGGGGCTGGTCGTCGGCATCGCGATCTGGCTCTACAGCCTGTTTCTGCCCTCGTTCGGGGTGCCGCTGCCGGGCTGGGCCGGGGTGATGGCGGAAGGTCCGCTCGGGATCGGCTGGCTGCGGCCGCAGGCGCTGTTCGGAATCGAGGGGCTCGATCCGCTGGTGCATGCGGTGTTCTGGTCGATCTCGCTCAACACGCTGGCTTTCGTCGGCTTCTCGCTGATCACCTTTCCGGCGCCGATGGAGCGGCTGCAGGGGGCCGAGTTCGTGGAGGTCTTCGAGCGCGAGGGCCAGGGCCTGCGCGGCTGGCGCGGGGGGGCGGCGGAAGCCGAGGACCTGCTGGCCATGGCGCAGCGGATCCTCGGCCCCGAGGAGGCGCAGGTGCTGTTCCAGCAGGCGGCGGCCGAGCAGGGAACCGGCGGCTTCCTGCCCGAGGTCACGGCCGAGTTCCTGGAACGGCTCGAGCGGCGACTGGCCGGCGCGGTCGGCTCGGCCACCGCCCATGCGATGATCGCCCAGGCTGCGGGCGGACAGGCGGTGTCGGTGGACGACCTGATGGCAGTGGCCAACGAAGCCGCGCAGATCATGGAGTATTCACAGAAGCTCGAGGCGCAGTCGGAGGAGTTGCAGCGCACCGCCCGGCAACTGCGCGAGGCCAACCGGAAGCTGACCGAACTCTCGGTCCAGAAGGATGCCTTCCTGAGCCAGATCAGCCACGAGCTGAGGACGCCGATGACCTCGATCCGCGCCTTCTCGGAGATCCTGCGCGACGAGGGGCTGGACGACGCCGACCGGGTCCGCTTCGCCACCGTGATCTACGACGAGGCGGTGCGGCTGACCCGGCTGCTCGACGATCTTCTGGACCTCAGCGTGCTCGAGAACGGCACGGTGCAGATGAACCTGCGCGAGACCGACCTGTCCGAGATCATCGGCCGGGCGGTGGCGACGGCCAGCGCTGCCGCGGGGACGCGGCCCTTCCGCATCCTGCGCGATCCCGAGGCCGAGAAGGTGGCGCTGGTCACCGACCCCGACCGGCTGGCGCAGGTGTTCATCAACCTGATCACCAATGCGCGCAAGTACTGCGATGCGCCGGTGCAGGAAGTGCGCATCGCCGTCCGCCCGGGACGCGACCGGCTGGTGGTGGACGTGATCGACAACGGCTCGGGCATCCCGCGCGATTCCCAGGCGATCATCTTCGAGAAGTTCGCGCGCGTGGGCGACACCACGAAGGCCGGCGGCGCTGGGCTCGGGCTGGCCATTTGCCGCGAGATCATGGAGAAGCTCGGCGGGTCGATCGCCTACCTGCCGGGGCAGGGCGGCGCGGCATTCCGGCTGACGCTGCCGCGGGCCGTCGCCCGAGCCGCCTGACGCCCATTCACGGTTCGTCAACCGCAATCTGCCAGCAATGTCGCGCTCCGGCAGCGGCGGGGCGGAGGAGGGCAGGCATGGCGACGGCGGTCTTGCGGCGGATGGCCGCCATCCCGGCCGCGACGGCGGCCGAGGCACCGCGCCGGGCCCTTGCCGATGCCCTGCGCCGTGCGGGCGAGGAGGGTCTCGGCCTGCTGATCGAGGCCGGGCCGGTCACCGAGGGGCGTGCCGCCCCGCTCGAGATCGCCGAGCGCCTTCCCGACATGCCCTTCCTCGCTCTGCTCGAGGGGCCGGGGGGCGGGGCGGGGCTTCTTGCGCTCGATATCCCGGCCCTGTCGGCGCTGGTCGAGGTGCAGACCACCGGCCGGGTGGCGCCGGCACCGCCGGCGACCCGGCGGCCGACGCGCACCGATGCCGCGATGGTCGCCGATTTCGTGGACCGGGTCCTGGCCGAGTTCGAGGCGGCGCTGATCGCCGAGCCCGAGGCCGCGCGCTGGGCCTCGGGCTGGCGCTACCAGATGCACCTGCCCGATCCCCGGCCGCTGCCGGTCGTGCTCGACGATGCCGGCCACCGGCTGTTTGCGGCCGACCTCGCGCTGGACGGCGGGGTGCGGCGCGGCCGCATGCTGCTTGCGCTTCCCGCTGTCGGTCGCGCCGCCGCGCCGCCGCCTGCGGACGCCGAGGTTGCGGCCCGGCTGGTCGCGGAGGCCGAGGCCTGGTCGGAGGCGCTGGAGGCCGCGGTGGGCGGAGCCGAGGCGCGGCTCGACGCGATCCTCGCGACGCTGCGGCTGCCGCTGGCGGTGCTTTCGGCGCTCGGCCCGGGCGACCGGATCGTGCTGCCGATGGCCACGCTGGGGGCGGTGCGGCTGGTCGGGCCGGGCGGTGTGGCGGTGGGCGGCGGCCGGCTGGGGCAGGCCGCGGGCTGCAGGGCGGTGCGGATCGCCGCGGCCGACGGACCGACCCTGCCCGAGACGCTGGAGCCCGAGGTGCTGGCGGCGGGCCGGGTTGCTGCGGGCCCCGGCGCCGGGGCGGGCGGCGCCGGCACGCCCGACATCGGGGGGGACGACCCGCTGCCCTGACGGGGCGACGTCGCCGGCGGCAGGACCGGCAACAGCCTGCGCATCGCGTCGCGGACCCCGGGGGTGAACGCCGCGACGTCCCGGGTCGAGACGACGCCGGCGGGCAGGGCGATCGGCGCGCCCCCGCCTGCCGCCCGGACGCGCGGCCCTCCGCTCAGCGCGCGGCCAGCGCCTCGATCTGCGGGCGCAGGTGCCCGAGCTGATACCCGGCCCGCGCCGTGGCGGCGAGGATCGCGTCGGTGTCCATCCGCCCCGACTGGGCGAGGGCCCACACGATGGAGGACCGGTTGCCCGAGGCGCAGTAGGCCAGCACCGGCCCCGGCGAGGCGGCCATCGCCTCGGCCTGGGCGGTGACGTTGTCCATCGTCAGCATGCCGCCGATCACCGGGTTGACCACGAAGGCCAGACCTGCCGCCTCGGCCGCCTTGCGCATGGCGGCGGCGTGGTGGCTGGGCGGGATCTCGGCGTCAGGCCGGTTGTCGATGACCGTGACATAGCCGGCCGCGCGGATCGCGGGGAAATCGCCGGGGTCGATCTGCGGCGACACCGCGTAATCCGGCGTGAGGGGGCGGATCTCCATCATCGCGGCGAGGATAGCGCCGGTCGGGGCATCGCGTCCAGCCGGCTGCGCAGCGGCACCGCGATCAGCATGCCGGCGACCATCGCGGCCAGGAACACCAGCCCGCCCCAGCCGCCGAATGTGACCGAGGCCATCGCCGGGCCGGGGCAGAGGCCGGCCAGACCCCAGCCTGCGCCGAACAAGACCGAGCCGAGGACAAGGCCGCGATCGATCCGCGCGGGCGGCTTGGGCGGAAAGAAGCCGCCCAGCGCCGGCCGCCGCCCTTCGGCCAGGCGCCAGACCAGCATCATCGGCAGCACCGCGCCGCCGAGGACGAAGGCGAGCGTCGGATCCCAGTCGCCGAACAGGTCGAGCCAGCCCTGCACCTTGGTCGTGTCCACCATGCCCGAGACCAGGAGGCCGAGGCCGAACAGCCCCCCGGAGAGGAAGGCGAAGAGCGCGCGCATGTCAGATCACCCCCAGGACGTGGCGGAACAGCCAGACGGTCGCGCCGCCGGCCAGAAGGTAGAACACCGTCGCGGCGATGCCGCGGACGGAGAAGCGCGAGATTCCGCAGACCCCGTGTCCGGAGGTGCAGCCGTTCGCGATCCGCGTGCCGATGCCGACCAGAAGCCCCGCGGCGATCACCACCCAGAGGTTTCCGGTCAGGTTGGTCTCGCGCCCGAAGCCCGCCAGCGCCACCAGCCCGGGCACCAGCACGAGCCCGGCGACGAAGGCCGCGCGTTCGGACCAGCTGTCGCGGCCCGAGCCGTCCACGAGGCCGCCGAGGATGCCCGAGGCGCCCATGATCCGGCCGTTCACGAGAAGGTAGAGCGCCGCGGCGGCGCCGATCATCAGGCCTCCGGCGAGGCCCAGGATCCAGTCGATGGGCATGGCTTTCCCCTCTCCCCCGGTCGTGTCGTCACAGCGTGTTGAGCGGCACCTTGAGGTAGGTTGTGCCGTTGTCCTCGGGCGGGGGCATCCGCCCGGCCCGCATGTTCACCTGCAGCGAGGGCAGGATCAGCCGGGGCATGCCCAGCGTCGCGTCGCGCGCCTGCCGCATGGCCACGAACTCGTCCTTCGTGTGCCCGGCGCCGACGTGCACGTTCTTCGCCTTCTGCTCGCCCACGGTCGACTCCCAGGCATAGATGTCGCGACCCTCGGCCTTGTAGTCGTGGCAGGTGAAGATCCGCGTGGTGTCGGGAAGCGCAAGGATGCGCTGCACGCTTTCCCACATCTGGGCCGCCGATCCGCCGGGGAAATCGCAGCGGGCGGTGCCGTAGTCGGGCATGAACAGCGTGTCGCCGACGAAGGCGGCATCCCCGATCACATAGGTCAGGCAGGCCGGCGTGTGCCCGGGCGTGTGCATCACGTCGGCGCGCATCTGGCCGATGTGGAAACTGTCGCCGTCCTCGAACAGGCGGTCGAACTGGCTGCCGTCGCGCTGGAACTCGGTGCCGGCGTTGAACACCTTGCCGAAGGTCTCCTGCACCACGGTGATGCGGGCGCCGATGCCGATGCGCCCGCCGAGCCTTTCCTGCAGGTAGGGCGCGGCCGACAGGTGATCGGCATGCACATGGGTCTCGAGGTGCCAGTCCACCTCGAGCCCGTTCGCGCGGACGAAGTCGGCGATTGCGTCGGCCGATCTGGTGGCGGTGCGCCCGGCCGCGTAATCGAGGTCGAGCACGCTGTCGATGATCGCGCAGCGGCGCCCCTCGGGCTCGCGCACCACGTAGGAAACGGTGTTCGTGTCCTCGTCGAAGAAGGCGGTGACCTCTGGCGTCATCGGCGGATCCTCCGGTGCCGGTATCGGAAAGCGGTTGCGGGCTTCATATGCCATTACTGTTATGTGTTTCAAGCCCCCCGGCGATCTGTCCAGGCTTGACCTCGGTCAAGGCGGGCAGTCTCGCTTCTTCCGAACATCGCGAAGATGGGGGAAGGAGAACCCGATGACCAGCCTTGCCGACCGCAAAACCGCCCTCCTTGAACGTCTGGCCGAGCTCGACCGCCGCCTGCACCGGATCGAGGCCGAGCTCGACCAGCCCGCCGAGAAGGACTGGGAGGAGGCCGCGGTCGAGCGCGAGGATGACGAGGTGCTCGAATCGATGGGCACGCAGGGCCTGCAGGAGATCGAGATGATCCGTGCCGCGCTCGCGCGAATCGAGGACGGCAGCTATGGTTGGTGCGTCCGCTGCGGCAATGAAATCGCGCAGGAGCGGCTGGATGCGGTGCCGGCCACGCCGTTCTGCCGCAACTGCGCGCGGTGACGCCGCGGGCAGAAGGACAGGTGGCCGCGACGGTGCGGCAGCACCGCCCGGCGCTGTGAGGAGGGTTGCGGGTTGGGGGAAGAGGCGCCTCGGGGCACGGCCTTTGCCCAATGGCTCGAGCGGGTCCGGAGCGACCCGCAGGGCATCGAGCCGACGCGGGCGCGGATCGAGGATCTGATGCGCGACCCTACCGTCGCCGCCCGCGTGCGCGACGGGCTTGCCGCCCGCCGATCCGCCCGCCAAGCCGACACGGCGGCGGAGACGGCGGCGGAGACGGCGGCACCCGACCGGCTGGCCGCCTTCCTGCGCGGCAGCGACGGCGGACTGACCTTCCGTCTGCGGCTCGGCGCGCCGGACCTCGGCTTGCGCGGCTGAGGCGGGAGGCCATCGCCGCGGCCACCGGGGCGCTGATCCCTTTCGGTCGCGGGTCTTTCTGGCGCGAGTGATGCATCCCGGTCATTGCCTTTCATCACGGCCCCGTTACACCTTCGCTCATGGCGGAAGGGCTCGGCATCGGGCGAAGGGAGCTTGACGAGTGGCTCGCGTCGCAGGTGCCGGGGTTCCGGGGCCTGAGGACGATCGCGCGCTTCGGCACCGGCCAGTCCAATCCGACCTGGCGGATCGAGGCCGAGAGCGGCAGCTATGTTCTGCGCACCGCGCCGGTCGGGCCGCTGCTTCCGGGGGCCCATGAGGTCGAGCGCGAGGCCCGGGTGATGGCGGCGCTGGCGCAGACGGGATTTCCGGTTCCCAAGGTTCTGGCGGTTGCGGGTGACGATGCATCGCCCTTCGGGCGCGCGCTGTTCGTGATGCCCTTCGTCGCGGGGCGCGTCTTCGCCGATCCGGCGCTTCCCGGGCTCGACCCGGCCGGGCGCCTGGCCGTCTACGGCGCCATGGCCGAGACCCTGGCGCGGCTGCATGCGGTGGAACCGGCCGCGGCCGGGCTGCAGAGCCTCGCGCGCTCCGGCGGTTACTTTGCCCGTCAGCTTGCGGTCTGGTCGCGGGCCTATGCGGCGAGTGTCGCCGAGTCCCATCCCGACATGCAGCGCGCCGAGCGCTGGCTGGCCGGCAACCTGCCCGAGGAGGAACCGCCGGCGCGGCTTCTGCATGGCGACTACCGGCACGACAACCTGATCTTCGCCGCCGACCGCCCCGAGGTGGTGGCGGTGGTGGACTGGGAACTGGCGACCCTCGGCCCGCCGGTCGCCGACCTGGCCTATCAGGTGGCCCAGTGGCGCCTGCCGCGGGACTGCGTCATGCCGGGGCTCGGCGGCCTCGACCGCGCCGCGCTTGGCCTTCCCGACGAGGATGCGCACCGCGCCGCCTATGCCCGCGCGGGCGGCGACGAGGGGACGGGCCTCTGGCGATATGCGACCGTGTTCTCTCTCTACCGTCTTGCCGCGATCCTGGCCGGCGTCGCCCGGCGCGCCCGCGACGGGCAGGGCACCGATCCCGAGATCGGCCGCCGCTACGGCGAGGTCGTGCCGCTGCTCGCCGGCCTCGCCGCCGCCGAGGCCGGACGAAGGGGAAGCGATGACTGACCCGCCGCAGGTGGCGGGCGCGCGCTCGCCGGTCAGCCTCGCGCGCGAGGGGGCGGTGGCGGTGATCCTGATCGAGTCGCCGCCGGTCAACGCGCTGTCGCGTGCGGTGCGGGCGGGCCTGCTCGACGCGCTGGCGCGCGCCGAGGCCGACCCCGAGGTGCGGGCGGTGGTGATCGCCGCGGGCGGGCGCACCTTTCCGGCCGGTGCCGACATCCGCGAGTTCGACCGCCCGCCCGAGCCGCCGTCGCTGGCCGCGGTCTGCGACCGGATCGAATCCTGCCGCATGCCGGTCGTCGCGGCCCTGCACGGCACCGCGCTGGGCGGCGGGCTCGAGCTTGCGCTCGCGGCGCACTGGAGGGTCGCCGAGGCTTCGGCGCAGGTGGGCCTGCCCGAGATCACGCTGGGGCTTCTGCCCGGCGCCGGCGGAACCTGGCGGCTGCCGCGGCTTGCGGGTGCGACGGCGGCGCTCGAGCTCATGCTGACGGGCCGGCCGCTGCCCGCGCCGCGCGCCGCGGCGCTTGGGATCGTCGATCACCTGGCCGCCGGCGCGGCACGCCCGGCGGCGGTTTCCTTCGCGGCCGATCTTGCGGCCCGCGGCGCCGGCCCGCGCCCGACCCGCGACCGGCGCGACGGACTGTCAGATCCCGCCGCCTACCTGGCCGCGGTCGCGGCGGCGCGCGGCCCCGCGGCCGCCGGGCCGGTGCCGGCCGCGGCGCGCATCGTCGCTGCAATCGAGGCGGCGCTGTTGCTGCCGGCCGAGGCCGCCGGCGCCTTCGAGGCCGCGGCCTTCGAGGATTGCCTGACCTCGCCGGAAAGCGCCGCGCTGCGCCACGCCTTCCTGTCCGAGCGCCGCGCCGCCCGTGCGGCCGGTCCGGCCCCGGCCGCGTCTGCCGCGCCATCCCGGCCTGCGATCCTGGGCGACGGTGCGGCCGCGACCGAACTCGCGGCGGCGGCGCTGCTGGCCGATCTGCCGGTCCACCTGGTCGGACGGTCCGAGACGGCGCTGGTCGATGCGTTGGACCGGATCGAGGCGGCGGTCCTGCGCAGCCTGCCCGCTGCCGGTCCGGATGCCGGGGCCGAGGCACAGGCCGCGCGGCAGCTGTCGCGCCTGTCGCTGACGACCGGGAATGCGCCGCCTGCCGACGCCGACCTGCTGATTGTCGCACCCGCAATTCCAGCCGACCTTCCGGACGCTGCCGCAGCCGCGGCGGCGGCGGCGCCGGGCCTGCCCCTGCTCGCGGTTCTGGCCCGGGGCCCGGTTCCGGCCCTGCCGCCGCGCGCGGTCGGGCTCGACCGGCCGCTTCCGGCCGCGGCGGGAAGGCTTGCCGAGCTTCTGGCCTTCCCGGCCACGCCGCCCGCGACGCTGGCCAGCGCGGCGGCCTTCCTGCGCCGGATCGGCCGGGTGCCGCTGCGCTGCGAATCCTCGGGGCTGCTGCGTCCGCTGCTTGCGGCGCTCTGGGCGGCGGTGGACGCCCGCATCGAGGCGGGCGCCGACCTTGCCGCGGCGGAAGCCGCCTTCACGGAGGCAGGGGTCGCGCTGGGGCCCTCGGCGCTTGCCGACCTCGCCGTCGCGGCCGGGGCCGGACCGGACACGCCGCTTGCCCGCCGCCTCGCCGCCGCGGGCCTGCGCCGCATGGCCGGGACCGCGCCCGACCCCGCGGCCGAGGCCGCGGTCGCGGCGCATCGCGCGGCGGCGGGTATCCTTCCGCGGCCGGTCTCGCCCGGCGACCTTCGGTTTGATGCGCTTGCGGCGATGGCCAACGCCGGTGCGCGGCTGGTGTCCGACGGCATTGCCGCACGACCCTCGGACGTGGATGTGGCGGCGCTGCACGGGCTCGGTTTCCCGCGCTGGGAGGGCGGGCCCCTGCACTGGGCCGACGCCCGCGGCCTGTTGATGATCCGCAACGCGCTCCGCGAACTCGCCCGCGACGATCCGGCGACCTTCGCGCCCGACCCGCTGTGGGACGAACTGATCAAGAACGGCCGCCGCTTCGCCGACCTGAACGGCCCCTGAGCGCTGCGGCCGGGCCGCTGCGGGTGCGGTGCGCGGCGGCCCCGGACGCCCCGGACGCCCCGGGCGGCCCCCGGGGGGGTCAGCCGGGCGGTTCCCCGCCGGCGCCGGCGGCGGCGCCCCCTGCGGCCCGCTCGGCGGCCTTGGCCGCGTCCCAGAGCGCGTCCATCTCGGCCAGCGTGCTGTCCTCGGGCCGGCGGCCGCGGGCGGCCAGCGCCGCCTCGATCGCGGCGAAGCGGCGGGTGAACTTGGCGTTCGCGCCGCGCAGGGCCGCCTCGGGATCCACCCCCAGATGGCGCGCGAGGTTGGCCATGGCGAACAGCAGGTCGCCGAATTCCTCGGCCACCGCCTCGGGCCCGAGCCGGGCCCGCGCTGCGTGCAGTTCGCGCGCCTCCTCGGCCATCTTGTCCAGAACCTGTTCCGCATCGGGCCAGTCGAATCCCACCCGGGCGGCGCGGTTCTGCAGCTTGACCGCGCGGGTCAGCGCCGGCAGCCCCAGCGCCACGCCGTCCAGCACGCCGGCGGGGCCGCGCTCGGCCGCCTTCGCGGCCTCCCAGGCGTCGGACTGGGCGGCCGCATCGGCGGGCGGGGGGGCGGTGCCGAAGACATGCGGGTGGCGCGCCACCATCTTGTCGGCGATGCCGAGGGCCACGTCGTCGAAGTCAAACAGCCCGCGCTCGGCGGCGATCTGCGCGTGATAGACGACCTGCAGCAGCAGGTCGCCGAGTTCGCCCCTGAGCTCGTCCCATGCGCCGCGCGCGATCGCGTCGGCCACCTCGTGCGCCTCCTCGACCGTGTGGGGGGCGATCGAGGTGAAGTCCTGGGCGAGGTCCCAGGGACAGCCCGCCTGCGGATCGCGCAGGCGCGCCATGATCGCCACCAGCCGCTCCACCGGCCGACCCTCCGGGGCACCGGTCGCGGCCGGGGCCGGCGCAGGGGTTGCCTCGGTCCGGTCATCCGTCATCATGGATCGCGTATACGCGAGACCCGGGGGGAACGCCACATGCCGGTCGTCAACCGGATCGCCGCGATGTCCGAGGAGATGGGCGCTTGGCGGCGGTGGCTGCACCGGCATCCCGAAGTCGGTTTCGACCTGCCGCTGACCGCGGGCTTCGTGGCCGCCCGGCTGCGCGAGTTCGGAGTGGACGAGATCCACGAGGGCATCGCCAGCTCGGGGATCGTCGCGATCATCGAGGGCCGGGCGCCCGGGCCAACGATCGGCCTGCGCGCCGACATGGATGCGCTGCCGATCGCCGAGGCGACCGGGCTGGCGCATGCCTCGGAGCACCCGGGCCGGATGCACGCCTGCGGCCACGACGGTCACACGACAATGCTGCTCGGCGCGGCGAAGTACCTGTGCGAGACCCGGATGTTCGCCGGGCGCGTGGCGCTGATCTTCCAGCCCGCCGAGGAGAACGGCGGCGGCGCCCGGGTGATGGTGCGCGAGGGCGTGCTCGACCGCTTCGGCATCGCGCGCCTGTTCGGGCTGCACAACAGCCCGAACAGGCCGCTCGGCCAGATCGCGACCGCGCCGGGGCCGCTGATGGCTGCGGTCGATACCTTCGAGATCACCGTCACCGGGCGCGGCGGTCATGCCGCGATGCCGCACGAGACCGCCGACCCTGTGGTGGCGGCGGTGGCGATCGTTCAGGCGATCCAGACCATCGTCAGCCGCAACCACCAGGCGACCGAGGATCTGGTGATCTCGGTCACCCGGATCGAGGCCGGCACGGCCGACAACATCGTGCCGGGGTCGGCCTGGATCTGCGGCTCGGTGCGCAGCTTCCGGGCCGAGGTGCAGGCGATGGTGATGCGCCGGCTCGAGGCGATCGTGGCGGGGCAGGCCGCGGCCTACGACGTGTCCGCCCGGCTCGACTACCAGATCGGCTATCCGGCCACCGTGAACGACCCCGCGGAGACCGCCTTCGCCGTGGACGTCGCGCGCGAGATCGCCGGGGCCGAGGCGGTGGACGATGCCGCCGCCCGCGAGATGGGCGCCGAGGATTTCTCGTACTTCCTGCTCGAGCGGCCCGGGGCCTATCTGTTCCTCGGCCAGGGGCCGGGGGCGGGGCTTCATCACCCGGCCTACGAGTTCAACGATGCGGCGGCGCCCGTGGGGGCCTCGTTCTTCGCCCGCCTGGTGGAACGGGCCCAGCCCCTGGGCTGAAGGCCCCGGGGTCCGTCCGGCGGGGGCAGCGGGGCGGAGGCAGCGGGGCGGGGGCAGCGGGGCGGTCAGCCGGTCTCGCCGATCTTCAGGATCAGGGTCCGGCCGTTCTTGACGTAATGCAGTTCGCGCTCCGAGATCGCCGACACCTGCCCGCCGTCGAGCCGGTCGCCCACCGCCACGCGCACGACGCTGCCGTTCGCGAGCCGCACCAGCGCACGCCGGGCGTTCGGCGTCCCGACGACGCCAAGCAGGTTGATCCGGTTCAGGCGGATCGCCTTCGGCACCGTCGCCTGGGCCGCGACCGAGGCGCGCGTCGGAAGCCGGAGATTGCCCGTGTCGGCGGGCAGGGCGGCGGCGACCGCCTCGTCCTCGCCGTCGGCCTCGGCCTCGGGGTCCGGGGCGGCGGCGGCTGCCTGCGCGGCCGCCGGCTGCGCGGCCGCCTGCTGCGCCTGCCGGGCCTGTGCGGCGGCCTCGGCCTCGGC
>CALDYW010000202.1 GCA_937944395.1 uncultured Paracoccaceae bacterium | reverse complement strand
CCCGACCGACCGCCCGCCGCGGAAGTCGACCGGCGTGCCCGCGACCGGCGGGGTCGCGCCCGTCGCCAGCTTCGCGCCGTCGAGCGCGACGAAGCGCTCCGCCGGACAGGCGAGCACCGGGGCGGGACAGCCGGGCAGGCGCCAGTAGCTGTGGTTGGCAAGATTCGCGAGCGTCGGCGCGTCGGTCGCGCTGGTCAGCCGCAAGGACAGCCGCGCCGGCGCCTCGACCCGGAAGGCGGCGGTGAAGCGGCGGTTGCCCGGCCAGCCCTCGTCGCCGTCGGCAAGCTCGAGCACCAGCACCGCCCGGTCGGAGCCGAGATCGTCGATCCGCCAGACGCGGGCATGCGTGCCCCGCGGCCCGCCGTGCAGCGTGTTCGGCCCCTCGGTGGCGATCAGGCGGTGCCGGCGCCCGGCGATCGTCACCCCGGCCCCGGCGATGCGGTTGGCGACCGGGCCCACCACCGGCCCGGCGAAGCGCATCGGCCCCGCGTAGTCGGCCAGCCGCTCCGACCCCGGGGTCAGGCTGCCCGCCACGCCGGCCAGGCGGACATCCTGCAGGATGGCGCCGAGGGTGAGGAGGCGCACCGCAAGATCGCCCGCCGCCAGGGTCAGCCGCTCGACCGTGCCGCCCGTGGCGAGGGTGCCGAACCGCTCGACGCTCACCGCGGCCACCAGCGGACGCCGGCGGGCGGCAGGGTCTCCCCCTGCCAGGAGAGGGGCTCGGGGGCGTAGTTGAAGGCGAAGAGGTGCGCGGGCGTCCGCCGCAGCCTCAGCCCGTCGGGCAGCGGGGCGGGCAGCGCCGCAACCCCGGCCGCGGCCAGCAGCGACCCCAGAATCCGCAGGAGCGCCGCCTCGTCGGGCCAGGCGGCGAGGTAGTGCATCCCCCCCCCGCGCAGAAGCACCGGCCAGCCCTCGGCGGTGCGCTCGACCACCTCGGCCGCGCCCTCGACATGCTCGAGCCAGTGCGCGACCGCCCCGCCGCGGGCGAGCGCATGGGTGACGCCGGGCGGCAGGCTCTCGACCCGCGCGACCACGAGGTCGAGCCCGGGCAGCGCCGGCGGCAGCGGCACCGGGATCGCCATCTCGGCGGTCTTGGCGTTGGTGCGCGGCCCGAGGAGCGCGAGGCCCCGGTGCCGGGCGAGCGCCGCCTTGAGCGGCGCGGAGAGCGTGGCGACCCCGGGCGCGAGGACGAGCGGCCAGGGCGACAGGTCGGCGGTGTCGGGCGGCAGGATGTCGATATTCAGCCCCAGCCGGCGCAGCGCCCGGTAGAAGGCGAAGACGAGGCGGAAATAGTCGAAGTCGCGCCCCTGCGGCTCAACCTCCCAGGCCCAGGCCGAGGCATAGTCGAACACCAGCGCCACCGGCGCCGGCGCCGCCCCGGCCGCGGCCAGCGCCGGATCGGCGGCGATCTCGGCGGCGACCTGCGCCGCCTCGGCAAGCGCCGGGGCGGGGGCGGAATCGGGGCGCAAGAGCCCCGCATGCATCTGCTCCTGCGCGAAGGGCGCCTGCCGCCAGCGGAAGTAGAGCACCGCCTCGGCGCCGTGGGCGAAGGCCTCCCAGGCCCAGAGGCGGGCCATGCCGGGCAGCGGCGCGGGGTTCCAGGGCGCCCAGTTCACCGGGCCGGGCTGCTGCTCCATCACCCACCAGCGCCCGCGCCCGACGGCGCGGTAGAGGTCGTGGTGGAAGGCCTGGAAGTCGGGATCGCCCTGGCGCAGGAAGCGCCGGCGGTGCGCCTCGGTCGCCTCCAGCCGGTCGGAGAGGAAGCCCAGCGGGTAGCTGTCCCAGCCGGCGATGTCGAGGTCGCGGCCCACCGCGAAATGGTCGAAGTCGGTGATCCGGCCCATGAAGTTGTGCGCGATCGGGCGGTCGGAGTGGCGGCGCAGGATCGCCGCCTGCAGCCGGTTGAACTCGGTCACCATGTCCGAGGCGAAGCGGCGGAAGGCGAGCGCATGGGCCGGGTTCGGCTCGGTCACCGTCAGGTTCGGCAGGCCGATCTCCTCGAAGCCCGCGACCTCCATCGACCAGAACACGTTGCCCCAGGCGCGGTTGAGCGCCTGCGGGTTCTGGTAGCGGCGGGCGAGCCAGTCGCGGAACGCCGCCAGCGCCGCCGCCGACCAGCTCAGCGTGGTGTCGTGGCAGCCGTATTCGTTGTCGGTCTGCCAGGCGGCGAGGTACGGGTGGCGCCCGTAGCGGCGGGCGAGCAGCTCGACGATGCGCGCGCATTCGGCGCGATAGCCCGGATGGGCGAAATCGTAGTGCCGGCGCGAGCCGAAGCCGCGGACGCGCCCCTCGCGGTCCGCCGGCAGCATGTCGGGGTGCCGTGTCAGCATCCAGCGCGGCGGTGTGGCGGTGGGCGTGCCGAGCACGACGCGCAGGCCCGCCGCGCCCAGCGTGTCGATGGCGCGGTCGAGCCAGCCCCAGTCGAGCGCGCCGGGCGCGGGTTCCAGCCGCGACCAGGCGAATTCGCCGATCCTGACCCAGGACAGCCCCGCCGCGCGCATCCGCCGCGCATCCTCGGCCCAGAGCGCCTCGGGCCAGTGCTCGGGATAGTAGCAGACGCCGAGGCCGCGGATCATGCCTGCGCGCCCGCGCCGCGCCGCGCCGGCGCCGGCGCCGGCGCCCCCGCCGCGCGCCTCCCGGCCCGGCGGCGGATCCGGGCGGTGCACCCGCGACCCTCTCGGCGCGCCCCCCGGGGGCGCCCGCAACCCTCATGTCCGGTCGCGAAATATCCTCGGGGGGAGGCCCCGCCGCAGGCGGGGACGGGGGGCAGACAGCCCCCCCGCCGGCGCCCGCCGCCCGCGCCGTGCCGGTCGTGCCGGGTCCGTGCCCCGGTCACAGGATCACCCGGTGTTCGGGCAGGCCGGGACCCTGCCCGGCGGCGGCGAAGGTCATCCCGCTCCGGGGCGCCCGGGCGCGGTCCTCGGCCGACAGGCCATGCAGCGCCGAGGTGCAGTAGAGCGTGGCATAGTCCGCCCCCCCGAATGCCGGGCAGGAGGAATGCGGCGCCGGCACCGCGACCGCTCCGCGGCGGCGGCCGTCGGGCCCGTAACAGGCGACGCGCCCCGCCCCCCATTCCGCGAGCCACAGGTTGCCGGCCGCGTCGAACACCGCCCCGTCGGGGTAGAGCCCCTCCCCCGAGAGATCGAGGAACACCGCCGGTTCGCCCTCGGGCCAGCCGTCGCGCCCCAGACGCACCGCCATCACCTGCCCCGTGGTCGTGTCGGCGAAGGTGGCGCGCGAGCCGTCGGGGGCGAAGGCGATGGCGTTCGGGATCGTCACGGGCGCGTAGAGGCGGCGCAGCTCGCCCTTCCAGTAGCGCCAGATCGCGCCCAGGCCGGGTTCGGCGCGCTTGCCCATGGTGCCGATCCAGAAGCCGCCGAAGGGGTCGGCGCGGCCGTCGTTCGACCGGGTGCGCGGGTCCATGTTGTCGAGTGCGATCACCTCGTCGGCCTCGCCGCGGTCGAGGTCGAAGAGGTGCAGCGCGGTCTCCGAGGCCACCATCAGGCGGTCACGATCCACCCAGCCGGCGGCCGAGACGTTGCCGGCGAAGGCCCATTCCCGCGGCGTGTCGCGCTCGCGCGTCAGCATCCGGTTGCGGGTGATGTCGAACCAGAAGAGCTGCCCGCGCAGCGGATGCCACAGCGGCCCCTCGCCGAGCTGGCAGGGGCGGTCGTCGAAGACGGCGGCGGCGGGGGCGTCTCCGAAGGTGGGGGGGAAGGCGTCGGGATCGGTCATGGCAGGGCGTCCCATGCGGCGGCGAGGGTGCGGGCGCGCGCGGCGACCTCGGCCGCGGCAAGGCCCGGGGTGTAGAGCGCGGTGCCGATCCCGAAACCGGAAACGCCGGCGGCGCGCCAGGCGGCGAAGTCGGCGGCGCCGACGCCGCCCACCGCCCAGACGGGCGTGCCGGGCGGCAGCACGGCAACCAGCGCGCGCAGTCCGGCGGGCCCGAGCTGCGCCGCCGGGAAGAGCTTCAGCGCATCCGCCCCGGCGCCGAGCGCGGCGAAGCACTCGGTGGCCGTGAACACGCCGGGATAGCTCGCAAGCCCCGCCGCCTTCGCCGCGCGGATCACCGCGGGGTCGGTGTTGGGCGAGACGATCAGGCGGCCGCCGGCCGCGGCCACTCGGGCCACCTCGGCGGCCGTCAGCACCGTTCCCGCGCCGATCAGCGCGGCGTCGCCGAAGGCGCGCGCGAGGCGGGCGATGCTGTCGAACGGGTCGGGCGAGTTCAGCGGCACCTCGATGCGGTCGATCCCGGCCGCGATCAGCGCCGCGCCCACCGCCTCGGCCTCGGCCGGGGTGATCCCGCGCAGGATCGCCAGCAGCGGCCGGCTCATGCCACCCCCTCGGCCAGCATCGCCCGCGCCGCGGCGAGACCGGCGAGCGTCATCGCGCGGCCGTCGCGGCGCTCGGCGGCCACCCCCTGCAGACCGAGCGCCCGCAGGTAGATCGCCGACAGCGCCTCGGCGCCCACCACCACCACCCGCCGCCCGAGCCACCAGGGCCGGGTCGCGGCCAGTTCCGCCCCGATCAGCAGCCCCGACAGCCGCGCCCGCGCCGCGTCGGGCGCAAGCCGGCCGAGAAGCGATGCGGCGCGCAGGGCGAAGAGCTGCGTCATCAGCCGCTCGGGGCGCGCGAGGGTCTCGCCCACGCCCTCGGCGAAGGCGGCGTCCTCCCAGCCCCCGCCGAGGGTGTGGCGCAGGACCGAGACCCGCGACAGCAGGTCGAACAGCTCGCCGGTCATGCAGCTGGTGAAGCTCACCACCTCGCCGGCGGACAGATGCGCCCATTTCGTGTGCGTGCCGGGCAGGCACACGACGCCGTCGAAGCCGGTATCGCCCGCGAGCACGCCGGCGATCTGCGTCTCCTCGCCGCGCATCACGTCGGGCGGGCGGTCCTGCCGGAGGCCCGGGACGACATGCACGGCCAGGCGCGCATCCTGCGCCGGCGCGCGGGCAAAGCCGGCACCGAGCGGCGCGCAGGGCACCGCGCGGTAGGGCGCCTCGACCCAGCCCTGCCGGCTGCCGACCATGCCGCAGGCCATCACCGGCACCGGCCCGCGGGCGGCCGGCAGCCACGGGCCGGCCAGGCGCAGAAGCGCCGGCTCGAAGCCGTCGGGGGCGAGACGGCCCATGCCCTCGCCGCTCTCGGCCCCGGCCAGCGGGCGGCCATCGGCCCCCATCGCCCAGGCGCGCAGCCGCGAGGTGCCCCAGTCCACCGCGATCCAGTCGGGCGGGGGGGCCATCGGCGTCATCCGGTGGTCACCACGCCGCCGTCGATCACCAGCACCTGGCCGGTCATCGCCTTCGCCGCGGCCGAGGCCAGGAACAGCGTGCCGCCGACGACGTCGGCGGGCTCCAGCGGATCGTTCTGGCACTGCCGGGCAAGGTGCGCCGCCAGCCCCTCGGGCGTCACCCAGAGGTCTTTCTGCCGCTCGGTCAGCACCCAGCCGGGGGCGAGCGCGTTCACCCGGATGCGGTCGGGGCCGAACTCGCGCGCGAGCGCCCGGGTCAGGCCGGTGATCGCGGCATTGGCGGCGAGATAGACCGGAAAGCCCGCGTTCCCCATCATGTAGCTGATCGACGAGAAGTTGACGATGGCACCGCCGCCCGCCGCCCGCATGCCGGGGATCACCGCCTTGCAGGCGAAGAAATAGGCCTTGAGGTTGACCGCCATCGACCAGTCCCAGAAGGCCTCGTCCACCTCGAGCGTGGCATGGCGGCGGTCGTTGGCGGCGTTGTTGACCAGCACCGTGACCGGCCCGTGCGCCGCCGCCGCGGCGGCGAGCGCCGCCTCGAGGTCGGGGATGCGGGTGATGTCGCAGGGCTGGAACAGCGGCCGCCGCCCGGTCGCGGCCTCCATCCGGTCGCAGAAGGCGGTCGCGTCCGACCGCTGCACGAAGGCCACCCGCGCGCCCTGGCGCAGGAAGCCCTCGGTCAGCGCCGCGCCGATGCCCGCGCCGCCGCCGGTGATGAAGACCGAGGCGCCGGCGAGGTCGGGGAAGGTCGCGGGGATCATCAGTGGCTCTCCCGGGTGACGGGGCGGGTGTCCTTGCCCACCAGGAAGTCGAGGTCGGCCCCCCGGTGCGCCTGCAGGACGTGATCGACGTAGAGCTTCGCATAGCCGCGGTCGTAGGCCGGCGGATCGGGGCGCCAGGCGGCGCGGCGGCGGGCCAGTTCGGCATCATCGACCAGAAGCGCGAGCTCCCCGCGCGCGGCCGACACCCGCACGCGGTCGCCCGTGCGCACCAGCGCCAGCGGCCCGCCCGCCTGCGCCTCGGGGCTGACATGCAGGATCACCGTGCCGAAGGCCGTGCCCGACATCCGCGCGTCGGAGACCCGGATCATGTCGCGCACGCCCCGGCGCACCAGCGCGGCCGGGATCGGCATGTTGCCGACCTCGGGCATGCCCGGGTAGCCCTTCGGCCCGCAGCCCTTGAGCACCAGCACCGTCTCGGGCGTCACCGGCAGGTCGTCGCGGTCGATGTTCGCCTTGAGATCCTCGATCGAGTCGAACACATGCGCCGGCCCCTCGTGCTCGAGCAGCTCGGGGGTCGCGGCCGAGGGCTTCACGATGGCGCCCTCGGGGGCGAGGTTGCCGCGCAGCACGCGGATGCCGGCGGCGGGCTTCAAGGGCTCGGCGAAGGGGCGGATGACGTCGCGGTTCCAGCAGGTCGCGCCCTCGGCATAGGCCGAGATATCGGTGCCCGTCACGGTCAGCGACGGCCGCAGGAGCGGCGCGAGTTCCTTCAGCACCGCCGGCATGCCGCCGGCATAGCAGAAGTCCTCCATCAGGTACTTCCCCGAGGGCATGCAGTTGACCAGAAGCGGCACGTCCGAGCCGAGCTCGAAGTCGGCCAGGCTCAGGTCCACGCCGACCCGCCCGGCGATGGCGAGCAGGTGGACGACCGCGTTCGTCGATCCGCCGACCGCGGCGTTGGCGAGGATCGCGTTCTCGAAGGCCGCGCGCGTCAGCACCTTCGACAGGCGGAGATCCTCGTTCACCATCGCCACGATCCGCCGCCCGGACAGATGGGCCAGCGCCTGGCGGCGGGCATCGACCGCAGGCAGCGTGCCGTTCATCGGCAGGCAGAGCCCCATCGCCTCGACCAGGCTCGACATGGTCGAGGCCGTGCCCATCGTCATGCACACCCCGCGCGAGCGGCTCATCCCCGATTCGGCGGCCATGAAGTCGGCAAGGCTCATCTCGCCCGCGCGGACCGCCTCGGAGAACTTCCAGACATCGGTGCCCGAGCCGATGTCGCGCCCCTGCCACTTGCCGTTCAGCATCGGCCCGGCCGAGACCACGATGGTCGGCAGATCGACCGAGGCCGCGCCCATGATCTGCCCCGGCGTGGTCTTGTCGCAGCCGCCGAGCAGCACCACGCCGTCCATGCCATAGGCGCGGATGCATTCCTCCACGTCCATCGACAGAAGGTTGCGGAACAGCATCGCGGTCGGCTTCATCTGCGTCTCGCCGGTGGACATCACCGGGAACTCGACGGGGAAGCCCCCCGCCTCCCAGACCCCGCGCTTGACGTAGTCGGCCAGCTCGCGCAGCCCCGAGTTGCAGGGCGTGAACTCGGACCATGTGTTGCAGATGCCGATCACCGGCCGGCCGTCGAAGACATGGTCGGGATAGCCCTGGTTCTTCATCCACGAGCGGTGGATGAACCCGTCCTTGTCGAGCTTGCCGTACCAGGCGCGGTTGCGGCGGTCCTGCGTCATGGGGAATCGTCCTCTGCAGCCAGACGTTCGCCCTCCACCACCCACATCGTGGCGGGCCAGGCAAGGGGCACATTGAGGCCGCCCGCCATCAGCGCCGCGCCGGACAGGACCAGCGGGCCCGTGCGCAGCGCCACGGCGCCGCGGCTCTGCGGCGGGGCGTCCTCGGGGTTGACGAGGCGCAGGCGGTAGCGGGCGGCGGGGTCGAGCCCGGTCAGCCGCAGCGGCCGCGGCAGGCTCTGGGCCGAGGCCGCGGCCTGGCCGGCGAAGACGACGAAGCGCGCGCCGTCGGCCGCGATCTGGATCTCGGCGATCACCGCCGGATCGGGCGACTCAAGCCGCAGGATCGTGCCGGCCATCATCCAGCCGCGGTTCGCCTTCCACCAGGCGGTGACGCGGGCGAGGGTGGCCGCCTCGTCCGCGGTGAGCTCGCGCAGGTCGAGCTCGAAGCCCATGTGCCGCTGCGCCGCGACCCAGGCGCGGAAGGCCATGGGCAGCACGCGCCCGGTGGTGTGGCAGGCGCGGGCGCCGACGTGGCTGCCGGTGACGGCCGCGGGCAGGAGCAGCGCCGCCTCGTGCTGGAGGCGCAGCCGCTCGAGCGCGTCGAGGCTGTCCGACAGCCAGACCCGGTGCGTCTGCGACAGGATGCCCGCATCGATCCGCCCGCCGCCCGAGGCGCAGCTTTCGATCTCGACCCGCGGATGGGCGGCGCGCAGCCGCGCGAGCAGGTCGAGCGTGCCGCGGGCCTGCGCCGCATCGGCGACCGGCAGCAGGCGGTTGTGGTCCCATTTCAGGTAGTCGATCGGGTGCTCCGACAGGATCGCGTCGAGGGCGGCGAACAGATGGTGGCGCACCTCGGGCCGGGCGAGGTTCAGCACCAGCTGGTTGCGGCCCAGCGGCTGGCCGGCGGGCCCGAGCACCCAGTCGGGATGGGCGCGGCAGAGATCGCTGTCGGGGTTCACCATCTCGGGCTCGACCCAGAGGCCGAAGCGCATCCCCAGCGCATGGACGCGGTCGATCAGCGGATGCAGCCCCTCGGGCCACTTGCGCCGGTCCACCCGCCAGTCGCCGAGGCTCGAGGTGTCGTCGTCGCGCCCCTTGCGCGTGCCGCCGAACCAGCCGTCGTCGAGCACGAAGCGCTCGGCGCCGAGCGCGGCGGCGCGGTCGGCGATCTCGGCGAGGGTCTCGAGGCGGTGATCGAAATAGACCGCCTCCCAGCAGTTGCAGTGCACCGGGCGGGGCCGGGCGGGGTCGGGCCAGGGCACCACCCGGTCGCGGATGTCGCGCTGGAAGGCGGCGGCGAGCCCGTTCAGGCCCTGATCCGAGACGGCGGCGACGAGATCGGCGGTCTCGAAGCGGGTGCCTGCCGCGGTCTCGGCGCCCCAGGGGTGGCCGAACTGCAGCTGCCGGCGGCCGCAGGGCAGCTCCTCGGCCACCATCCGGTGACCGCCCGGCCAGGCGTAGTGCAGCGCCTGCGCCCGTCCGGCGCTGTCGGTGCAGCCGGCCTCGGTCAGGAACAGCCAGGGCGGGTGCTCGTGCCCCGACCGGCCGCCGCGCGCCTCGCGCAGGCGGATCCCCGGGGTCCAGGGCAGCGGGTTCGGGTGGAACTCGCGCAGCCAGCGGCCCGAGAAGTCCGTCATCGCGCCCGACTGCGGCGCCGGCAGCACCGGCGCGGCCAGCCAGAACAGGCGCAGCGGCCGGTCGGACTCGAGCGCCGTGCGCAGCGTCAGCACGCCGGTGGGCCGGGCCGCGATCTCGTGGATCAGCCTCAGCCCGCCCGCGGCGGCGCTGACGAAACGCAGCCGCCCGGGCGCCGCCTCGGCTTGGGAAAGCGCGAAGGGCGGCGGGGCCAGCGGCGCCCCGTCGGCCGCGGCCAGCGCGAAGCCCGGCTGACCCTGGAAGCCCAGGGCCGGCTCGGGCGCGAGCGAGAGCGGCGCCAGCCGGTCGAGCATGCCCCCCGAGAGGTCCATCGCCGCCGCGCGGGCAAGCTCGGCCAGGTCCTCGCCGGGCGGCAGCGGCGGGCCCCAGTGGACGGCCCAGGGGATCCCGCCGTCCGAGGCGAGCACCAGCGTCTGGCAGCCGGTGTCGATCCGCCAGGTTCTCACTTCACCGCCCCGAGGGTCAGGCCGGCGATGAAATGCCGCTGCATGGCGAAGAACATCAGCACCGGCGGCATGGCCGCGATGATCGACCCGGCCGAGACCAGATGCCATTGCGCGATCCACTGGCCGTTCAGCGAATAGAGCCCGGCGGTCACCGGCTGGGTCGTGGCCGAGGTGGTCAGCACGGTCGCCCAGAAGTAGTCGTTCCAGATGAAGGTGAACACCAGAACGCCGAGCGCCGCGACCGCGGGGCGCATCAGGGGCAGGACGACGAACCAGAAGATCCGCCACTCGGCCACGCCCTCGACCCGCGCCGCCTCGATCAGCTCGCGCGGCAGGGCGCGGATGAAGTTGCGCATGAACAGCGTGCAGAAGCCGGTCTGGAAGGCGACGTGGAACAGGATCAGCCCGAGCGAGGTGTTGTAGAGCCCGGTCCGCACCGTCAGGTCGCGCACCGGGACCATGAGGATCTGGAAGGGCACGAAGTTGCCGGCCACGAAGAGGAAGAAGATCACCAGGTTCGACCGGAACCGGTAGATCCCCAGCGCGAAGCCCGTCAGGCACGACAGCGCCACCGCGCCGATCACGGTGGGGATCGTCACCTTGAACGAGTTCAGGATGTACTGCCCGATCGGCGAGTTGCGGAAGACCTGGGCGTAGTTGTCCCAGGCGATGGCCGAGGGCCAGCCGAAGTAGTTGCCGGCGGCGAGGTCGGCGGAGGGCCGCAGCGAGGTCAGCGCCACGCCGAGGAGCGGCAGGAGCCAGAGCACCAGCGCAACCGGCAGCGCGATCTGGTAGAGCGCGCTCGCCGCCGGGCCGATCTGCTGGACGGGGCGGGGGAACACCTCAATACCCCTCGCGCTCGTCGCGGACCATCTTCCAGATGAAGCCCGAGATGAACACCATCATGATCAGGAACAGCACCACCGCGATCGCCGCGCCATAGCCCATGCGGAAGCCGTATTCGGACAGCGCCTGCTCGAACATGTAGAAGCTCAGCACCCGGGACGAGCCGAAGGGCCCGCCGTCGGTCATGATCGAGACGAGGTCGAAGGACCGCAGGGCGCCGATCACGGTGACGACGACGGCGATGAAGGTGGCGGGCCGCACCTGCGGCAGGATCACGAACCACAGCATCCGCAGGCCCTTCGCGCCGTCAAGCCGCGCCGCCTCGACCTGGTCGGGCGAGACGTTGTTGAGCCCGGTGAGGTAGAGGATCATGCAGTAGGCGATCTGCGGCCAGAGGCCGGCGGCGATGATGCCGTAGGTGACGAGGTGGGGATCGGCCAGCACCGCCACGCCGCGACCGGTCAGCCACTCGATCAGCTTGTAGAACAGCCCGAAGCCCGGCGCGTAGAACCACGAGAACATCAGCCCGACGACCACCTGGCTGATGACGAAAGGAAAGAAGAACAGCGACTTGTAGATGCGGATGCCGACGACGTTCTGGTTGAGGAAGAGCGCGAGGAACAGCCCCGCCGGCACCGCCAGAAGATACATCACCAGCCAGATGACGTTGTTCTTCAGCGAGACGTAGAAGGCCGGGTCGGTCCGCAGTTCGCGGTAGTTGCCCCAGCCGATCCAGCGCTTCGCGCCGAGCCCGTCCCAGTTGAAGAACGACAGCCAGAAGCTGTCCACGATCGGCCAGAGGACGTAGAGCGAGAACATCGCGATCCCCGGGGCCAGGAACAGCCAGGGCGTGAGCCGCTGCTGGTTCCGGCGCCACCAGGACTTTGCGGGGGCTTCGGCCAGGGCCATCGGCGGGGCCTCCGGGGTCGGTAGGGCACGCCCCGCCCCCCTGCGCTGCGGCCCGCGGCAGCGGCCGCGGTCAGGAGGGCGGGGTCAGGGGGGCGGGGTCAGAGGGGGGGACGGCGCGGCCGGGGCCCCGGCCGCG
>CALDYW010000201.1 GCA_937944395.1 uncultured Paracoccaceae bacterium | reverse complement strand
AGTTCCATCACCGCGCTGTCGAGCGGCGGGCGGCGCACCTGCGCCGCCGCCTCCGCGCCCGAAAGCCCGGCGGCAGAGGGCCCCGCCGGCAGCCCGGCCGGGCCGACATCGGGCCAGAGCGGCTCCGCCTCGTCCGCGTCGGTGTCCGCGTCCGCGTCGCCGACAGGCAGACGGGCTTCGGGCTGGGCTTCGGGCTCGACGGCCCGGCCGCCTCGGCCTCATGCTCCCGGGGCCGGGCCTGCCCGGCCTCGCCGGCGACCGATGCGGCCGGCTCGACCGTCTCGGCGAGCTGGAACCAGGTGTGGCCGCAGTTCGAGCACTGCACGTCGCGGCCCGGCGGCGGGATCATGCCCCCGTCGATCTCGTACTGTGCCGCGCAATTCGGGCAGGTCAGCCGCATCCGTCGAACCATTCCCGCGCCCCAGACCGCCGGGCCCTGTCGGCGTCCGGCCCGTTACCCTCCATTTTGTAGCATCCCCTTCGGGAAATCAAAGACTTTGGGTCCGTCCGGTTGAAACCTGCGCGTGAGTGGGGCAAGACTGCCGCGGCAGCGTGCGGCGGCGGCAAGGGCGATGATCTCACTGGAGCGGGTGGGCCACGATTACGGCGGCGGCGAGCTTCTGTCGGATGTCACGCTCGAGCTCGGCCCCGGCAGCTTCCATTTCCTGACCGGCCCTTCGGGCGCCGGAAAGACGACGCTGCTCAAGCTGTGCTCGATGCACCTCGTGCCCACATCGGGACGGGTGCAGGTGTTCGGTCAGGACGTCCGGAAGATGACGCGCGACCAGATCGCGCGCGCCCGCCGCCGCATCGGCGTGGTGCACCAGGACTGCCAGTTCCTCGACCATTTGCCGCTGGCCGAGAACGTGGCGCTGCCGCTGGCCGTCGCCGGGCTCGACCCCTCCGCCGAGGCGCAGAACCTGGCCGAGCTTCTTGCCTGGGTCGGGCTGGCCGATCAGGCCGATGCCCTGCCGCCCTCGCTGTCGGGCGGCGAGCGGCAGCGGGCGGCGCTTGCCCGCGCGGTCATCATGTCGCCCGACGTGATCCTTGCCGACGAGCCCACCGGCAACGTGGACTGGGAGATGTCGCTGAGGCTTCTGCAACTGCTCGTGGAACTGAACCGCATGGGCAAGGCGGTGGTGATCGCGACCCACGACCTGAACCTGATCCGCGCCGCCAAGGCGCAGGTCCCGGCCCGCGTGCTGCGGATCCGCGACCGGCGGCTGACCCAGGCGGGGGCCGACCTGTGAGCCGGTTTTCCGCCCTCTCGGAGCGGCTTTTCGGCGAAGGGCTCTACCCCCGGATCGTTCCGCCCACCGGGTTCACCGCGCGGCTGACCGCCTTCACGGCGGCGGCGATGGCCTTCCTCGCGGTGTTCGCGCTGGCGCTGTCGATCGCCGCGGGACGGCTGGCCGACCGCTGGTCGGAGACGCTGGCGCGCACCGCGACGGTGCGGATCTCGGCGCCGGCCGGCCAGGTCGAGGCGCAGGTGCGCGCGGTGCTGCGGGTTCTGGCCGAAACCCCCGGCGTCGCCTCGGCGCGGGCGCTCGATGCGGCGGAACGGCGGGCACTGCTGGCACCCTGGTTCGGCCCCGACCTGCCGCTCGAGACCCTGCCGATCCCCGAACTCGTCGAGGTGATCGAGACGCCCGAGGGCTTCGACGCCGAGGGCCTGCGCCTCCGGCTCCAGGCCGAGGCGCCGGGCGCGGTGCTGGACGACCACACCCGCTGGCGGCGCCCGCTGGTCGAGGCCGCCGACCGGCTGCGGCTTCTCGGCATGATCGCGATCGCGCTGATCTTCGCCACCACCTCGGCGATGATCACGCTGGCCGCACAGGCGGCGCTGGCGGCGAACCGCCGGGTGATCGAGGTGCTGCGGCTGATCGGGGCGCGCGATGTCTGGATCGCGCGCGCCTTCGTGCGCCGCTTCACGCTGCGCGCGCTCGCCGGCGCGGCGGGCGGAACGGTCGCGGGGATGCTGGCGGTGGCGGCGCTGCCGCGGGCGGATGCCGCGGGGGGGTTCCTCACCGGCCTCGGCTTCACCGGCGCGGGCTGGCTGCTGCCGCTTCTGGTGCCGCCGCTGGCCGCCGTGGTCGCCTTCTGGTCCACCCGCGGCGCGGCGCTGCGGATGCTTCGGGAGATGCCGTGATGGCCGCGGCCTGGGGCTGGCTGCGGTCGCTGGCCTTCGTCGGGCAGATGTATGCGATGATGGCGCTGATGGCGCTGGTCTTCACGCCCTGGGCGGCGCTCGACCGCCGCGGCGCCTTCGCCGGGGTGCATGCCTATTGCCGCTGGGTGCGCTGGACGGCGGCCTGGATGGTGGGCCTGCGTTCGGAGGTGCGCGGCACGCCGCCGCAGGCCGAGGCGCTGATCGCCGCCAAGCACCAGAGCTTCTTCGACATCATCCTGATCTGCTCGGCGGTGCCGCGGCCGAAGTTCATCATGAAGTCGTCGCTGCGCTGGGCACCGATCCTGGGCTGGTATGCGCTGCGCATCGGCTGCGTGCCGGTGGACCGCGGCCGCCGGGCCGAAGCGGTCCGGCAGATGCTGGCAGGGGTGGCGAAGGGCAGCCAGCTTCCCGGACAGCTGATCATCTACCCGCAGGGCACCCGCGTCGCGCCCGGTCGGCACCTGCCCTACAAGGTCGGAACGGCGCTGCTCTACCGCGAGCTGGGCCAGCCCTGCGTGCCGGCAGCCACCAATGTCGGCGTGTTCTGGCCGCGAACCGGCATCCGGCGCCGACCGGGCCTTGCGGTGGTCGAGTTCCTCGAGCCGATCCCGCCGGGGCTCGGGAACGAGGCATTCATGGCCGAGCTCGAGGCCCGGATCGAGGGCGCCTCGGACCGGCTGATGGCCGAGGCGGGTTTCCTCGGCTGAGCGGACGGCGCCGGCGTCAGGCCATCTTCAGCACGACGATCCCGCCGAGGATCAGCAGGATGCCGATCACCCGCAGCGCGTTCGCCGGCTCGTGGAACAAGAAGACCCCGGCGATGGCGGTGCCGACGGCGCCGATGCCGACCCAGACGGCATAGGCCGTGCCGATGGGCAGCGTGCGCAGGGCGAGGCTGAGGAACCAGAAGCTGAGCAGCACCAGCATCAGCGTCAGGGCCGTCGGCACGAGCCGCGTGAAACCGTCGGAATAGCGCAGGCCCAGCGCCCAGCCGACCTCGCACAGGCCGGCGATCGCGACCAGAAGCCAGGGATTCATCGACCGACGCCCCCCCGCCGCGTCACGCCGCCAGGCCCTTCGCCCCCATGCCCAGGAACTTCCGGCGCCGCTCGGCGATCAGCGCCTTGCGGTCGCGGCCCTTGAGCTCGTCGAGCATCGCGGCGATCCCCTCGCCCACCGCCGTCATCGTCGCCTCGCGTCCGCGCTGGGCGCCGCCGACGGGCTCGGGGATGATCCGGTCGATCACGCCGAGCTTCTCGAGGTCCTGCGCGGTCAGGCGCAGCGCCTCGGCCGCCTCGCGCATCTTCTCGGCGTCCTTCCAGAGGATCGAGGCGCAGCCCTCGGGGCTGATCACCGAATAGATCGCGTGCTCGAGCATCGCCACCCGGTTCGCGGTGGCGAAGGCCACCGCCCCGCCCGAGCCGCCCTCGCCGATGATCACGCTGACGAGCGGCACGCCGATCTCGAGACATTTCAGCGTCGCCCGCGCGATCGCCTCGGCCTGGCCGCGCTCCTCGGCGCCCTTGCCGGGATAGGCGCCGGGGGTATCGACCAGGGTGATCACCGGCAGGCCGAACCGGTCGGCGAGGTCCATCCGCCGGATCGCCTTGCGATAGCCCTCCGGGCGCGCCATGCCGAAGTTGCGCTCGATCCGGCTCTTGGTATCGTGCCCCTTCTCGTGCCCGATCACCACCACCGGCCGGTCGCGGAACCGCGCGAGCCCGCCCATCACCGCATGGTCGTCGGCGAAGTTGCGGTCGCCGGCGAGCGGCATCCACTCGCTGAACAGCGCCTCGATGTAGTCGCGGCAGTGCGGGCGGTCGGGGTGGCGGGCGACCTGGCACTTCTGCCAGGGGGTGAGCCCGCGGTAGAGCGTGCGCAGCAGTTCCTCGGCCTTGCGGTCGAGAGCCGCCGCTTCCTTCTCGACGTCCATCCCCGCATTCTGCCGGGCGAGGGCGCGCAGTTCCTCGGCCTTGCCCTCGATTTCCGCGAGGGGCTTCTCGAAGTCGAGGTAGTTCATGGCGGGCGGCGGTCCTTCTGACGATGCGCCCCATATGGCGGGGGGCGCCCGCATTTGCAATCGCGCCGGCAGGCGCGGGCAGGCCCGGCGGCGGGCCGCGCGCCGCGGCCCCCGCCACGGCAGGATCGGAACGCGCGCAGCCGGGTGTTGCGCGACGCGCGCCCGACTTCGGCCGGACCGAGCCGGGACTTCCGGTTCCGCTCTGTCCCGGCCATGGCGACGGGGTCGAAGGCGCCGCGGCGATCGCGATCCTCGCTTGCGCTGGTGCCGACCGGGAGTGCCGACCCCGGCCTCGAACCCGCGCCGGACCGGGCCTTGGCCAGGGCGGCCGTGGCCTACCGCCCGGACCGGGGCGGCGATCGGGGCGGCGATCGAGGCGGCGGCCGCGCCGCGCGACGCGCGACGCGGCGTCGGTCGGCACCGACGTCCCCCCGGTCGGCCCGGGTCCGGGTCGAGGTCTCGGCAAGGAGGGTCGGCGAGGACGGCGACAGGCCGGAACGATCCTGCGCAACCGATCGGCGTTTCCGCGCGATCCTGCGCCCCTGTCGGCCAGGGCGGCAGGATTTCCGGTGACATGTCGCGCCGTCCCCGCCATCCTGCGGCCGACAACGACCGGCAGGACCGCATGATGATCGAGACGCCCTATCTTTTGTTCCTCGGCGACGCGCCCGACCCGCTTGCCGCCAAGGTCGCCCAGGGCATCCGCGACTGGCGCCCCGGCCAGTCGGTCGGCCAGTTCCGGATGGCGGGCTGCCGGGCCGACCTCGGCCTGCCCGACATGACGCTCACCGAGGCGAAGGCGGCCGGGGCGAAGACGCTTGTCGTGGGCGTGGCGAACCGCGGCGGAGTGATCTCGCCGGCCTGGAAGAAGGTGCTGGTGGCCGCGCTCGAGGAAGGGTTCGACCTCGCCTCGGGGCTGCACAACCTCCTGCGCGACGAGGAGGATCTGGCCGCCGTCGCGCGCGCGACCGGGCGCCGGCTGCACGACGTGCGGGTGCCGGACGTCGCCTACCCCATCGCCAACGGACTCCGGCGGCGCGGCCGGCGGATGCTCACGGTCGGCACCGACTGTTCGATCGGCAAGATGTACACCGCGCTCTGCCTCGAACGCGAGATGCGCGCGCGGGGGATGACGGCGACCTTCCGCGCCACCGGCCAGACCGGCATCCTCATCGCCGGCGCGGGCGTGCCGCTCGACGCCGTGGTGGCCGACTTCATGGCCGGCGCGGTCGAATGGCTGACGCCCGACAACGACCCCGACCACTGGGATCTGATCGAGGGCCAGGGGTCGCTCTTCCACGTCTCCTATTCGGGCGTGACGCTCGCGCTCATCCACGGCGGCCAGCCCGATGCGCTGGTGCTCTGCCACGAGCCCACCCGGACCCACCTGCGCGGCCTGCCGCATGTCCCGATGCCGAGCCTCGAGGCGCTGCGCGACCTCTCGCTTGCGATGGCGCGCATCGCCAATCCCGGGGTTCGGGTCGCCGGCATCTCGATCAACACCGCCGCCCTGCCCGAGGACGCCGCCCGCGCCTGCCTGGCCGAGGCCGAGGCGCGCATGGGCCTGCCTGCGACCGATCCGTTCCGCTTCGGCGCAGGCCGGCTCGTCGACGCGCTGGCGGCGCTGTGAGCGGCGCAGCAAGGCGCGCCCTGGGGCCCGACCCGCAGGCGGCAGCGCCGCACCCCGCCCAAGGGCCTTCGGCCCGCCCCGAGGCGCCGCGGCGAC
>CALDYW010000200.1 GCA_937944395.1 uncultured Paracoccaceae bacterium | reverse complement strand
CCATGTCCGGTCCGGAAATATCCTCGGGGGGTGAACTGGCCCGCAAGGGCCAGGAGGGGGGCAGACAGCCCCCCTTCCGCGGCGGCGCCGGGTCCGGGACCTGCCGGGTCCGCAAGCGCCGCCTCAGGCCCGCGCCGGCCGCCCCACCCCCGCCGCCCAGAGGTCGCCGCCGCCGAGCAGGACGCGCGCGGCGCCGAGCGCGCGGTCGAGGTAGGCGCGGTGCCGCGGATCGCCGGGCGCAAGCCGCGGAGCGGTCCAGCCGACCGAGGCGCAGCAGCGCAGGAGCGTGAACCAGGGCAGCAGCGCCCGGTCGCCCGCCCCGAGCGGCCGCAGCCTCGCGTAGCCCTCGGCCAGCGCCGCGGCGAGATCGGGCAGCGCCGGCTCGGCCAGCGCCTGGCTCAGCGCCGTGCCGAGGTCGTAGAGGCGGAAGCCGAATCCCGAATCGTCGAAATCGATCAGCGCCATCCGGTGACCCTGCCAGAGCGCGTTCTCGCGCAGCACGTCGGCGTGGATCAGGCCCCGGTCGCCGCCGGCAGCGGCGTGGTCGGCCATGAGCGCCGCCGCCGCCCTGCGCGCCTCGGACAGCAGCGCGCGTTCGGCCGCGGTCGCCGCGGGATGCTCCCAGAACCGGCCCCAGAACGGCGCCGGGCCGAGCAGACCCTCGGCGTCCCAGCGCGGGCGGGTGAACCAGCCCGGCAGCGCCAGGCGGTCGGTGGCGACGTGCAGCGCCGCCACGGCGTGGCCGAGGCGCGCGTGGCGGCGGATCTGCGCCGCCGGATCGCCCGACAGCGGAACGCCGGCCGCACCCATCGGCACGCCCTCGACCCAGGAGAGCAGCGTCGCGATCCGCCCGTCGGCGAGGTGCACGAGGGTCTCGCCCGAGGCCGTGGCCAGGGGTCGCGGCACCGGCAGGCCGGCATCGGCCAGCGCGGAAAGCCACCACAGCTCGGACCGGATCGCCTCGGCGCCCTGATAGCCGCGCCGGTGCAGCCGCAGCGCCGCGCGGCCCGTCCCGGGCAGCGTGACCGCGAACACCGCGTTCTCGCGCACCGCCATCGGCCGCAGCGGGCCCGCCCCGCCCCAGCGCGCCAGCGCCTCGGCGGCAAGACGGCCGGCCTCGGCGGGGGTCACGGCTCGGCCGGGGTCGCGGCCAGAACCTCGGCCAGCGTGTCGGCCAGCAGGTCGGCCTCGGGCCGGTCGAACGGCATCGGCGGGCGGATCTTCAGCACGTTCCTATGCCGCCCCGTGCGGTGGGTCAGGATGCCGCGGTCCTTCAGCCCCTCGACGACGCGGCCGCAGAAGCCGGTGGCCGGGGTCATGGCCGCGTCGGTCGCGAATTCGACCCCCAGGAACAGCCCCGCGCCCCGCGCCTCGGCGACGAACGGATGGCGCAGCGCCTTCAGTCGGTCGAGGAGATAGGCGCCGGTGGCGGCGGCCTTCGCCATCAGCCCCTCCTCCTCGTGCACCGCAAGCGTCGCCATCGCCGCCGCGGCGCTGACCGGATTGCCGCCGAAGGTGTTGAAATAGCCGAAGGCCTCGCGGAACTCGGCCATCACCTCGGCGCGTGCCACCACCGCCGCCACCGGATGCCCGTTCGCCATCGGCTTGCCGATCGTCACCACGTCGGGCGCAAGCCCCAGCCGGTCGTGGCCCCACATGTGGCTGCCGAGGCGCCCGAAGCCCGGCTGCACCTCGTCGGCCAGGACCAGCCCGCCCGCGCGGCGGATCACCGCCGCCGCCGGCCGCAGGAATCCCTCCGGCAGGTCCGGAAAGCCCTCGTTGGCGAAGAAGGGGCAGAGCATCATCCCGGCGAAGCCGATGCCGAGGTCCTCGAGATCGGCGATGGCGCCGGCGACGCTGTGCGCGAAGGCCTCGGCCTGCCCCTCGCGGCTGCCGCCGACGGGGCGCAGCGAGTCGGGCGCCGGCACCAGGCGCACATGCCCCGGATGCCCGCCGACCGGCGGCCGCCGGGTGGACAGGGCCGAGGTGGCGGCGGTGTTGCCGTGATAGGTGTTGTCGGTGGCGATGATGCCGCGCTTGCCGGTCACCGCCTGGGCCATGCGCAGGGCGATATCGTTGGCCTCCGAGCCGGTGCAGACCAGGATCGCCTGCGACAGCCCGTGCCCCATCGTGGCGGTCAGCCGCTCGATGTAGTCGAGCACGCCCTCGTGCAGGTAGCGGGTATGGGTGTTGAGCGTCGCCGCCTGCCGGCAGATCGCCTCGACCACCTTCGGGTGGCAGTGCCCGACATGGGGCACGTTGTTGTAGGCGTCCAGATAGCGCCGCCCCTCGGCATCCCAGAGCCAGACGCCCTGCCCGCGCACGATGTGCACCGGGCGGTCGTAGAAGGTCGGCACGTTCGGCCCCATCAGCCGCGCCCGGCGGGCGGCCAGCGTCTCAGTCATCGCCGTCCACCGTGGCGCGCAGCGCCTTCACCGCCCCGCGTGCGGCCTTCCCGGCCAGCCGGCGGCGGCGGCTGGCCGCGCTCGGCCGGGTGGGGATGCGCGGCCTGGGCGGCACCAGCGCGGCGCGGACGAGCTCGGCCAGCCGCTCGCGCGCGATGGTGCGGTTGCGGGCCTGGCTGCGCGTCGCGTCCACCTTGAGCACGATGGCGCCGTCCTCGGTCCACCGCCGCCCGGCGAGCCGGCGCAGCCGCGCCTTCACCGCCGGGGCGAGATGGGGCGAGCGGGCGGCCTCGAACCGCAGTTCCACCGCGGTGGCGACCTTGTTGACGTTCTGCCCGCCGGGCCCCGAGGCGCGCAGGAACGACTCGGTCAGCTCCCAGTCGGGAATCGCGAGCGTCTCGGTGATCCTGAGCATGGGCGGAACGCTACAGGTGCGGCCGGAAAAGCGGAAGGGCCGCCCGCGACGGGCGGCCCCCGAGTTCCGTGGAGATGGGCCAGTTAGGGCCAAGCCCAACCGGGGATGCCTGCCTTCGGGGCTGCCCTCAGGCCGCGTGCCTCCCGGCTGTCCCGACACCTCTCTCCAATATCACTCTCGACACTGGACCACCTCCTTTCACTGGGTTGCGATGCCCGAAGCGTGCCACACATCTGGTGTTCGTCAAGCGCAATCACGCAACCCGTGCGGCGAGCCGCGCAACCAGAAGGCGGAAGGGCACGAGTGCCGCGAACGCGAGCAGAAGCTTGACGCCGAAGTCCGCCGCCGCCAGCGACACCCAGAGCGGTGCGGCCGGTCCGAGGCCGAGCAGCGGCAGCACCTCGGCGGCCCAGGCGACATCGGCGGCGGGCTCGAGGAAGGCGAGGCGGGCCGAGAAGGCGATGGTGAAGAACAGCGCCGTATCGACCGCCGAGGCGACCAGCGACGAGGCCAGCGGGGCGGTCCACCACCGCCCGCCGCGCAGCCGGTCGAACACGGCGACGTCGAGCAGCTGCGCGGTCAGGAAGGCCGCCGCCGAGCCCAGCGCGATGCGGAACGTGGTCAGCCCGAGACCGGCGGCGACGGCGGAACAGGCAAGGCCGGTGGCGAAACCCGCCAGCACGACGCGCCGCGCCGCGGCAGGCCCGTGCAGGCGGTTGGCCAGATCGGTGACGAGGAAGGCGACAGGGTAGGTGAAGGCGCCCCAGGTCAGCCAGGGGCCGGCGAGGAACTGCACCAGAACGTTCGAGGCCGCGACGAGCGCGGCCATGGCAAGCACGAAGGGCAACAGGCGGGGCATGGCGGGGGTCGGTCCGGTCGGGGCGGCGGAGGGTCGGGGCGGCGGAGGGTCGGGGCGGCGCAGGATCGGCCGCGCCGGCGCGCCGCCGGGCGGCGTTGCCGGCTTATGCCCCGCCCGGCCGGCCCGCAAGCCCCCGGAAGGCGGTCAGTCGGCAAGAAGGTATTCGACCAGCTCGGCCCGCATCAGGCGGTTCTCGTTGTCGTCCGAGACCATCGTGGCGACCAGCCGCCCCGCCGCGTCGCGCCAGACCGACAGCCCCTCGAGGTTGCCGTGCGTGCCGGCGGCCGTGTCGATCAGCGTCCGGCCGACGCTGTCGGCCGGCAGGTCGAAACGCCTGAGCCGCGTGCGGAAGCCCAACGGCAGCACCAGCGCGCGTTCGAGCAGGTAGAGCCGCCCGTCGGGGCCGGTATCGGCGGCGACGGGGCGGAACCCCGGCGAGGCGCGCAGCCGGAAGGCCATGCGCCACCCTGCCGCCTCGAGCCGCCAGATCGGGATTTCGGCGGCATCGGCGGGCACCTCGGGCACGGCGAGAAGCCGCCCCTCGGGGTCGAGCGCCAGCCCCTCGAAGCCCTCGTTGAGCGGCAGGGCGGCGAAGTTCGGGTGCCGGGGCAGGGGCTCGGCGGGCGCCCCGGGCGCGGCATAGGCCCAGACGCGCGCGGGCCCCTCGAAGCTCACGTAGAGCCGGCCGTCCGGCCCGGTCGCCAGCCCCTCGGCATCGCGCAGGGCGGGCGGCAGCGGCGCGCCGCCGGGACCGCGCAGCGCGTGCGCGCGGATGTCGGCCAGTCCCTGCGGGATGCCGGCGCCGTCGCGCCGGATGCGCCCCGTGACGATCCGCCCGCGGTCGCTCAACGCGACGAAGCCGGTGCCGCCGTCGGTGACCGCGATGGCCGACAGACCGGCCCGCCCCGCGGCCGCGGGCCAGGCCAGGCTTGCCCGGTGCCTCGCCCCCTCGGCCCCGGCACCGCCCCCGCAGGCCGCGACGGCGGCGGCGAGGATCAGCGCGAGGCCAGCACGTCGCGGCACTGCGGCGGCAGGTCGTCCATCGTGTAGTCGCGCGGGCCGCGGGCGGGCGGCGCGGGTTCGGCCGGCGCCTCCCTGGGCTCGAGATACTCGGTCACCCACCACATCAGGGTCTCGTCGCAGCCGTCGCCGCCCTTCGACAGTTCGTCCACCGTGGGCGTCTGGGTCTGGCACAGCGGACTGCCGGGCGGGCACCTGAGGCGCACGTGGAAATGCGTGTCGTGGCCGTAGATGGGCCGGATCTTCTGCAGCCAGGCGCGGTCGCGCCGGGTCGCGGTGCGGCACATCTCGATCTTCGCCGGCGGGGTCACGAAGATGCGGTCCACCCGCGGGTCCATCGCCGCGGCGCGCAGGATCGCGTGGTGGGCGGGGGTCCAGTTCGCGGTCAGCCCGCGCTGGTCGGCGGTGCGCACCGAGACCGAGCTGATCTCCTCGCGCTGCCTGCGGCTGAGGTCATGCCGCCGCGGCGGCAGCATCCAGATGTCGGCGTCCAGCCCGATCTGATGCGAGCTGTGCCCCGAGGTCATCGGCCCGCCGCGCGGCTGGCTGATGTCGCCGATGTAGAGCCCGGCCCAGCCGTGGCGGGTGGCCTCGCGGCTGAGGTCCTGCAGGAACTCGATCATCACCGGGTGGCCCCAGTTGCGGTTGCGCGACAGGCGCATCGCCTGCCAGGTCGGCCCCGTCTCGGGCAGCTGGACGAGACCGGCCGCGCAGCCCCTGGCATAGGAACCGATCGCCGCCGGCGGCTGCGCCGAGGGCGTGGTCTTGGCGCCGAACAGGCGGTTGGCCCTGTCCTGCGCGGCGGCCGGCAGCGCCAGCGCTAGGGCCAGCGCGGCAAACGCCAGGATCGGGCGGATCATGCTGCGCGCGCCTCTCCGTCGGGGTTCACCCATGCTAGCAGCACGAGCCCGGCAAGGAAAAGCACGATCAGCGGCGTGATGCCGGCCTGCTGGCTGCCGGTGAGGTCGGTGACCAGGCCGACGGACAGCGGCGCGGCGAAGGCGGTGGCCTTTCCGGCCAGGGCATAGAGCCCGAAGGCCTCGGTCATCCGCGCAGGCGGCGCCTGCCGCACCATCATCGTCCGGCTGGCCGCCTGCAGCACCCCGCCGCCCGCACCGATCAGCCCGCCGAGGACGTAGAAGGCGATGTCGGGCAGGCGGCTGTCCGGGCCGACGGGCAGGCCGAACACCGACCCGCGGCCGACGAAGGCGACGGCGAGGGCGACGAGGCAGAAGGCGGCGAGGCAGCAGGCGATCACCGGCTTCGGGCCGAAGCGGCTGTCGGCCCGGCCGCCGAGCCAGGCGAAGAGCGCCCCGGTCAGCACCGCGAGGATGCCGAAGATCCCCACGTCCGTCACCGTCCAGCCCAGCACGCCGGCGGCATAGATGCCGCCGAAGGCGAAGATGCCGTTCAGCCCGTCGCGGTAGAGCATCGACGCGCCCAGGAACGCGAACAGGCTTCGCTCGCGGGGCAGCGACCGCAGCGACCGCCGCAGTTCGGGCAGGGCCGAGGCCACCGCCTGCCGGATCGGCAGCGCCCCGGGCAGCCGGGGCTCGCGCACCCACAGGAAGAACGGGATCATGAACAGCGCATACCAGATCGCGGTGAAGGGGCCGACCGCGCGGGTGCCCTCGCGCGCCGCAGGGTCGAGCCCGAAGACCCCGGGCGAGAGCCCGGCCAGGGTCCGCCCGGTCGCGGGGTTCTCGGCCAGGAACACCAGCATGATGACGAGCGCGACGAACCCGCCGAGATAGCCGAAGGCCCAGCCGCTGCCCGAGATCCGCCCGATCTCGTCGCGGGTGCCGAGGCCGGGCAGCATGGCGTTGGTGAAGGTGGTGGCGAACTCCATCCCGATCAGGCCGATCGCGAAGGACACAAGCACGAGCACCAGGTGCAGGTTGCCGGGCTCGGCATACCACAGGCCCCAGGCGCCCAGGACGTACATCACCGAGAACAGGGCGATGAAGCGGATCCGCCCGCCCGCCAGGTCGGCGACGGCGCCGAGCACGGGCGACATCAGGGCGATGACAACGCCCGCCGCGCCGACGCCGTAGCCCCAGGCCGCCTGTGCCGCGGTGCCGTCGCCCAGAAGGTCGGCGATGTAGGGGCCGAAGACGAACGTCAGCAGCAGCGTGTTGTAGGGCTGGCTGGCCCAGTCGAAGAAGTACCAGCCCCAGATCCGCCGCCCGGCCCCCGCCGTCATCGCCCGATTCCCACGACTGCCGCCCGCGCCCGCCGATCAGGCCCCAAACGCCGCCGGCGCGCAAGGCGCCGGCGGCTCAGCTCCGCGCCGGCGGCCAGGGGCGGGTCGCCTCGGCCGCGATCCAGGCCTCGATCCAGGCGGGAAGGGCCGGGCTCTCGGGCGGCAGCCCGAGGCGGAGGGCCACCTCGGCGGGGCCGACGATGCCGGCGGGCGAGGTGACCGCCATGCGGATCAGCACCTGCCCCGCCGCCTCGTCGCCCTTCCACAGGCTCTGGTCGATGTAGAGGAAGCACGCGTCCCAGCCGGCGAGGCGGCTCCGCATCGCCAGCCGGTCGAAGGCGCGCACCCGGCGGCGGTAGCGCACGCTGGCGCCGGCGACCGTCAGCCCCCAGCCCTCGGCCCGCAGCACCCGCACGAGCCCGGTGCGCAGCCCGAGCGGGATGCGCCCGAGGTCATAGAGGGTAAGGGTGCGCCCGTTGTTGAGCTCGGCCCAGGGGTCGAGATCCCAGGGCCAGCAAAGATGCCGGCTTTCGTGGGCCTCGAAGGGTCCGAGCGGCGGCGCGCGGCGGGCGGCGCGGGCCGCGAGGGCAAGGCGGAGGAAGGGATACATCGGCGGCTCCGGTCGGGTGCGCCCGGGGTGGCAGGGCGGCCGGGCGGGGTCAAGCGCGATGCAGGGGCGGTTGCGCCGGGGCGCCGGGGGCGCTACCTCAGGTCGGACCGGCGGCAACGGGGCGGGGTGCGATGGGTTCGCTGTATCAGATCCTGATGCTGATCCTCGACGTGGTGTGGTTCGTCGTCATCGTCCACATCATCCTGTCGTGGCTGATCAACTTCCAGGTCCTGAACATGCGCCAGCCGCTGGTGGCGCAGCTCTGGGACGGGCTGAACCGCCTGCTCGAGCCGGTCTATTCCCGCGTCCGCCGGATCCTGCCGGCGACCGGGGGGATCGATCTGGCGCCGCTCGTCGTGCTGATCGCCCTCTACGCGCTCCGGGTGGTGCTGCGGAACAACGCCGCAGCCTTCTTCTGAGGCGCGGATGCGGCAGGGACCGGTGCACGCGCCCGACGACGCGGCCCGGGCGCTCCTGGCGCAGGTCTGGGGCTATGCCGAGTTCCGCCCCGGCCAGGCCGAGATCGTCGCCGCCGTGGCCGAGGGGCGCGAGGTTCTGGCGATCCTGCCCACAGGGGGCGGCAAGTCGCTGTGCTACCAGCTGCCGGCGCTGATGGCACCGGGGGTGACGGTGGTGATCTCGCCGCTGATCGCGCTGATGCGCGACCAGGTGCGGGCGCTGGCGGCGGCCGGCGTCGGGGCCGGGGCGCTGACCTCGGGCAACACCGGGCGCGAGACGGACGAGGTTCTCGCCGCGCTCGGCCGCGGCCGGCTGCGGCTGCTCTACATGGCGCCCGAGCGGCTGGCGCAGCCCGGCACGGCGGGGCTCCTGCGGCGGATCGGCTGCACCCGCATCGCGGTGGACGAGGCCCATTGCGTCAGCCAGTGGGGGCACGACTTCCGCCCCGACTACCTGCGCATCGGCGAGCTGCGGCGCGCGCTCGGCGTGCCGCTGTCGGCCTTCACCGCCACCGCCGATGCCGAGACCCGGGCCGAGATCGTCGCCCGCCTGTTCGGCGGCAGGATGCCCGCGATCTTCCTGCGCGGCTTCGACCGGCCGAACCTGCACCTCGCCTTCGCCGCCAAGGCCGACCCGCGGCGCCAGATCCTGTCGTTCGCGGCGGCCCGGCGCGGGCGGTCGGGGATCGTCTATTGCGCCACCCGCGCCCGCACCGAGGCGCTGGCGGCGGCGCTGGAGCGCGAGGGGCACGCCGCGCTCGCCTACCACGGCGGGATGGACCCCGACGCCCGCCGCCGCGCCGAGGAGCGCTTCGCCCGCGAGGACGGGCTGATCGTGGCCGCGACGGTGGCCTTCGGCATGGGGGTGGACAAGCCCGACATCCGCTGGGTCGCCCATGCCGACCTGCCGAAGTCGATCGAGGCCTACTGGCAGGAGGTCGGCCGCGCCGGCCGCGACGGCGCCCCGGCCGAGACCCTGACGCTCCACGGCGCCGACGACATCCGCCTGCGGCGGGCGCAGATCGACGGAAGCCCCGCTCCCGACGACCGCAAGGCGGCCGATCACGCGCGGCTCAACGCGCTGCTCGGGCTGGCCGAGGCGACCGGCTGCCGGCGCCGGCTGCTGCTGGCCTATTTCGGCGAGGCGCCGCAGGCCGACTGCGGCGCCTGCGACCTCTGCGACCGGCCGCCCGCCCTCTGGGACGCGACGCAGGCGGTCAGGAAGGCGCTGTCGGCGATCCTGCGCACGGGCGAGAGCTTCGGCGCCGGCCATCTGACCGACATCCTGATCGGCGCGACGACCGAGAAGGTGCGCGCGCGCGGGCACGACCGGCTGCCCACCTTCGGCGTCGGCCGCGAGCTCGACCGCAGCGGCTGGGGTGCCGTGTTCCGGCAGATGCTGGGGCGCGACCTGGTGCGCCCCGATGCCGCGCGGCACGGCGCCCTGCGGCTGACCGAGGCGGCGCGCCCGGTCCTGCGGGGCGAGGTCGCGGTGTCGCTGCGGCGGGACTCGCTGGCACGCCCTGCCGCGCCGGCCGCGCGCGCGCTGGTGGACGACGAGGATGCGGGGTTGCTCGCGGCGCTGAAGGCGCGGCGGCGGGCGCTGGCCGAGGCGCAGGGCGTGCCGCCCTATGTGGTCTTCGCCGACCGGACGCTGATCGAGATGGCCGAGCGGCGCCCGGCCACGCTGGACGCGATGGCGGCGATCGGCGGGGTGGGCTCGGTCAAGCTCGCGCGCTACGGGCCGGCCTTCCTCGAGGTGATCCTCGGCGCGCCGCCGCCGGCCACGCACCCGGCGCGGGCGCGCCTGGCCGGGCAGGCCGGGGGGCGGCTCTACGACCGGCTGGAGGCGGCGGCGCGGGCGCTCGAACGCGGTGCCGACGGGACGGAACGGCCGCTCTCCTGCCCGCCGCCGGTCCTGGCGCGGGTGGCGGCGCTCGGCCGGGCCGATCCGGCGGTGCTGGACCGGGTGCTGGGCGCGCGCCGGGCCGAGCGGTTCGGGGCGGCGTTTCTCGCCGTCCTGCGCGGCGACGGCCGGTCCGGCGGGGGCTGAGGCCGGCCCGCAGGGCGGCGTCAGCCGGCGACGGCGGCCGCGTCGGCCGCGTCGGCCGCCACGGCCCCCGGGCAGAACTCGGCGATCGCCGACAGGATCGCCGCCTTGCGCAGGGGTTTCGTCAGGTGCCGGTCGAGACCCGCGGCGAGGATGTCGCGGGCGTCGCCCTCCATCGCATGGGCGGTCAGCGCGATCACGGGCGTGCGCCTGCGCCCCTCGCGCGCCTCGAGGGCGCGGATCGCGCGGGTCGCCTCGCGCCCGTCCATCTCGGGCATCGAGATGTCCATGAACACGATGTCGGGGGGCGCGGCGGCGAAGAGCTCGACCGCCTCGCGCCCGTTCGCGGCGAAGGTGATGTCGATCGGCTGATCCTTCAGCATCCGCGAGAACACGAGCTGGTTGGTGCGGTTGTCCTCGGCCGCGAGGAGCCTGAGGCGGCCCGCCGCCACGGGGCGCGCGGCAAGCCGCGGCGCCAGCGCGGCGAGCGCGGCCTCGAGGTCGGCGCGCAGCACCGGCGCCGGCAGCACCGCGGCCCAGCCGGTGCCGGCCGCCGCCGCCTCGGCCGGATTGCGCGCGAGCAGCACCGCCGGCAGCCCCGCGCCCGGGCTGCCCTCGGGCAGCGGCCGGTCGGTGAGCACCGCCTGCCAGCCGGCGGCCCCGTCGGGCACCGCCCCGGGCGTGGCGACCGCGGTGACCGCCAGCCCCAGCGCCTGCAGCTGCCGCTCGAGCAGGGCCCGGGCCACGGCGTTCTCGGCCACCAGCAGCACCGCGCGCAGCCGGTCGGGCAGCCGCGGCAGCGCCGGCGCCGCGCCCGGCGCGCGCGGCAGTTCGATCGCGAAGCCGAAGCACGACCCCTCGCCCGGCGTCGAGTCGACCCAGATCTCGCCGCCCATGAGCCGCACGAGCTCGCGCGCGATCGACAGGCCGAGGCCGGTGCCGTCGAACTTGCGGTTGCGCTCGTCCTCGACCTGGTTGAACTCGCCGAAGATGTGGTCGCGCATGTCGGCAGGGATGCCGATGCCGGTATCCTCGACCGCGAAGTGCACGCGGTGGCGGCCCTCTCCGGCCTCCATCCCGACCACCCGCACGATCACGCCGCCGCGCTCGGTGAACTTGACCGCATTGCCGACGAGGTTGGTCAGCACCTGCCGCAGCCGCCCGCGGTCGCCCACCAGCCGGGAGGGCAGGAACAGGTCGTAGTCGAGGCCGACCTCGAGCCCCTTCGCCGTCGCCGCCGGCGAGAGCGAGATCAGGATCTCGTGGATCAGCCGCTCGAGGTCGAAGGGCTCGGGGTGAAGCTGGAGCCGTTCCGCCTCGAGCTTGGAATAGTCGAGCACGTCGTTGATGATCACCAGAAGCGCCTCGGCCGAGGAGCGGATCGTCTCGGCGTAGAGGCGCTGTTCCTCGGACAGGGCGGTTTCGCACAGAAGTTCCGCCATGCCCATGACACCGTTCATCGGCGTGCGCAGCTCGTGGCTCATCCGCGCGAGGAACGACGACTTGGCGCGGCTGCCCGCCTCGGCGCGGCGCCGCGCCTCGCGCAGGCGCGCCTCGCGGCGGATCGAATCGGTGATGTCGAGCGCGAGCGAGACGATTCCGCCATCGGTGCCGCGCCGGTCCTGGATGCGGATGTGACGGCCGTTCCAGAGGCGGATCACGCAGGGTTCGAGAACCTCGGCATCCCAGCGCGCCAGCAGCCGCGCGCGCCAGGCCGCGGGCGTCTCGGGCCCCGGGTCGAACACGCCTTCCTCGAGCCCGATGCGCAGGATGTCGTCCAGCGTGGCGCCGGGCCCGACCTCCTCGAGCCCGTCGAACACCGCCAGATAGGCGCGGTTGGCGATGATCAGGCGGCGATCCGGGCCATAGACGGCAAAGCCGTCGCGGATCGTCTCGAGCGCGTCCCACAGCCGCCGTTCGGCCAGTTCGTGCGCCCGCGTCGCCCGCTGCAGGTCGGTGCGGACGCGCAGGTTCTCGCCCTCCAGCGCCACGGCGCGGGTCTCGGCCGTCTCCACCACGCGGCGCTGGCTGACGATCTCTTCCGACAGGGCGCGGGCATGTTCGGCGAGCTTGCGGTTGGCGGCGAAGAGCTCGCGGCTCTTGAGTTCCAGAAGCCGCTCCGCCGCCAGCCGCGCCCGCCGTTCCGCGATCAGCCTGTCGCCGAGGTCCATCGCCCGCTCCGCCCGTCGCGCGTCCGGCTCATGTGTCATACGGTCAGGGTCAACATCCGGTTAATGTGGTCGCGGTCGCGGCGGACCCGGCGGAATCGTTGCGCCGGCGGTGTCCGCCGTGCGACGATGCGGACCGGGGCGAGTGCGGGAGGTCGGGATGCGCGGGTGGATGGGTCTGTTGGCGGCTCTGGCAATGGCCGTCCCGGCCGCGGCGCAGGAGGCCCCGCCGGTGCCCGAGCGGCGGCTGGCGCTCAGCGAGAACGTCGATTTCTACGGCAACGACCTGCGGTCGATCTTCGACACCACCCTCAAGGGGTGTCAGGCCGCCTGCCTCGCCGATCCGGCCTGCGGCGCCTTCACCTTCAACGCCCGCAACGGCTCGTGCTTTCCCAAGACGGCGGCCGGGGAGCGCAGCTTCTACCAGGGGGCGATCTCGGGCGAGGTGCTGCGCACCGACCCCGCGGTGCTGGCGGCAGCCGGCCAGCGCCGGTCGGAACTTGCGTTCCTGCGCGCCACCGACATCGCGGACGCGCGCCGGCAGGCCGAGACGCTCGGCGACACGCTTCGGGTCGAGCCCTTCACCGCCGAGGATTACCTGGCCGCCGCCGCGCGCGCGCGGGCGGACGGCGATGCGCAGGGCGCGATCGGCTTTCACGCCGCCGCAGTGCTGCTGGGCGACCGGACCGACCTCTGGACCGGCTATGCCGAGGCGCTGCTGTCGCTGCCCGAAGACGATTACCCGACGACCGAGCGCAACCGGAACGAGGCGCTGGCGGCGGCGATCAACGGCTATCTGCGCGCCCGGACCGAACCCGAACGCGCCGCCGCCCTGCTGCCGATGGCGCAGGCGCTGGAGCGAACCTTCCGCGGGCGCGACTCGGTGCCGGCGCTGCGGCTTGCGGCCGACCTCAGCCCGCGCGCCGACATCCTCGCCGCGCGCGACCGGGCGGTGGCGCAACACGGCTTCCGCATCACCGAACATGTGGTCGAAAGCGACCCGGCCGAGCCGCGGATCTGCGCCCAGTTCTCGGAACCCCTGATCCCGGCGGGCCTCGACTACGCCCCCTTCGTGCAGATCGACGGCGCGGGGTTCTCGGTGGAACCCGCGTCCCAGCGGCTGTGCATCGCCGGGGTCCGGCACGGGCAGGGCTATCGCGTGACCTTCCGGGCCGGGCTGCCGGCGGCCTCGGGCGAGGTGCTCTCGGCGCCGGTGACGCTGGACCTCTACGTGCGCGACCGCGCGCCCTCGGTGCGGTTCCCGGGGCGCGGATACGTCCTGCCGAAGGCGGGCGATGCGGCGGTGCCGGTGGTGACTGTCAATGCCTCTTCCCTCGATCTGGTGTTGCGCCGGATCAGCGACCGCAACCTGCTGCGGGCGATCCAGACCGAGATGTTCGGCCGCCCGGTGGACCAGTGGCAGCAGGAGATGTTCGAGGGCGCGCTGTCGGAGGAAGTCTGGCGCGGCACCGGCCATGTCGAGACGGCGCTCAACCAGGACGTGACCACCCGCCTGCCGCTGGCCGAGGCGGTGGGCGGGCTCGACGCCGGGATCTACGCGCTGTCGGCGCGGGTGTCCGGCGCCGACCCCTACGAGACGGCGGCGGCGGTGCAATGGTTCGTGATCTCCGATATCGGGCTGGCCACGATCGGCGGGGTGGACGGGCTGCATGTCTTCGCGCGCAGCCTTGCCAGCGCCGAGCCGATGGCGGGGCTCACGGTCACGCTGCTGTCGCGGTCGAACCGGATCCTCGGCACGGCCACCACCGATGCGGCCGGGCATGCGCAGTTCGACCCGGGGCTGACGCGGGGCACCGGCGGCGCCGCGCCGGCCCTGGTGACGGCCGAGCAGGCGGGCGCGGCGGGAACCGCCGACTTCGCCTTCCTGTCGCTCACCGACCCCGAGTTCGACCTGTCCGACCGCGGCGTTGCCGGCCGCGAGGCGGCCCCCCCGATCGATGTGTTCGTGACCGCCGAGCGCGGCGCCTATCGCGCCGGCGAGACGATTCACCTGACGGTCCTGTCGCGCGACGGCGAGGTGCGGGCGATCGACGGGCTGCCGCTGACCGCGATCCTGACCCGGCCGGACGGGGTGGAGTATTCCCGCGCGCTGGCCGCGGCCGGCGTGGCGGGGGGGCATGTGTTCGCGCTGCCGGTCGCCGCCTCGGCGCCGCGCGGGGCCTGGACGATCGGCATCCACGCCGACCCCGACGCGCCGGCGCTGGCGCGGACCACCGTGCTGGTCGAGGACTTCCTGCCCGAGCGGATCGACTTCGACCTGACCCTGCCCGAGGGTCCGCTGTCGATCGACGGCCGGGCCGAGGTGCAGGTCGCGGCGCGCTATCTCTTCGGGGCGCCGGGTGCCGACCTTGCGGTCAGCGGCAATGCGACGGTGCTCCCCGTTCGCGCCCTTCCGGCGTTCCCCGGCTACCAGTTCGGACGCCACGACGCGCCCTTGGATGCCCGCTTCGGCGGCTTCGCGGAAACCCGCACCGACGCGGCGGGCAGGGCCGCGCTGGCGCTGTCGCTGCCCGAGATCGAGCTCGCGGACCGGCCGCTGGAACTGCGGGTGTCGGTCAGCGTGGCCGAGGGATCGGGCCGTCCGGTCGAGCGGCGGGTCACGCGGATGCTCGACCCGGCCTCGGACCTGATCGGCATTCGGCCGCTGTTCGACGGCGTCGTCCCCGAGGGTGTCGAGGCGCGCTTCGAGCTGATCGCGGTCGGCCGGGACGGCGCGCGCACCGGGCTGCCGGTGCGCTGGGTGCTGAACCGGGTGCAGACCGACTACCAGTGGTATCAGAGCTACGGCGGCTGGTACTGGGAGCCGATGACGACGCGCAGCCGCGTGGCCGGCGGCGAGGCGGTGCTGTCGCCCGACGGCGTGGCGACCGTTGCCGCCCCGGTGGAATGGGGCGAGTACGAACTGCGCGTCGAACGCGCCGACGGCGGCCCCTTCGCCGCCTCGTCGGTGTCGTTCTTCGCCGGCTGGTACGCCCCCGCCGACGCGACCGAGACGCCCGACACCCTGGCGCTGTCGCTGGACCGGCCCGCCTACCGGCCGGGCGAGACGGCGGTGGTGCGGATCGTGCCCCGGTTCGCGGGCAAGGGCCTCGTCACCGTGGTGTCGAACCGGCTGATCGCGATGCAGGCGGTTGACCTCGTCGAGGGCGAGAACCTGGTGAAGCTGCCGGTCACCGACGCCTGGGGCAGCGGCGCCTATGTGACGGCGACCCTGATGCGGCCGATGGCGGTGGCGGCCGGGCGCAACCCGGCGCGCGCGCTCGGCCTGGCCCATGCCGCCGTCGATCCCGGCCCGCGCCGGCTGCAGGCGCGCTTCGAGGTGCCGGCCGAGGCCGACCCGCGCGCGCCGCTCGACGTGGCGTTGCGGGTCGAGGGACTGGCCGAAGGCGAAACCGCCTGGGCCACGATCGCCGCGGTGGATGCGGGAATCCTGAACCTGACCGGCTTTGCCAGCCCCGATCCGCAGGGCCACTACTTCGGTCAGCGCAAGCTGGGGGTGGCGCTGCGCGACCTCTACGGCCGGCTGATCGACGGCCTGTCGGGGGCGATGGGCGAGGTGCGCTCGGGCGGAGACGGGATGCTCGACCGCCTGCAGGGCGAGCCGCCGACCGAGGACCTGCTGGTGTTCTTCGAGGGCCCGGTCGAGGTGGGCCCCGACGGGCTGGCGCGGGTGCGCCTCGACCTGCCGGCCTTCAACGGCACCGTGCGGCTGATGGCGGTGGCCTGGTCGCCGACCGGCGTCGGGCAGGCCGAGGCCGAGGTGCTGGTGCGCGATCCGGTGGTGCTGAGCGCGAGCCTGCCGCGGTTCCTCGCGCCGGGCGACCGCAGCCGCATCCTCGTGGAGCTGACCCATGCCGCCGGGCCTGCCGGCGTCATGGGCCTGAGCCTCGACGCCGAGGGTCTGGATGCGGGCAGCGCCGCGCCGCAGCCGGTCGAGCTTGCCGCCGGCGGCCGCGCCGCGCTGAGCCTGCCGCTTGCAGCCGGCGCGACGGGCAGCCATCGCCTCGACCTCGCGCTCGCCACACCCGACGGAAGGGTGCTCACGAAGCAACTGAACCTTTCGGTTCGGGCCAACGACCCGGAGGTTTCGCGGCAGTTCCGCCTCAGCCTTGCCCCGGGGCAGACCTTCACCTTCGACGACGCGGTGTTCGCCGGTCTGGCAGCGGGCAGCGGGCGGGCGACGCTGTCGGCCGGGCCGCTGGCGCGGTTCGACGCGCCGGGGCTTCTGGCCGCGCTCGACCGCTACCCCTACGGCTGCACCGAGCAGATCGCCGCCGCGGCGATGCCGCTGCTCTATTTCAACGAGGTGGCCGAGGCGATCGGGCTTTCCGCCAGCGCGACGGCGCGGCAGCGGGTCGAGCAGGCGGTGTCGGAAGTGCTGACCAACCAGGCCCCGAACGGGGCCTTCGGCCTCTGGGGACCGGGCTCGGGCGACCTCTGGCTCGACAGCTTCGTGACCGACTTCCTGAGCCGGGCGAAGGCCCATGGCTTTGCCGTGCCCGACCGGCCGTTCCGCACCGCGCTCGAGAACCTGCGCAACAGCGTCAACTACTACCCCGACTTCGACAGCGGCGGGCAGGATCTGGCCTATGCCCTGTTCGTGCTGGCGCGCGAGGGGGCGGCGGCGGTGGGCGACCTGCGCTATTATGCCGATGTCAAGGGCGATGCCTTCGCCACCCCGCTCGCCGCGGCGCAGATCGGGGCCGCGCTGGCCGCCTACGGCGACCCGGCGCGCGCCGATGCGATGTTCGCCCGCGCCGAGCGGCTGCTTTCGGAACCCGAGGACGAGACGCTCTGGCGGTCGGACTTCGGAACCCGGCTGCGCGACGCGGCGGGTCTGCTGACGCTCGCCTCGGAAGCCCGGTCGCAGGCGGTGGACCGCGAGGCGCTCGCCGCCCGGATCGCCGCGGCGGGGGGCGGCCAGCGCAGCACCCAGGAAGCGCTCTGGACGCTTCTGGCCGCGCATGCGCTGATCGAGGCGCCGGCGGCGCGGCTCACCGTGGACGGCGCGCCGCTGACCGGCCCGCTGGTGCAGGTGCGGGCCGACCGGGCGGCGGCGGCGCCGCTCGAGATCGGCAACGCCGGCCCGGCCGAGGCGGAGCTGACCCTGACCGTGTTCGGCGTGCCGGACGAGCCCGAGCCCGCGGGCGGCAACGGCTGGCGGATCGACCGGCGCTACTATTCGCTCGCGGGCGAGGCGGTCGATCCCGCGCGCGTGGCGGCCGGAACGCGGCTGGTGGCGGTGCTCGAGGTCACGCCGCTCGGCCCGCGCGAGGCGCGGCTGATGGTGTCGGACGCGCTGCCGGCGGGCTTCGAGATCGACAATCCGAACCTGCTGGCCGCCGGCGACATCCGCGCCCTCGACTGGCTCGACACGACCGCGCAGGCGGCCCATGCCGAGGCGCGGCTCGACCGGTTCCTGGCGGCGATCGACCACTACGGCGACCAGCCGTTCCGCCTGGCCTACATCGTGCGCGCGGTCTCGCCCGGCACCTTCCACCACCCGGCGGCGAGCGTGGAGGACATGTATCGCCCCGCCTTCCGCGCCCGCACCGCCGCCGGCACGGTCACGGTGACCGAATAGCCGCGGGGCCCCGGGCGGCGATGCGGCGGCTGTGGCCCTTCGCGCTGGTCCTGATCCTGTGGGCCGGCGCGGCGCTGCGCGACGGGTTCGATGCCTGGGTGGCGGCGACCGACCTGCCGCCCCTCGTGGCCGAGACCTCGGTCGAGGTGGTCGACCGCGAGGGGCGGCTTCTGCGCGCCTATGCCGTGGCCGACGGGCGCTGGCGCCTTGCGGTCGCGCCGGATCAGGTGGATCCGCTCTATCTTGCGATGCTGGTCGGCTGGGAGGACCGCCGCTTTCCCGACCACCGGGGTGTCGATCCGCGCGCGCTCCTGCGTGCGGCGGCGCAGTCGCTGCGGGCGGGGCGGGTGGTCTCGGGGGGATCGACGCTGACCATGCAGGTCGCGCGCCTGCTCGAGGACGCGCCAACCGGCGATCTAGATGCAAAGTTCCGCCAGATGCGGGTGGCGCTTGCGCTCGAGCGGTCTCTCGACAAACCACAGATCCTGTCGCTCTACCTC
>CALDYW010000199.1 GCA_937944395.1 uncultured Paracoccaceae bacterium | reverse complement strand
GGTCGGTGAGCGCCTGGGTCCGCGCGGCGCGGTGGGCGCGTTCGAGGCGATGGTTGAGGTCGCGCGACGCCTCCATCGCCGCCGATTTCGCCTCGATCAGGTAAAGCAGTTCCACGGTCAGGTCGGTCGCCGCGAAGTCGGCGGCGGTCAGCCCGTGATCGGCCACCGCCTGCGCCGCACCGAACCCGAGCGACAGGTTGACAAGCGCCCCCCCTCCCCCCGCAAGGGGCACCGCCGCCCCCTTGAACGCCGTCACCGGCGGGTCGCGGAACTGCAGCCGCAGACCCCGCCCGCCATGCCCCAGGATCCGCCCGATCGTCGCCGCGCCGGACGGGCGCCTGAGCTCGAACACCGCCGCGAAGCTGCGGCCGATCAGGCCGCGCGACGCCCCCAGACGGGCCAGCGTCGGCCCGGCCGCGACGATCTGACCGTCGCCGTCGAGCACAAGGTGCATCGGCATCAGCACCGCCAGGGCGGCGGACCCGAGTGCGACCGCAGGCGTGCCGCCGTCCTGCGGCGGAACGCCTGCGACAGCGGCCCCGTTCGCGGCCGGCCCCGACCCTGCCGGCACGCTCATCCCCCTGCCCGCCGTGCAAGCTCGAAGCGGCGCCCTTCGGAGAAGGCGGCCTCGGCCACCCGCACGTCCAGCCGCGCCCCGGTCGCATCCGTGGCCTCGACCGATACCAGCGCCAGCGCGCCGTAGTCGTCGGCCATCGCCCGCAGGAGGCCGAGCAGCACCGGCACCAGACCCGGCCAGCCCCCGGCCACGGCCAGCCGGTAGTGCCCCGGCCCGGCCTCGGTCACCTCGATCGGCGGCAGGTCGAGGTCGGGCACCGCCAGCCGCGCACGGTCCGGCAGGTCGTCGAGCGACAGCAGGAAGTCGGCGTAGCCCTCGCCGCCGAAGCGCAGCAGCCGGCGCAGCGCCTCGGTCGTCGGATGCGACACGAGGAAGGTGCCGACATCCTCGAGCAGCATCTCGCGCGGCGTTCCGGTGCGCGCGCAGAGCGCCGCAAGCACCGCCTCGGTCAGCGCGTCGTCGTAGGTGAGCATCGCCTCGAACCCGTCGAGCCCGGGCGCCACCTCGTCGAGCACCTCCCGCCAGACCGGCGGGCCCAGAGTCTCCTCGGCGAAGCGCTGGATCGCGCGATTGATCAGCCCGTGCATGCCACCCTCTGCCGCAGCGCGCCCGCCACGCTACGCCCGCGGGATTAACGATCGGCGAATCGTCTGGGCCCGGAGCGCCGGACCGGCACTGCCGCGCCTCCGGCGGCCGCCCCGCGCCGGCGCCCGGCGACGCGCTGGCCTGCGCGGCGACGGCCCGGGCGCCCGGGGCGCCCGGGCGGCCCGGACCGCCCGCCGCCCTTGCCTTGCCGGTCGCCGACGGGGAGCGCCGGAGCCCGACCGCCCCCCGCAACCGGTCGCCGCCCGTGCCCGCCCTCGGTCAGAAATCCGTCGGCGCGCCGCCCTCGGCCTTGCGGCGGGCGACGAAGTCGGCCAGTTCCTCGCGCCGGGCCTCGTCCATCGGCGGCGGCGTGTAATCGGCGAGGATCGCCTTCACCAGGCGATGGGCGCGCTCGGCCGACCACACCGCGCCGTCGAGCGACCAGGCCTCGAAATTGCGCCAGTCCGAGACGAAGGGGGCGTAGAAGGCGGTGGTATAGCGGTCCTGCGTGTGCTGGCAGCCGAAGTAGTGACCGTTCGGGCCGACCTCGCGGATCGCCTCGAAGGCCAGGTCGCCCTCGCCCGTGGCCCAGGTCGCCCCCTCGAAGTAGCGCTGGATCATCTGCAGCATCTCGCAGTCCAGCACGAACTTCTCGGGGCTCGCGATCAGCCCGCCCTCGAGCCAGCCGGCGGCGTGATAGACGACGTTCGTCCCCGAGGTCACCGCCGCCCAGAGCGAGTTGCAGGTCTCCCACATCGCCTGGGCGTCGGGCACGTTGGCGGCGCAGACCCCCGAGGAGCGCAGGGGCAGCCCGTAGAAGCGCGCGAGCTGCCCGGTCATCTGCGTTGCGCGCATGTATTCGGGCGTGCCGAAGGCCGGCGCCCCGGTCTTCATGTCCACGTTCGAGGTGAAGGTGCCGATCGCCACGGGGCAGCCCGGCCGCACCCACTGGATCAGCGCGATCGCCGACAGCGCCTCGGCGACCGACAGCGCCACCGCCCCCGCCATCGTCACCGGCGCCATCGCCCCGGCCAGCGTGAAGGGCGTCACGATCGTCGGCTGGCCGCGCCGGGCCATCCGCATCGCCCCGTCGAGCATCGGCAGGTCGTGCTTGAGCGGCGAGACCGAATTGATGTTGGTGTAGAGCCGCGGGCTTGCCTCGAACTCCTCGTGGCTGAGTCCGGCGGCGATCCGGGTCATCTCCATCACGTCCTCGACCCGCTCGGCACCCAGCGAATAGGCGTGCACGACCTTGTCGGTCAGCACGAGCTTCGCGTAGAGGCAGTCGAGGTGGCGCACGCTGGCATGCACGTCGATCGGCTCGACCGGATAGCCGCCGGCGACGTGGATGCAGTTGAAATACTGCGTGAGCTTCATGAAGTCGCGGAAGGTCTCGAAGTCGCCGGGCCGCTTGCCGCGGTCGAGCGTCCACGAGTTCGGCGGCGAGGAGACGTTGCCGAAGACCATGTGCCGGCCGCCGATGACGATCGCGCGCTCGGGGTTGCGCGGGGTGATGGTGAACGCGGCCGGCGCCTTGCGCACCATCTCCATCACGAAGTCCTCGTCCATGCGGACGTTCGTGCCCTCGACCCGGCAGCCGGCCTGCTTGAGCAGGGCGCAGGCCTCCGGGTTCAGCATCTCGATGCCGATCTCCGACAGGATCCGCATCGCCGTCCGGTGCACCCGCCCGACCCCCTCG
>CALDYW010000198.1 GCA_937944395.1 uncultured Paracoccaceae bacterium | reverse complement strand
GCCAAGCGCGAGCCCGACGCCGCCGGCGACGTGGTGCGGGTGATGACGGTGCATGGCGCGAAGGGGCTGGAGGCGCCGGTCGTCATCCTGCCCGACACGCTGCGCCGCCCGAAGCCGCGCGCGGCGCTGCGGCTGCTGCCGTGGGCGGACGGCACGCCGCTGCCGCTCTGGGCCCCGCGCCGCGAGGGCTTCGCCGCCGCTGCGCTGGACGCCGCCCGCGCCGCCGAGGAGGCCGAGGACGCAGCCGAGGAACGCCGGCTGCTCTATGTCGCGCTGACGCGGGCGGAGGACCGGCTGATCGTCGCCGGCTGCCACGGCAAGCAGCGCGCGGAGGGCACCTGGTACGACCTGATCGAGGCCGGGTTCCGCCGCCAGGCCGACGCCGCGCAGCGCCCGCCCGGGCTGCCTGCGCCGCGCGAGGAGCCGTTCGACCCCGCGGCCTTCGGCGCCGACCCCGGCGGCTTCGCGGCCGCACCGCTGCTGGTGCTCGAGACCCCGCAGACCGCCCCGCTGCACCGGGAGATGCCGCGGCAGGAAGGGACGGGCGCGGCGGCGCTGCCCGCCTGGGCCGGACCCGCGCCGCCGGACCAGCCGGTGGCGGTGGCGCTCACGCCCTCGCGCACCGAGGGGGCGGCGCCGCCGCGTGGCCAGGCGGACCCGCAGGGGCTGCGCTTCCGGCGCGGGCGGCTGATCCATGCGCTGCTTCAGCACCTGCCCGGGCTGCCGGAGCCGGAGGCGGCGGGGGCGCGGTTCCTCGCCCGCGCCGGGCATCCGCCCGAGGAGGCCGAAGCGACGCTCGCCGAGGCGCTGGCGATCCTGCGCCACCCGGAGCTCGCCGACGCCTTCGGGCCCGGCAGCCTGGCGGAAGCGCCGGTGGCGGGCGTGGTCGGCGGCGTGGCCGTGTCGGGCGTGGTGGACCGGCTGGCGGTGGCCGAGGGGCGGGTGACGCTGCTGGACTACAAGACCAACCGGCCGCCGCCGGAGCGGGTGGAGGATGTGCCGGCGGCCTATCTGCGGCAGATGGCGGCCTACCGCGCCCTGTTGCGGGCGGCCTTCCCCGGGCGGCAGGTGGTGTCGGCGCTGGTCTGGACCTTCGGCGCAAGGGTCATGGTTCTGCCGGATGGGTTGCTGGACGCGCATGCCCCCGGCGCTTGACCAAGCCGCGCGGGGACACGACCTTCGCGGGACCGAAGCCAACAGGACCAAGACCCATGAGCGAACTGACCAAGGCCGTGACCGACGAGAGCTTCCGGCACGACGTGCTCGAGGCGCCGGGGCCGGTGCTGGTGGATTTCTGGGCCGAATGGTGCGGGCCGTGCCGGATGGTCGCGCCGATCCTGGATGAGATCGCCGCCGAGTTCGCGGGGAAACTGACGGTCGCGAAGGTGAACATCGACGACAACCCGCTGACGCCGAACGAGTTCGGCGTGCGGGGCATCCCGACCATGATCCTGTTCAGGGACGGGAAGGCCGTGGACACCAAGATCGGGGCGATGCCGAAGGGGCAGATGCGGGATTGGGTGGCGGGACATCTGGGGTAGCAGGGCGCCCCCGTGGCAGGCGCGTTGCTGGTCTGAACGATCCCCGCCGCGCGGTCCGCGCGAGATGTCGGCGCGGCTTCGCGGCGGTGCCTGATCGGATCTGAGGTCTTGCGTCATCGGCGCCGCGTCGCCGCCTTCGGCCTTGGCCGAGGCGGCCGGGGGTGCCCCGGCGGCCGTGCCGCCGCCGCTGCGGGGCCGGAGCGTCCGGGGAGGGCCGGGTAAACTCCACACCACCCACGCGCGTGGGTTGCGGCTACACTGTGCATACCGCTCCCCCTGCGGATACGGACCGCCCGTCCACAGGGCTGCGGATGAAACCTGTGGAGACAGCGCATGACCCACCTCTCGCCCTCATCCCTCAGCCCGGAAGCGCCGGCCCGGTCCTCGGCGGACCCTCGGCCCAGCCTGCGGGAAGCCTGGTTCGAAACCCTCGAAACCAGCTTCGAGCACGACAGCAGCACCTTCTGGGCCTGGATGCGACCCGGCCCCAAGGCCTGCTTCACGCGGGCCCTGCTCTCGGACATCCTCGACCAGCAGGCCCTGCTGCGCGACGCGCTGTCCCCGGCCCGGCGCGGCGAGGCGGGTGCCGCCGTTCGCTGGTACGTCATGGGCAGCCGCATCCCAGGCATCTTCAACCTGGGCGGCGACCTGTCGCATTTCGCGGAGAAGATCCGGGCGCGCGACCTCGCGGCCTTGCGCGCCTACGGCCGGATGTGCGTCGAGGCGATCCACGGCAATGCGGAGGCCTTCCAAGCCCCGACCGTGACCGTCGCGCTGGTGCAGGGTGATGCGCTCGGCGGCGGCTTCGAGTGCGCGCTCGCCTTCGACGTCATCGTCGCCGAGCGCAGCGCCAAGTTCGGGCTGCCGGAGATCCTGTTCAACCTCTTCCCCGGCATGGGGGCGTATTCCTACCTGTCCCGGCGCATCGGACCCGTGCAGGCCGAGCGGATGATCACGTCCGGCCGCCTCTACGCGGCCGAGGAACTGCATGCGATCGGTCTCGTCGACGTCCTGGCCGATGATGGCGAGGGCGAGGCCGCCGTCCGCGACTGGATCGAGCGCAATGACCGCAGGCACAATGCGCTGCAGGCGATCTTCCGGGCGCGTCGTCGGGCCAATCCCGTCACGCTCGCCGAACTGACGGACATCGTCGACGTCTGGAGCGAGACGGCCCTCGGCATCAGCGATCTCGACGTGCGCAAGATGCTGCGGCTCGCCGCCGCTCAGGACAAGCGCCTCTCCCGGTCGGGTCACGCCGCCCTACCCTTTGTCTGCTGCTTCGGCAGTGCCTGACGCCGTGATCCTGGCATGCCAGGATCACGGCGCGGCGGCGGCGCCGGGATGGTTGTCATGCTGGCTGCCTTGCATGGCTCGGAGGGCAGATCCCCCGGCGCCGCC
>CALDYW010000197.1 GCA_937944395.1 uncultured Paracoccaceae bacterium | reverse complement strand
CGCCGGCCGTGACGACGACCCGCTGCGCGCCTTCTTCGCCTGCGCGCTGCCCTTCGCCTGGGTGCAGCCCTATGTCGTGAGCGCCGGGCAGATCCCGCGCGAAGTTTTCTTCGGCCGGCAGGAGGAGATCCGGCGCATCGTCTCGCGCGAGGCCGGGGGCTGCCTCATCTACGGCGGACGCCAGCTGGGCAAGTCGGCGCTGCTGCACCATGTCCGCCAGGAGCGCCACCGCCCCGAACGGGGCGAGGTGGCGATCTACCTCGACATCAAGCCGCTCGGCGGCCCCGGGACGCCGGCCGAACGGCTGTGGGACGAGCTGGCGCATGTCCTGCGCCGCGAGGCCGGGCTGGCGCCGCTGGGCCGCGGGCATCAGCCGGTTCTCGAGGTGATCCGGGACTGGCTTGCCGCCGAGCCGGGCCGGCGCATCCTGGTCATGCTCGATGAGGCCGACAACTTCCTGCGCGCCGAACACGGCGCGGGCTATCCGAACCTGCTGCCGCTCAAGGTGCTGATGGAAGAGACAGGGCGCCGGTTCAAGGCGGTCTTCGCCGGTCTGCACAACGTCCGCCGCATGGCGCGAGCGTCGAACTCGCCCCTGCCGCATCTCGGGGCTCCCATCTGCATCGGCCCGATGAACCAGACCGAGGCCAACCGCACCGCCCTGCGCCGGCTGGCCATCGAGCCGCTGCGCGCCGCGGGGCTCGACTTCGCCGAGACCGCGCTTGCCTGGGACATGCTGGCCCGCATGAACCACTACCCTTCGCTCGTGCAGATCTTCGGCCACCAGGTGGTCGAGCGGCTGGGAAGAAGCCTCGACCGGCGCAGCGGCCCGCGCTGGAAACTCCGCCGCGAACAGCTCTTCGAGGGCAGCGCGGCCGAGGCCATCTCGGCCGCGATCCGGAACCGCTTCCAGCTGACGCTGAACCTCGACCTGCGCTACGAACTTTTCGCCAAGTCGATCGCCCACTACCGGCTGGAGAATGCCGGCGGCCAGGATCGCGTTTTGTCCCTCGGCCTCACCATCGAGGAAATCCGGAAGATCGCGCTGGATTTCTGGCCCGGGCACCTGGCCCGGCCGACGCCGGCCGACTGCGAGGAAATCCTTTCGGAGATGGTGGATCTCGGCGTCCTCGCCGAACTGGCGCGCGGGCGGTTCGGCCTGCGCAATGCGCAGGTGGCGCAGATGCTGGGCGACCGCGAGCGGCTGGAGACCGAACTTCTCCATCTGGCCGAGCACGAGGGCGATCCGGCCTATGACCCGGCGGGCTATCACCCCAGCCTGAGGCCCGACCGCCCGCACGAGCGCGCGCCCCTCTCCGAGCGCCAGCTTCAGAAGCTGTTCGCGCCCGACGCCGCGCCTCTGACCCTGATCGTCGCGCCCGACTATCTCGTCGGGCCCGACGCCGCCCGCCGCCTTGCCGCCGCGGCGCAGAGCTTCGGCGCCACGCCCGAGCTGATCGACGCCGAAAGCGATGCCGCACTGCGCCGCAGCCTCGATCGCAATGTCATCGTCGTCATGACCGGCGCCTGGTCGGCCGATCGCGCGCAGCGGCTGGTCACGCTCCTCGACCACCGCGCCGCGCGGGCGCGCCTGCTGTGGCTTGTCCCAAGGGACCCGCCCGCGCTGCCGGATCTCCCGCGCTGCCATGCCCGGCCCTGGGACGAGACGATGATTCGGGTCTGGCTGGCCGAGGAAGGGCTGGCACCCGCGCTCGACGACCGCGAGACGCGCGCGGCGATCCTGGACGCCACGGGCGGGATGCCGGCGCGGCTGATGGCACTGCAGCCTGAACTTCCCGATCTTGTCTCGCGGCCTGTCAGCGAACGGTGTGCGCGGCTGGCGTCATGGGCGCGTGCGCAGCCCTCGATCGCGGCGGCAGCCGGTCTGTCGGAAACGGATCGGACCGTGCTGCGCTTTGTGATCGAACACGGCGCGGATGTCGACAAGATCGAGGACCTGGCGATCCTCTGCCCCGAGGCCGGGCCGGAACGTCTGTCGCGACTGATTGCGGGCGGCTGGCTTGACGGGACCGACCCGACGGGCACCCTCCCCCGGCCGACGGCTCCGGGCAGGCTGGCGGCGGCATGACGTCACCCACTGGCGCTTGGGACCTTCCCGGGCTCGACCGCTGGCTCACCGACCTGGCCGAGCGGCTGTGCCGCGGGCTGCTCTTGCTGCCGCCCTTGGCCGGCGCGCCCGAAGGCGTCGTCCATGCGCTCGTCGCGCGCTGCCGGGATCTCCGCGACCGCCGGGACATCCGCTGTGCCGCCGCAGACTGCCGCCCGCCCGCCGCCATCCTCGCCGCGGCGCTGGACTGCCCGCCGACGCTGGACGCCCTCGTTGCCCCGGCCTGCGACCAGCGTCTGGCGGTCTTGGACCTCGCGCTTGATCCGGCCGGTCCGGACGCCCCCTGGCCGACGTTCCTGCGCCGTTTCGCGCAGGCGCGGCGCGCGGCGCCCGGCCTCTGCATCCTCGTGCCGGACAGGCCGCCGGCTCTGGCGGGCGGGGATCTTCCCTGCGCCGGGGACTGGCGCGAGGGCCTCAGCCGCGGCGACCGCGTGATCTGGGCCGAGAAGCACCTGCCGCACGGACGCAGCGGCCTTGCCGCCGAACTGGCGGTGGCTCTTGCGGTCGAACTCTGCGCCTGGCGCCTTGACCTGGCTGCCGAGCTTGCGCGCGCCGGTCTCGACGACCTGACCCGGCCGCTTGCGTGGCTGGGCCGGCGCAGAGTCGAGCCGGCGGCGGAGCCCGGCCGGTGGGAAGCCTGCCCGCTGGCGCTGTACCGGGCAGGCGAGATCCGCCAGCTCGAGCGGCGCATCTGGCGGGCGCAGTTGTCGGTCTTCTTCCCGATGCTCGAGGAACGGCGCCTCGAACTCATCGACCGTCATCGCAAGCGGCTGCGAATCGACGAACACCTCCTCTCCCTCGGCGTGAATTCGGTCGAGGAGATCGAGCTCGGTGCGCTGCGCTTCCAGCTGCGCAGCGTGCTGGACCGCCGCGATGCCGACCGGCTCGACGTCCTGTCGCGCCTGCGCAACCGTCTTGCGCATCGTCAGCCGGGCGCGCCGGAAGACTGCCGGGCGGTTCTGGCCACCGCGGAGCCGCTGCCGCGACCGGATCCGCCGCGGCCTTGACGCGACCTGATCCTCCCCTCTGCGCCGCGGGCCCCGCTCCCGCCTGCCGCTTCTGCGGCGCGGCGCGATCGTCCGGCCTCGCCGGCCAACCGACCCGATCCTGCCAAGGCCGCGTCCTTCCGGCGTCATCGACAACCCGACTGCGCCCCCGGAACCCGCGCATCCTGCGCATCCGGGGCCGCGCACCCGGGTCTCGGCTCCGACGCTGATGAACCGCCGCGCCTCTGCCCCCCGAATGCGCCCGCCGCGCTGAAGAACCCGAGCTGCAGAGCCCCCGGGGGGCTCTGTTGCACAAATCGGGTGACGGCCGAGGCTCCCCTTTCCCCGGACGGACCTACCCCACACCCTCGGTGCGGGGCGTCGCGGGCGCGGTGACGGCGTCGAGCACGGCCAGACGGATCGGGAACGCGGCGACCGGGCGGTCGAAGTCGCGCGCGGACAGGCGCCGGCCCGGAAGTTTGACGCAAGGCATCGTGGTTTCGGCGCGGCTGTGGCGGCGATCGCGGTCCGGGCCGCCCCCGGACCGGTGGCGGGCCGGCCCCTCGCCATCGTCGCCGGAACGTCCCGCCGGAGCGCTTCGATATGGGCAAGGCTTC
>CALDYW010000196.1 GCA_937944395.1 uncultured Paracoccaceae bacterium | reverse complement strand
GGCATGGTCGAGGGGCTCGCCGAGCGGCTGGCCGAGGAGGGCGGGCCGGCCGAGGACTGGGCGCGGCTGGTCCGCTCGCTCGCCGTCCTCGGCGAGACGGAGCGCGCCGTCGCGGTTCTGGCCGAGGCGCGGGCGACCTTCGCCGCCCAGTCCGAGGGCCTTGCCCTGATCGAGGCGGCGGCGGCCGAGGCCGGGTTGCCCGCTGCCGATCCGGTTGCGCCCGCGCCGCCGCCGGCAGCGCCGTGATCTGCGCCGACCTCGCGGCGCTGGCCGCCGGACTGCCGCGCGAGGGCGCGATCCTCGGGCTGGATCTGGGCGAGCGGACGATCGGGCTGGCGCTGTCGGACCGTCGCCGCCGGGTGGCGACCCCGCTCTCGACAATCCGGCGCACGCGCTTTGGTGCCGACGCCGCGGCGCTTCTCGAGATCGTGCGCGGGCGCGGGGCGGTGGCGCTGATCCTCGGGCTGCCGCTCAACATGGACGGCAGCGAGGGCCCGCGGGCACAGGCCACCCGCGCCTTCGCCCGCAACCTCGACCGTCTGGGCGCGCCTCCGGTCGCCTTCTGGGACGAGCGTCTCTCGACCGTCGCCGCGGAACGCGCGCTGATCGCGGCGGATACGTCCCGAAAGCGTCGCGCCGAGGTGATCGACCACGTCGCGGCCGCGTATATCCTGCAGGGCGCGCTCGACCGTCTGATGCACATGGAGGCCGGGCCGGCGGAGGACGGTTCATGACGGGCGAGATCTGGCGGCGCGACGAGGTCGAGAGCCCCTGTGTGAAGATCTGCGTGGTGCATCCCGAGGCGCGGCTCTGCGTGGGCTGCCTGCGGACGATCGACGAGATCGCCGCCTGGAGCCGGATGACCCCCGAGACGCGCCGGGCGGTGATGGCCGAACTGCCCGGGCGCCGGCCGCTCCTGGCCCGGCGCCGGGGCGGGCGTGCGGGACGGGCGGTGCGCGAGGACGGCGGCGGGGCGGGCTGACGGTCCGTTTGCAGACCGGACGGACCCTCAGTCCTCGTCGCCCTCGAGCGCCGCCGCGGGGTCGATCCCGAAGCGCTCGCACATGCGGGCCGCGAACGACCCCGGCAGGGGCGGGTTCTTGCGCCACCACGGCCGGGTGCCGTTGGTGTACAGATGCACCGACAGCGTGGCCTCGGTGAAATGGCCCTCGACCCGCCCGTGCGGGTCATAGAAGATGTCGTTGAGCTGGAAGGGCACCGGATAGAGCGCATCCGGCGTCATCGCGCGTTCGTAGTCGCCGGTCTGCCTGGCGAAATGGGTGAAGGCCTGCGGCCCGAAGGCGGTGCGCTCGGCCTGGTAGATCGCCTGCGCCCGCGGCAGGTGGGCGAACTTGCGGATCCGCCGGCGCTGCCTGTCGTTGAACCAGGGCGGCGCCTCGGGAAGGTTCTCGTAGTAGTCGAGCAGGCTGTCCATCAGTGCGCCGTGCGGGGGGATGAAGACCACCCCGCAGTTCAGCGCGCCGCGGAAGCCGTGGCCGGCATAGATATGCTCGACGCCCTCCGGAAAGGGCCGCCAGCACAGCGCGTCGCAGTCGATCCAGATCGCCCCGGTCGCGCGGATCATCCGGTAGCGGAACACGTTCGACAGGAACGAGGCCGAGGTGGCCTCGGCCAGCGCGAGGTCCACCTCCATGATTTCCGCAGCCGGGCGCACGGTGACGCCGTCGGGCACGTTGGCGACCTTGTGCGTGCAGTAGAGCGTCGTCGGATGACCCGCCGCAACATGGCTGACGAGGCAGAGCTGGTTGAGGTAGTGAAGGCGCTCGCCGATCCAGAGCGAGGCCACGGGCCGCCGATTTTCCATCACTGTCCTGCCCTGCCCGCCCGCCACCGCCGCCGACTCGAAAGGTCGCCGACAATTCAAGCGGATCGTTGAATTTTTCGCGATCATGCCCTAGCGTGGTGCGCAAGTCCAGCGGCAATCCGGCCGCAGGCGGGCGCAGGTGGCGGGGGGCGGCGTGGCTGCCGGCGTGTCGGGCAGGGACTCGGGCAGGGACTCGGGCAGGCCAGGCGGAGGCAGGCCCGCCGCGGTGCGGGCCCGCCCGAAGCCGCCGGCCTTCTCGGGCCGGTCGGAGCGGTTCGGCACCGTTCCCTTCGCGCTCAAACCCCATGTCAGTCCGCACGGCCAGGTCACGGCCGTCTCGATGATGAAGGACGAGGGGCCCTATGTGATCGAGTGGGTCGCCCACCAGATCGCGATCGGCTTCACCGACATCGTCGTCTACACCAACGACTGCAGCGACGGGACCGACCGGATGCTGATGCGGCTCGAGGAGCTCGGCCTCGTGCATCACCGCGTCAACACCATTCCCGAGGGGCTCAGGCCGCAGCCCTCGGCGCTGAACCACGCCCAGGCCGAGCCCGTGGTGCGCGCCTCGGACTGGCTGATGGTGTTTGACGCCGACGAGTTCCTGTCGATCCGCTACGGCGACGGCACGCTCGACGACCTGATCGGCGCGGCCAAGGCGCGCGGCGCCAACGGCATCGTCGTCACCTGGCGGGTGTTCGGCTCGGGCGGGGTGACGGACTGGAGCCGCGCGCCGGTGACCGAGCAGTACCTGATGGCGGCGCCCGCGAGCTGGAACAAGGGCTGGGGGGTCAAGACCCTGTTCACCTTCGATGCCGAGTACTGGAACCTCGGCATCCACCGCCCGAAGCTGAAGAACCGCCACATCGACACGGGCTTTCCCGACAGCGTGAAATGGCTGAACGGGTCGGGCCGGCCGATGGAGGACTACTTCACCTTCCGCGGCTGGCGCTCGATCGCGCGCACCGTCGGCTACGACTGGGTGCAGCTCAACCATTATGCGGTGAAATCGGTCGATGCCTATGCGATCCGCAAGCTGCGCGGGAATGTCAACTTCAAGAAGGACAAGTACAATTCCGACTACTGGGCGCTGATGGACCGCAACGAGGTGCGCGACGAGACGCAGCTGCGCTACCGCGAGCGGCGCGGTGCGGTGATCGCGGCGCTCCTGTCCGACCCGGTGCTGGCCGGCCTGCACGCCGAGGCGCTGGCGCAGGCCGAGGCCCGGCTCGAGGCGCTGCGCGCGACCGAGGACTATGCCCGCCTCAGGGCCGAGCTCGCGGCCGCGTCGGCGGTGCCGATCGGCCAGATCGCCGCGAAGCCGCCGCAGCCGCGCGACAAGCAGAAGATCGCGGCGCTGATGTCCGAGGTCGAGCGCCGCCGCACCTCGGCCGCGCGGGCGGCCCGCCGCGCCGATCCCGCGCCCGCCGCCGCCTCGGCTGGCCGGCCCGATGCGCTGCCCGACGGGCTGATCCTCGAGACCCCGGCGGACGCCGCGGCCGAGACCGACGTCCCCTGGGTGCGCAGCCACGCCGTCGAGCTGCCGGCCGATCCGCGGGTGCTGACGACGATCGGTCTGCGCGCCGTCGAGGAGGGCAAGTTCGAGCGCGGGCTGGCCCGCAAGCTGCCCACGATCCTCGCCCGCGGCGCGCGGGTGCTCGCGGTCGGGGCCGGGGTCGGGTTCCTTCCGGCGCATCTGGCCCAGGTGCGCCCGGACCTGACGATCCTTGCGCAGGAGGATGACCCGGCGCTCGCCGCCACGCTGCGACGGGTCTGGGCGCGAAACGGTCTTGCCGCCGCCCCGCAGCTTGCGCTGAGCCCGGTGGTGCTGCCGGCGGGCCCCGCCCTCGGCAGGGCGCTGGCCGAGCTTGTCGCCGAGGCGGCGGCGGGCGCGCTGATCCTCGGCGATCCGCGGCTTTCGCCCGATGTGCTGGCGGAGGCGCTCGGCCCCGACGCGCCGGCGCAGATCGTGCTTTGCGGACGGCTGTTCGAACGCCACTTCGGGCGGCTGGCCGAGATCGAGGCGTTTCTGGCCGGTCTGGGCTACGCCGCCCCCTACGGCCTCGATCCGCGGCAGGGGCGGGGCTTCCTGCGCGCCGCCGCGGGCGGACAGGCCGCAGCCTGAACCTTGCGGACCCCGCGACCGGCAGCCGGGCGGAACGGCGGGCGGTGCAGGCGCCGATGCCGCCTCGGCCCGGGGCGCGATCGCACCGCGGGCGCGACGGGGGCGGGCAGGCGCCGCCCCCCTCTCTCGCGCAAGGGTGCGGTCCCCGGGGTCGGCGCCGCGCCTCGGAACCAGGACCGCGCCTCGGAACCGGCAGAACCGGGATCGGTGGTGCGCCCGGGTTCGGCACGGACGGCAAGGCCGGCAGGCGGCCCCCAAGGGCCTTCCGGCAGGGACAGGGCCCCGGGGCCCGCGCCGCGCGAGTGTCAACCGCCCCGGTCGGTCCGGTCGGTCCGGTCGGTCCGGTCGGTCCGGTCGCGCCGGCGCGGGCGCATGCGACCCGCGCGACCGCCGCGGGCGGCCTCGGCGGCGGCGGTGGCGGCGGCGACCTGCCGGGCCAGCACCTCGTCGGGCACGCCCGAGGCGCGCAGCGCCTCGATCCGGGCGCGGAAGGCGGGGGCGAGACTGTGGAGATAGAGCACCCGGTCGAGGTCGCCGATCGGGATCGCCCCGGCCGCGCGCAGCGCCGCAACGCGGTCCGGCCAGTCAGGCCCGGCGCGCAGCCGGGCGAGCCGCGCCTCGGCGGCGGCGACGGCGTCGGCCTCGAGGCGGGCGAGTTCGGGATCGGCGCGCAGAGCCGCGAGCGCCTCGGCCAGCACGGGGGCGTGGCGCAGGATCGTCCGGTCCTCGATCTCGTTGCGGTCGTGGATCGCGAAATAGGCCGGGCCGTATTTGTCTTCCTTGGCGTTGACGTTGCCGCGGTCGGCCTTGAGCAGGAAGGTCTCGATCCCCTTGACCGCGTAGTGGTTGATCTGGCCGAGGCCATAGCCGACCGTGGCCGCGGTCGAGCGCCAGCCGGAGGCGACGAAGTCGGGCGGAAGCCGCGCGCCCGACCCGTTCACCCAGTGCCGGCCGGCAAGCCAGGCGGCATCGCGCCCCTGCCGCGCGACCTGCGGCCGGTGGATGCCCAGGCGCATGCCCGCGAACGGGCGGAACAGCGTCTTGACCCCCCAGCCGCGCGGGAAGTCGTCGGGGGCGGCGCGCGTGAACGCCGCCGTCACCGGACCCGGGCGCCAGGCCTCGTGGCCGGCCGAGCCGAACAGCCGCCAGGTGAGCGCGACCGCCTCAGCGCCCGCGGGCAGCGCCGCGAGGAGGTCAGGCAGCCGCCCGGCGCCGGCGCGGATCGCAAGGAACTCGTCGGCGTCGAGCACCATGACCCAGTCGGCATCGCGCACCGCGGCAAGGGCCTCGGCCCGGCGCAGATGCGCGGGCTGCGGCTTGCGTCCCTCCGGCACCGGGTTCGGCACATGGGTCGCAACCCCGAGCGCGGCGAGCCGGTCGAGCATCGCGCCGGTGCCGTCGCGGCAGTCGTTGGTCAGCACCACGATCCGGTCGAAGCCGATCAGCCGGTGGAAGGCGACCCATTCGAGCAGCCAGGGCCCCTCGTCCTTCATCATTCCGACCAGCGTCGCCCCGCCCGACATCGCCTCTCCGCAGGTCCCGGGCGGCCCTTGACCTCGGCTGCCCTCGGACCCTTTATCGCGAAAGATCGCGCAACCGCCACCGAAAGGGTGATCCGATGGCCTTCACGCTTCCCGACCTTCCCTATCCCCACGACGCCCTCGCCCCTCTCGGCATGTCGAGGGAGACGCTCGAGTATCACCACGACCTGCACCACAAGGCCTATGTGGACAACGGCAACAAGCTGATCGCCGGCACCGAGTGGGAGGGCCGGAGCCTCGAGGACATCGTGCGCGGCACCTACCAGGCCGGCGCGGTGGCGCAGTCGGGCATCTTCAACAACGCCAGCCAGCACTGGAACCACACCATGTTCTGGGGCTGGATGGCGCCGGGCGAGGACAAGAAGATGCCGGGCGCGCTGGAGAAGGCGCTGACCGAGGCCTTCGGCTCGGTGCAGAAGTTCAAGGACGAGTTCGCCGCCGCAGGCGCCGCGCAGTTCGGCTCGGGCTGGTGCTGGCTGGTCAAGGATGCCGACGGCAGCCTGAAGGTCACCAAGACCGAGAATGGCGTCAACCCGCTCTGCTTCGGCCAGACCGCGCTGCTCGGCTGCGACGTGTGGGAACACTCCTATTACATCGACTTCCGCAACCGCCGGCCGGCCTATCTGAGCAACTTCCTCGAGAAGCTCGTGAACTGGGAAGCGGTGGCGGCCGGGCTCTGACCCTGC
>CALDYW010000195.1 GCA_937944395.1 uncultured Paracoccaceae bacterium | reverse complement strand
CCGAGGGGGGCAGCGCCCCCCGCAACCGGCCGGTCGCCCCGGACCGGCGCCGGGGCGGGGTCCGGCATCCGGTTCGGCGGGGCGGGGTCCGGCATCCGGTTCGGCGCCCGCAGGCCCGGGCGGACGGCGCCCGCCGCTGCGGACGCTCGTCACAGCCCCAGGCCGCGAAACACCTGCGGAAGCATCTCGGGCAGATCCTCCGCGATCAGCCCCGGCCCGTGCATCCGCGCCGCCTCGACATGGGCCCAGGCCGCGGCCTCGGCCGCCGCCATCGGCGGCAGACCGCGCGCCAGAAGTCCGCAGATGAACCCGGCCAGCACGTCGCCCGACCCGGCGGTGGCCAGCCAGGGGGCGGCGCGGCCGTAGGCGGCGGCGCTCAACACCGCCCGCCCGTCGGGCGCGGCGATCACCGTGTCGGGCCCCTTGAACAGCACGGTGCAGCCCGCACGCCGCGCCGCCTCGCGCGTCGCCTCGACCTTCGACCAGGCGGGACCGACCGTCGCCGGCGCCTTCAGCCGCGCGGCAAGATCGGGAAAGAGCCGCGCGAACTCGCCCCCGTGCGGGGTCAATACGGCGGCGCCGTGGAGCTGCGCGAACAGCGCCCGCGGATCCTCGGCCCAGGCCGACAGCGCATCCGCATCGAGCACTACCGCGCGGCCCGAGGCCAGCGCCACCGGCACGAGGTCGCGGGCGCGCGCATAGCCCATCCCCGGCCCGAGGCAGAGCGCGGTGAAGCGCCGGTCGTCGAGAAGCCGCGCCAGCGCCGCGCCGTCGTGCAGCGGCCGCAGCATCACCGTGTCAAGCCGCGCGGCGTTCTCCGACAGCGCCGGCAGCGGGCAGGCACCCGTCACCAGCCCCGCCCCGATCCTCAGCGCGCCGCGCGCCGACAGCCGTGCCGCCCCGCCCTCGCCCGGACCGCCGGCCAGGATCAGCGCATGGCCGTGCTCGTACTTGTGGCCGGCCCCGCGCTTGTCGAATGCCGCCGGTTCGGGGGCGGCGAGGCGCAGGGCCTCGGCGTCGCGCTCGCCCGAGTGCGGGTCGAGCCCGATGTCGGCGACGACGAGACGACCGCAGGCCGCGGGTCCCTCGGCCAGATAGTGCCCGGCCTTGGCCCGATGGAAGGTGACGGTGAGATGCGCACGCAGCGAACCCGTGCCCGGCCCGCCGGCGGTGCCGAGGATCCGGCCGCTGTCGGCGCAGAGGCCCGAGGGCACATCCACCGCCACCACCCGCGCGGGCGACGCCGCAAGCGCCGCCAGCACCGGCCCGAGCCCCTCGAGCGGGCGTGCGAGGCCGGTGCCGAACAGCGCGTCCACCACGATGTCGGCTTCCGACAGCGCGTCGGCAGGCGGCGGAACGACGGGCAGCACCGGCCCGTCCCAGGCCGCACGCATGGCGGCGGCGTCGGGCGGCAGGCGCGCAGGATCGCCCAGCGCCGCCACCCCGACCTCCCAGCCCTCGGCGGCAAGGTGCCGGGCGATCACATAGCCGTCGCCGCCGTTGTTGCCCGGCCCGCAGAGCACCACCGCCCGGTGCGGCGCGCGGGCGAGCCCGGGCCATTCCGCCAGCATCGCGGCGACCACGGCACGGCCGGCCCGTTCCATGAGGTCGCGGCCGGTGACGCGGCCCAGAGCGATCGCCTCTGCCTCGGCGGCGCGCATGGCGGCGGCGGTGATCACTGCGGTCATCGACCCACCCGATTCAATTCTGCCCATTATTCGGGCGGTTCGCCCGGAATATGGGCGGCGCCCCCCGAAATCGCCCGGCGGGCTCCGGAACCGCCACCCTAGCCAATTGTCGCCCCCCGACGAAAGTGGTCAGACCCGGGGCGAGCGCGGCAACCGGGGGGAGTCGGTCGGCGATGAAGAAGATCGAGGCGATCATCAAGCCCTTCAAGCTCGACGAGGTGAAGGAGGCGCTGCAGGAGGCCGGCGTGCAGGGGCTGAGCGTCGTCGAAGTGAAGGGCTTCGGCCGCCAGAAGGGTCACACCGAACTCTACCGCGGGGCGGAATACGTCGTCGATTTCCTGCCGAAGGTGAAGATCGAGGTGGTGCTTCCCGACTCCCAGGTCGAGGCGGCGATCGAGGCGATCGTTGCCGCGGCCCGCACCGACAAGATCGGCGACGGCAAGATCTTCGTCTCGAGCATCGAGCAGGCGATCCGCATCCGCACCGGCGAGACCGGCGAGGATGCGATCTGACGCCCGCGCCGGCAGCTTGAGCCACCGAACGCAATCCGAACGAATAGAGGTGAATGCCACATGGCAAGGAAGGACGTCATCAAGACGATCAAGGACGAGGAGGTCGAATTCGTCGATCTCCGCTTCACCGACCCGCGCGGCAAGCTGCAGCACGTCACCGTGCTTTCGGACCTCGTGGACGAGGACTTCCTCGAGGAGGGCTTCATGTTCGACGGGTCCTCGATCGCCGGATGGAAGTCGATCGACCAGTCCGACATGAAGCTGCTGCCCGACCCCGCCTCGGCCTATCTCGATCCGTTCTACGCCGAGAAGACGCTCTGCCTGCACTGCTCGGTGGTCGAGCCCGACACCGGCGAGGCCTACAGCCGCGACCCGCGCTCGACCGCGGCGAAGGCCGAGGCCTTCCTGAAGTCCACCGGAATCGGCGATGTCGCCTATTTCGGGCCCGAGGCCGAGTTCTTCGTCTTCGACGACGTGCGCTACGCGGTGACCATGAACAAGGTCAGCTTCCAGGTCGATGCCGTGGACGGCGCCTGGAACACCGACACGGTGTACGAGATGGGCAACACCGGCCACCGCCCGGGCGTCAAGGGCGGCTATTTCCCGGTTCCTCCGGTCGATCCGGGGCAGGACCTGCGCTCGGAGATGCTCTCCACCATGAAGCGCATGGGCATGAAGGTGGACAAGCACCATCACGAGGTCGCCTCGAACCAGCACGAACTCGGGCTGGTGTTCAACTCGCTGCTGAAGCAGGCCGACGAGCTGCAGAAGTACAAGTACGTCATCCACAACGTCGCACAGGCCTACGGCAAGTCGGTCACCTTCATGCCGAAGCCGATGAAGGGCGACAACGGCACCGGCATGCATGTCAACATGTCGGTCTGGAAGGACGGCAAGCCGCTGTTCGCCGGCGACAAGTATGCCGACCTCAGCCAGGAGGCGCTGTGGTACATCGGCGGCATCCTGAAACATGCCAAGGCGCTGAACGCGATCACCAACCCCTCGACGAACAGCTACAAGCGCCTGATCCCGGGGTTCGAGGCGCCGGTGCTGCGCGCCTATTCCGCGCGCAACCGCTCGGGCTGCATCCGCATCCCCTGGACCGAGAGCCCCAAGGCCAAGCGCGTCGAGGCCCGCTTCCCCGATCCGTCGTCGAACCCCTACCTGTGCTTCGCGGCCCTGCTGATGGCCGGGATCGACGGCATCCGCAACAAGATCGACCCCGGCCCGTCCTCCGACAAGGATCTCTACGACCTTCCGCCCGAGGAACTGGCGCAGATCCCCACGGTCTGCGGCAGCCTGCGCGAGGCGCTCGAGGAGCTCGAGAAGGATCACGAGTTCCTGCTTGCGGGCGACGTCTTCAACCGCGACCAGCTCGAGGGCTACATGGCCCTGAAGTGGGAAGAGGTCTACGAGTTCGAGCACACCCCCCACCCGGTGGAATACAAGCTCTACTACAGCTGCTGAAACCGGCGGCCGATGCAGCGGCGAGGGGGGGGGCCATCGGCCCCCCCTCCGTGTTTCCGCAAGGTGCCGCGCCGACAGCGCGTCGCCGCGGTGCGTGCGGGCCGGAACGCGGCGACGTTCCCGAAATCGGCACAATCCTCCCAAACTGAGGGCGTAATCCTCTGCTTTCCTGACATCCGGAGAAGGTCAGGAGGCCAAAGGGTCAGGAGGCCAGGATGTCCGTCAGTCCCGGAACCGCGATCGCCGCGCTCTGCTACCTCGAGCCGCCCGGGCTCGACTTTACCGCCTTTGCCGAGGCGTTCGGCACCGCCCTGGCCGAGACCGCCGGCGCCGCGGTGCAGCGGCACGAGGGCTATGACGACCTCGCGATCTATGCCGTGGCCGGCGCGCGCATCGGGCTCGGCTTCTGCGAGGCAGCGGCAGACCCATGCCCGATGTCGGCCGGGCGCGGCGGACCCGCCGCCGCCCTGGTCGTGGCCGTCGGACCCGACGGAGCGTCGGCGGGCGGCCTGTCCGGCCGCGCAACCGACTTCGTGGCGCGCCTCGTCGATCTGATCGCCCGTCTGGTCCCGCCCGATTCCGTGCTCTGGATCGAGCGCACCGACCTGTTCACCCCGGACGTGTTCGACGAGGTCGCGGCAGCGGTCTGGCCGCCCGCGCGCCCCGCGACGGCGCCGGATCGCAGCGATGCTCTCGGCTCGGAGGCGCCGCCCTCGATGCCCGTCTGCGACGAGCCCCAGCCCGACAGGCCCTCCGCTGCGGCACATCCGGCCGGAGGCGCCGCCGGAGGGCCGGGCCGCCCGCCACGGCCCGCGGCAGGCGCCGCTGCGGATGCGGCGAGCCTGCCCGCCAACGACCGACCCGACCTGCCGCATCCGATGCTGGAGGAGATGGCACGGGTGCGGGCCGCGCTCTACGACCCGCTCGGGCCCGACGAGGCGCCGCCGCAGCTGTCGCTCGCCCAGCGCGCCACGGTCTACTGCTTCAATGGCACGCTGATCGCGCTCTGCCTGCCGGTCGGCGCGGCGATGTTCGTCTACAGCGCGCTCGGCCGCGAGAACCCGCGCCTCGCCGCCCGGGCGGTCGCCCTGACCGGAACCGGGATCGGCCTGGTCGAGATGCTGAGCAGAGGCCTCGGGCTGTCGTTCACCTGACGCGCCCCGGGGTTCGCCGCCGGCCCCCCCGCCCCCCGCCGCGCCCCGGTGTAGCCTCAGGGTTCGACCGGCCGGTGGTCGGACTCCAGCGCCACCCGCGCCGCTTCGGGCAGGTCGGCGGTTCGCACCACATAGGTGTGGATCGAGAACACCACCGCCCGGCTGCGCGGCAGCCGCAGGAGGCACTGGCGCTCGGCGCGCAGGTAGGGCGCGGGGCCGGCGGGCACCGGCCGCGGATCGCCCTCGCGGCGCGGCTGGAACAGCCCGGGCGACACGTGCCGCGCATGGTTCATCCGCCACAGCGGGCGGTCGGGGTGCAGCGCATCGAACAACCGCTGAACCCTCCGGCCGATCCCTGCGTCGTACCGCGGCACCGGTGCGTGAATGCGCATCAGCGGCCTCCCGATCTTCTCGGCTAGCGTCCAGGCGGCGGGAAAGCACAGGATCGCGCCGGTCAGGACGTGCTCGCCATCCCCGCCCGGCTGCAGCAGGCAGAGATCCTCCTGCACCAGCCGGCCGAGCGACAGCAGCGGCTGCGCCGCATCCGGCGTCACGGCGACCCCGTCAGGGCGGATCACCCGCGCCCCCTCGACCCGGTGCCCGAGCGCCGGGAGGATCGCGCGCACGCGTTCGAACAGCTCCTGCGCCGCCGCGGCCGCCTCGGGCAGAAGCGCATGCACCTCTGCCGGCCGCTCCGCAACCAGCCGGTCGCGCTCGGCCATCTGCGCCGCGAAGGCCTCGTCGGCCACCAGCCAGTCCGCCGGATCGAGCGGCAGCATCCCCGGCAGGCGCGCCAGGCGCGGATCGAGCCAGGGGATCGCCGGCAGACGTGTCTGCAGGATCTCGCCCATGCCGCCTTCCGCCTCCTCCCGTGCCCGGGGACAGTGCCGGAGGCCGGTGCCGCCGCCTGCGGGGCAGCGCCCCCGCCGCCTGCCCGCCCGCGCCCCCGCCTCAGTCCATCGTCTCGAGTTCGTCGATCATGCCGGCGATCATCGCCAGACCCCGGTCCCAGAAGGCGGGGTCGGCGGCATCGAGGCCGAACGGCGCCAGCAGCTCGCGGTGATGCCGCGACCCGCCCGCCGCCAGCATCTCTAAGTAGCGGTCGCGGAAGCCCGGGTCGCCCTCCTCGTAGACGGCGTAGAGCGCGTTGACCAGCCCGTCGCCGAAGGCATAGGCATAGACGTAGAAGGGCGAATGCACGAAATGCGGGATGTAGGCCCAGAAGGTCTCGTAGCCCGGCATGAAGCGGAAGGCCGGCCCCAGCGAGGCGGTCTGCACCTCCATCCACAGCCGCCCGATGTCGTCAGGCGTCAGTTCCCCCTTCGCGCGGGCCGCGTGCAGCTTCACCTCGAAGTCGTAGAAGGCGATCTGCCGCACCACGGTGTTGATCATGTCCTCGACCTTGCCGGCCAGCAGCACCTTGCGCTCGGTTGGCGTCGCGGCACGGGCGAGCAGCGACCGGAAGGTCAGCATCTCGCCGAACACGCTCGCCGTCTCGGCCAGCGTCAGCGGCGTCGCCGACAGCAGTTCCCCCTGCGCCGCCGCCAGCCGCTGGTGGACCCCGTGGCCGAGTTCGTGGGCGAGCGTCATCACGTCGCGCGGCTTGCCGAGGTAGTTCAGCATCACGTAGGGATGCGCCTCGGCCACCGTCGGATGGGCGAAGGCGCCCGGCGCCTTGCCGGGCTTCACGCCGGCATCGATCCAGCCCTTCTCGAAGAAAGGCGCGGCAAGCTCGGCCATCCGCGGCGAGAAGCCCGCGTAGGCCTCCATGACGATGTCGCGCGCCTCCGCCCAGGGCACCAGACGCTCGGTCTCGATCGGCAGGGGCGCGTTGCGGTCCCAGACCTCGAGTTGCTCGAGGCCCAGCCAGCGCGCTTTCAGGGCATAGTAGCGGTGGCTGAGGCGCGGATAGGCGGCGACGACCGCGTTGCGCAGCGCCTCGACCACCTCGGGCTCGACTTGGTTGGCAAGGTGCCGTGCGTGCATCGGCGTCGGCATCTTCCGCCAGCGGTCCTCGATCTCCTTCTCCTTGGCGAGCGTGTTGTGGATCCGGGCGAAGAGCTTCAGGTGCAGCCCGAACACCCGCGCCAGCTCGCGTGCCGCCGCCTCGCGCCTGGACCGGTCGTGGTCGGTCAGGCAGTTCAGCGTCGATTCGAGGTTCAGCACCTCGCCGCCGACCTCGAAGGCGAGGCCCGCCATCGTCTCGTCGAAGAGCTTGTTCCAGGCCGAGGCCCCGACGGTGGAGCGGTCGTGCAGAAAACGCTCCAGCTCGTCCGACAGCTGGTGCGGCCGCAGCGCCCGCATCCGCTCGATCACCGGCCGGTAACGCCCGAGCACGGCATCCGCGGCAAGCCGCGCCTCCAGCGCCGCGTCCTCGATCCGGTTGATCTCGAGCGGGAAGAACACCAGCGCCGTGGTCGCCGCCGTCACCCGGTCCTGGCAGTCCGACAGGAACTTGGCGCGGGTCGCATCGAGCGTGTCCTGATAATAGCGCAGGCCTGCGAAGGACATGATGCGCCCCGCGACGGTCTCGATGCGCTCGTAGGCCAGGACCGCCTCGCGCAGGCCCGCGGCGTCGAGCCCCGCGAGCTTGCCCGCGTAGGCGGCGGCGAAGGCGGCGCACTCGGCCTCGAGCCGCCCGAGGTCCGCCGCAACCTCGGGCGCATCGGGTGCGGCGTAGAGGTCGGAGAGATCCCAGTCCGGCAAGGGACCGAGCCCGCCGCCGGGCGCAGCGCCCTCGGCACGGGCGTCCTTCAGGGGATGGCGGGCGAGGGACATCGGCGGCACTCCTTGCACAGGCGGCACCCCCACCCCTTAGCGGCAGGCCGCACCCCCCGCAACCCGCCCCCCCAGACGGCCGCCCGCACGGAACTGCGCGCGCCGAAGGGGGGCTGTCTGCCCCCCTCTTGGCC